>JAGQZV010000170.1 GCA_020435295.1 Bdellovibrionales bacterium | reverse complement strand
TTCGGGCATCGAGGCGGGTAAATGGCCAAAGGCCGTCATGGAGTTCGTAAAACAGCTAAAGCGATCCGCGTCTGTGGATCCCCTGCGTTTGGGCTTTGAAGTCACGGAATTTGTAAAAAGAAATTTTCGTTACTACTCAGAGAGCGGTTCTGTCTCCAAAGAGCTGCTGCGGGCGACGGACGCTCTTTTAAAGAGGTTGAAAGCCGCGGGCCTGCCGCGCCCTGTGGCACTCGCTCACGGTGGAATCGTGAATTGCGACGGAGCGGCGTGGATCGCAGCCCTCATCTTGCGCGACTTTTTCCAAGTCCCGACGCGCGTCGTTGCGGGGACAACGGCCTCGGAGACAGAAAAAGAGGACGAAACTCTCTGGACTCTCGCGCGTACGGGTGTCCCGCGGCACATGTGGATCGAAGTGTGGGCGGGGGAGCATTGGGAGCCTTTTGATCCCACGCCACCCTATTCCCCTGCCGGAGAAGGAACCGGGGAACAGTCTACGCCAGCAGACAACGGAGAAAAAGCTGAAGCCACAGAAGCAAAAGAAGCGGATGCGGGTGAGGAAGCGAAGGAGTCCAAAGAAGAAGAGGGTAGCGATTCTAAAGACGATACACAGAGTCAGGGAGAGGGGCACGATACGTCGCCGTCTAACCCGACACCTCTCAGAATATTGGACCAGGCGGGCTTTAACACGCCTGAGGAAAAGCTGCTCGCGGTGCTTGCCGAAACGATTGAGACCCATGGAATCCAAGCGGCCTTGCGCACAGGGAAAAAGACTGAGGCATTGGTGGGTGCCAATCGGCTTCTGGGGCTTCTCAACCCAGAGGGGGCCGCAGCGACGGTTGCGGCGTCGGGTAGACTGCTCCACTTAGCGGCCACCCAAAAGCACTACCCGCAATTGTCTCCACCTAATTTACTCGGAAACATCCGCGTGTCGCTCTCTCAGGGAGAATACCGCAAGGCATACGCAGAACTCCGCTCTATTCTACCCTTATTCGAGGCACTCAAAGCACGACGCGAACTCAGTCTCGGGGAGCAGGCGTATTTGGATCAGCTGCGACTGATACTCGAAGAGTTCATGAAGATGAATCACGCGGACGCGGCGGAGTTTGATCTCGCCGAACGTGTGCTGGCGCACCTTTCTGGCCCCCTAGCCCGCCGCTGGGTGCAGGAGACGTACGGAGAGGTTTTACGCCTCGGTTCCCCAGCGCTTCGAAAATTTGTGGATGATTTAAAGTCGGGAACGCTCGCCTCACTTTCGCGCGTCGCTTTACTTGAGAGTTTTGGGCCGATGGTGGCGCAAATTACACCCGAACCTGAAACGGGAACCGTGCGTGTTTGGGAACGCGATCCGATTCCTCGAGGGAATAATCAGGATTTGGTGATTGCGCGTTCTCCCTTGGAGTTACCGCGAATGTTACTGATGCCTAGACCCGGGGAACCGCTTTTTGCCCCGCTGTTTGAAGGACGCCAGTTTGCACTGGGGACCCAACGTGAAGTCCCCTCGCGTGAACCCACCAGAGTGCTGGAGCGAAAACTCCTAGTCGTATTCCTGGATGTGTCAGGTTCAATGCAGTCGAACTCCCGTATTACTGTCCTCAATGATCTGATTGTCGTGCTGCTGGACTACGCGATGCGGGAAACGGATCGGCAAGGGCGGCCACTGACACAAGTTATTCTGGTTCCTTTTGAAAGCACACTCGCGGACGGTAACCCGATTGATACTCTAGAGGGTGGGTACAACCTCGCTTCCCAGGTCCTTTCGCACGCCCCACCTTATACGGCTGGAGGCGGAACCGATATAGAGGGTGCGCTCGTAAGTTTCTACGAAGCGGTAAAAGCCTCCTACAGCAAAGTCGAAACGACTGGGCCTAAGCGGGATCTGAAAAGAGCGACCGCAGTCTTTTTGACCGATGGGGGTTCTACCGTGAACCCCGAAACCATCAGTAAAGCTCAAGAGGGACTTCCATCTGACATCGATATATTTGTTAATTTCATCGCCATTGGTGAGTCTAACGCTGAACTAGAAGAAATCTGCAAGCAGTCAAACCTCGGAACGACAAAACCCATGGTCCGTTCGATCTTAGATCCGCAGATTCAACAACTCTTAGCGGCAGCAAATCAATGGAAAGCCGACGCCGAGGCCTTTGCGACCTCCCATACTTTGCTACCCCCGCCGGGACTTCTGCGCGAGCTTTCGGCGCTAACGCATGAACCGCTAAATACCGTGAATTTTGAAAGCGATTCGGGAATCTCCGTAGCGCGCCGCCGCATTCTCAGCACGCAAACAGGGCAGGGGGAAGATCGAAGTATTCCGCCACTCGTTTCTACCCTTATTTCCCGCTGGCGTCGGGATTCGACCATCGGGCCCGCGCTTCGCAAAACACTTGTGGCGGCTTTGTTCACTGTCTACCGCGAGTGGCGAGGTTGGGAAGACGGACAAGTCACAAGAGAAGAAAAAAGTTTTTTTGTAGATCTTTTACGTTGGAGTGGAGAGGAAGGGTAGAGCAATGAAACAGACAATGATGATGGCGTGGCTGTTGATGACGTGCGCCGCTGGAACCGCACTATTTGGAGCCGAAACAGAGACCGTCGATGACACCTGTAAGGATGTCATCATAGCAGAGTTGGCCGCTCTAATGGTTCACAACGAAAGCCTGGCTACCAAAGCAAATGAGGCCTCACTTCACGCCGGACTTAATGATGTAATTGAACAAAAAAAGAAAGAGGCAGCCGAAAAACTCGGACTTGAAGCAGAAGCGCTTCAGGAGGAAATTACAGCGCGTGTGGCCACCATGGACCCGACCACCGCGACTGGTATTTTGCTCGAAACGGGAGTGGTTCGGGTGGGAGGTGCGCTTTCTCAAACGGAGTACGAGCTTGCAGTAAAAGCCTTGGAGTATTGCAAGCAGCAGGTGCTGCGCATTGTGCCGGCGGCATTTGCAGCCGTGCTTGGCGGCGATCTCGATTTAGTCCGGGGTTTTGTAGTGCTTGCGCGAAAAGGAAAACTTGTGCGCCAGGTGCTTCCGGCGGAGCTTGCTACGTATAATCTAGATTTCAGCCTGGAAGCGGCCAATCGAGGCGGAGAGAACCTTCTTGCCGTCGCTATTCGCGCGAACCATGAGGCCATCGCTTCCTTGTTAATCGAGGAGGGTTTGAGAGTGGAAATGGATATTGCGCTGGGTTCGGAGAATGGGAATTTGGCACAAATTCTCTTAGAACGTGGTCAGCAGACTGAGTTGGCCGTGCTTCTACGTTCCAAACATGAATCGCTGGCCCTGGCGTTTATCGAAAGAGGCTGCGAGCTAACAACAAAGGATCTCTTTCTTGCCTTGAGCGAAAGAAAATTGGAGGTGGTTGACGCGATGCTCACGGCTCGGCCGGAACTCATCATGGAACCCTTAGAAACTCGGCTATTCGGTCACGAACTCGTTCGGCTTGCTATCCAAGGGACCGACAAATTCTTGGAAAAAGTTGTGAAACAGATGCCGATCGGCACCGTTGAAAACTTCTCCGGCGATACACTAGCGTCGGCTGCGATCAAGTCGGGTTGGATCTGGGCCTACCAATGGCTGTTAGAGCACGAATTTGATCCGATGACGCCAAATTCATCCGGGGACGTTCCGCTTGTTACGGTGATCAAATGGGGCCGGGCTGAATTTCTCGGGCCGACGCTGCTCGCGATGCCTCAGGCTAACGGCGAAGCCCGACCGGGGATCTCGTACGAGGAATTTGCGCGTTTAGTGCAGGCAAATCCCAATTGGTGTGAAAATAGAACGCTAGTGGGAACCAAGGCAGAAGAGGGTAAGGAGCCTCCGTTCCATACGGCGTACAAAAAAATAGTGAACGTTCTCAGCCGAAATTGGCGGTAGGGCGCAGTTTGCGCTACTTAAAGCGTCGGTTCCGGGCATCGTGGTGTGCAGGGTTTGTCTAGCCTGCGGTACTCCAGGATGGTTGTTTTCGCAACATACTCAACTTGTGCGTCTGTCAGACATGGATACATGGGGAGGGTGAGCGTTTGGTTCCCGATGCGCTCAGCGCGTGGGAACATTCCTGGGCAGTATCCGAAGCGCTCACGGTAGTAACTCATCAGGTGTACCGGACGAAAATTCACCGCAACACCAATTTCTGCCTTCTGCAACGCGCCTAACAAAGCGTCTCGCTGTCCCGGCGGGGCCCAAATAGTGAAAAGGTGCCGCGCGGAAATGCTGTCTGATTCCACCTGTGGAAATCCGATGCCTGCCGCCTTAAATTCACGCTCGTAGTACTGGCAGATTTCCTCTTTTCGCTCTCTCAAGCGGTCGATGCGCTCCAGCTGGTGCAAAAGCAAGGCTGCCTGAATATCGGACATGTTTGCCTTATAGCCCAGTACTGTCATGTCCCAATGTTTGTACAGTGACGTGTAACGATCGCTGGCGGAAAGACTCATGCCGTGCAGGCGCAGCAGTTTTATTTGCTCGAGTAAGTCCAAATCGTTGCTGGCAACAGCTCCCCCTTCGCCTGAGGTGATATTTTTGGTGGCGTAAAAACTGAAACACGCGGCATCCGACAGTTGACCGGGGTGCGCTCCCTTCCGCGTCCCCTCGATGCAATGAGCGCTGTCTTCCAATATTTTGATACCCTTGTCACGCACAAGCTGGGCTAATCTCGCCACGTCGACCATTTGCCCGTACAGATGCACCGGGAGAATTACTCGAGTGCTCGGACCCAGTGCGGAAGGGACGCAGCTTAAATCCATATTCCCAGTTTTGCTCTCCACATCGACGAAGACTGGTTTGGCGCCGCAGTGAAGCACAACATTTGAACTGGCGATGAAGGTAAGAGCCGGGAGCACGACTTCATCTCCCGGACCAATGCCCCAGGCTTTGAGGACGAGAAAAGCTGCTGTCGTCCAGCTCGTGGTTCCCAGAGCCCCCCCCACACCCAAATAAGTTGCCAATTTTTGTTCAAAGCTCTGAGTCTTAGGACCTGAGGTGAGAAAAACCCCTGAGAGTGTATCCAGAAGTTCAGCGACATCAGATTCGTTCAAGTTGTGTTTGTAAAAGGGAACCTTCATTAAATGATCTTTCCATCTTCGGCAAGTGCGCTAAACGTTTCCTGAACCTCTAAAAGGTGCTGGTAGTGTTTTAGGGTGTTGAGCCGCTTATCATAGATATCTATCTTGCCCATAGTGAGCGCTTCTTTCAGCTCTTTTGCGGCAGAAAGGGGTGTCTGGCTAGCTGTGTAACCCAGTACTTCGTGAATTTTCTTGAAGCTTACATTGTAGCTTCGTTTATCCGCGTCGTCTGGAGCAGTAATGAGTTTAACGCCAGAAAACACAGATTTGATCATGTAGGCCAATTGGAAAACCTGATAGTTTTGCTCATCAGAGCCCACATTAAAAATTTCTCCAGCGACTGCAGAGGAGGGGGCACTAATGCATGTACAAAAGGCTTCGACAACATCCTGAATGTGCACCACTGGTCGCCACTGTTTGCCGCCGCCCATGATTACAATTTGTCCGTCTCGCCACGCAGAGAGCGTCATTAAATTGATGACTAAATCAAATCGCATCCGGCTGGAATAACCGTAAACGGTCGCATTTCTAAGAATAACAACTTCAAAAGTCCGATCCTGTAGCTTTAAAAGCTCTTCCTCCAAGCGCACCTTGGTTTGCGCGTACGTTGTAGCAGGCGCAAGCTCCGATTCTTCGGTGAGCAATAGTTGCTTACCCGTGCCGTAAACGGAGCACGAGGAGGAATAGATATAGCGCTTTACGCCAGCCGCCTTGGCTGCCCGAGCCACGTTGGATCCGCCATCAAAGTTGATGCTCCAGGCAAGATCTTGAGATAGTTCCGCTGTGGGGTCATTCGATAATCCCGCCAAATCCATTACGACATCCACTCCCGCAAAGTCCGCAGCGTTCAATTTTCGAATGTCTTTTTGTAAAAGCTGGAAATTTGGGTGGGTCTGCGAGCTACCGAGCAGTTCTTTACCGAAAAAGAAGCGGTCCACACCCACTACCTTGTAGCCTTCTGCCAAAAGCTGAGTCACTAACGCCGTTCCAATGTAGCCGCCGGCACCGGTGACTAGAATGGTTTTCATAGGCCGTCCTTTTGCTAGATATCTTTCGTTGTGTTTGGAGGTGTTCCCAGGAATGGGGATTGGAGAAAGAACTTTCTCCAAATTATATTGTAGCATGGGCCCTAACGCCGAGGCTTCTCAAAAATACCCAAGACCGAAGTCCCCCACGGAAAGCTTAGGTAGCTCGCCAAACGAGATTCGAGTTCAAAAATTAGCCGCAATGGGGTGTTAATCCAGGCGCTTGGAACGCGGTGAGTCTTTTCGACGTACGCCTCCACGGCGGCTACATCGCTTGCGTCGATGCGCGGCGAACGCAGTCGGGAAAGGTAAACAAGAGGACTGAGAAAGAAACAAAAGTAGGCCAGGTGGCAAGCCTCAAAACCGGCATTCGTCGCAAGCGCGTCGAATCTCTTCTTCGTGTAGCGTCGCTTATGGCCAACAAAAACGTCATTGTGGCTCCAAAGCCGTTGAAAAGCGGGCGCAGTCAGAACTAATAGTCCGCCGGGTCGCAGCGCCTGATAGACCTCGCAGAGTGCCCGCTGGTCGTCTTCCAGATGCTCGACGACATCTAGCATAAAGATCGCGTCCCAACGTTCTTTCCAAAGTAATCGGTACACATCTAGCTGGTAGCAATGTACCGAAGTGGGCAGTTTGCTTTTGCAAGCGCCTAGTGCTTGCTCGGAAGAGTCTCCTACTGCGAGCTCGGAAAAGAGAGAACCGTATTCCCTATCCAGCCCCTTAACAAAACCCCCAGCCCCGGCACCAATGTCGATTGCCGACAACCGATGTTTGGCGGAATGGCTGAGAAGATAGGGCCCCAAGGCTTTCAGAAGATAACGCAGTCTGCCGCGATGCCAAAAATGCCTTTGCTCGATTTCTGACAACAGAGAAAACCACCTCGGATTAAACGCCGAGACTCTGTGCATAACAGGAGGCGTTGGCCGCCAGATCCCGATAGGGGTCTGCTGGTATTGCAAAGCTACGGTAGACTCCGCGTTTTGGCTGCTCATGTGCCTCCAGTGATATAATGTGTCTTTAATCCAACGCGCCCTAAACCCAGTGAAAAATCGCGAGCACATGGCTTTTTGTATTGTAGCGGCCGGCTTTGGCGCGAGCGTGCTGGTTTCTTTTTGGCGTCTTTACTATGGTATCAGTCTTTCAGACGAAAGTTTCTATGTGGCGCTCCAATACCGCCTGGCCATGGGTGACCGCCTTTTTGTCGACGAGCTAAATAC
>JAGQZV010000169.1 GCA_020435295.1 Bdellovibrionales bacterium | reverse complement strand
CGCCATACCTTTTAACCTAAAGCGTCTTAAGTTTGGTTATTACGTCCTCTGGCTTCCATTCATTGTCTTTGTACTCCTCCACGACCTCAAGGTTGGCGTTCAGGAGAACACTTTTTACATTGTGCGTGATGTAATTAGCTGAGGGGATAGCAATTACATTGGCAAGTTCCGAGGCGATTTTAGAAACACTTTCATCCGTACCGGTCAGCAGTGTGAAATCATTCAGGTTCAGTTGGTAGCGTTTCGCGTACTCTGTCATCACTTCAGGCGTGTCGAACACCGGATCAATGGTGAAGACCACAAAATTAGCCGAAAGACCCTCTGCTTTGACTTTGTCGTAGACTTTCTTGGTCTTTTGCATCGTAAGCGGGCACATGTCGGCCATGGGGCAGCGAGTGAAGATAAAGGATGCGAACGTTGGTTTGCCTTTAAAGCGTTCGAACTTGATGTTTTTTCCATCCTGATCCTGAAACGTGTAAGCCGCATACGGGGGAAGCTTGGGCGCTTGTTTACGGGTGCAGCCCACGAATACCAGGACCAGAGCCAAAAGAACGGGGGGTAACATTTTCATGGGGCCGAGATTAGGCGGGATGCCTTTGCAAATCAACCGACTGGGGCTATTCTGTCCAAATAGCCGTAAAGATTAGTAATCCCATGAGAGTCCTTCTATTCAATCAAGTGTTCATGCCTGACACCGTCGCGACTGCGCTGCATGTGACCGATTTGGCCATGGAGCTGCGCCAGGAAGGGTACTGCGTCACCGTCCTGGCCGACAAACGAGAGTACAACCACCGGGAGCGCTGTTATCCTTCTCACGAGACCTTGCATGGCATTGAAATCCACAGGGTTTTTTCTACCGCATTTGGAAAGCGGAATATTCTGACACGGCTCTGTGACGCGACCTCCTTTCTCCTGTCTGCTGCCTGGAAGCTTCTGTGGCTCAAACGCCACGACGTCATGATAGTTTTCACATCACCTCCGATGATCGGCGTGCTGGGGGTGCTCCTGGCCCGACTCCGCGGAGAGCGTTGCATTCAATGGATGATGGATCTGAACCCGCATACCGCCGTGGAAGTGGGGTACCTGAAGCCGAATTCGCCTGTGACGCGTTTCTTGTATGCGTTGTTTAATTTCAGCATCCGCGCCAGCGATCACATTGTGGTTCTCGATAGATGGATGGAGAAGCGTGTACGGAAGCACGGGGCGCCGCCAGAAAAAATCTCGATCGTGCCGCCGTGGCCTGTGCAAGCAAGAGAGACCAGCGTTGGAAAGAAAAAGAATCCCTTCAGCCAGAAGTACGGCATCCAAAACAAGTTTGTGGTCTGCTACTCAGGAAATCACAGCATTGCTCACCCCTTAGACACGGTATTAGAGGCGGCGAAGCTTTTGCAAGCTGACCCCGACGTCTTGTTTCTGTTCATTGGGACTGGGCTTAGGGTGAAGGATGTGTCGGAATTTGCAGACCGAAATAATCTCACCAACGTGCTTCAGGTCCCACACCAACCGCTTGAGATGTTACGCTATTCTTTGAGTACGGCGGACGTTCATCTGGTGGTGATGGGATCGGGTGTAAAAGGGCTGGTTCACCCGAGCAAGATCTACGGGGTGCTTGCCACTGCAAAGCCGTATATCTTTGTTGGGCCCCAAGATAGCCACGTTACCGATCTCATGGCAGATTTTCCCGGTGGCTTCCATGTGGAGCATGGACATCCGGAGCAACTCGCAGCCGTTATTCGGCGTCTGAAAAGCCAGTCTGAAACGGAGCTTTCTTTGCTCGCCAGTGGAAACCCTGACTCCGTTTTTTCTCGCTTTGCTAAAGAAAAACTTATTCGCGTATTTTCCAAAGAAGTTCTGCGGGCACGCTTTTCCCTGCGGGAGGTAAGCCCTTGAGGCTGCTAGTAGCGATAGTTGCCTGTTTTCTCTTCTTCGCTACACCGGGCAGGGCTTCAAGCCGCATGCTCCCGTCCAAGGACTTAGTAAGCCTGAAGAAAGGGCAGTGTGTCCTCTATCATTTCTGGGCCACTTGGTGCCATCCCTGCCTCAAGGAGCTTCCTATTCTACTGAAGTGGATCGCCAATCGCCAGGTTCCCCAGCCCGTGGTCGTCGATATCAGTAGCGAGTTTTCCCAAAAACAATTCTCGCAAAAATGGGTGGATGAGGTCCTAAGGCCGAATTACACAACCTATTTAAAGCCGGACGGGGATGCAGAGGCGTATGTCCGAAGTTTGGATCCTACGTGGAATGGAACGCTGCCATATTCGGTCTTGTACCACCGCGGCAAAAAAATGGAGGCGTGGGAGGGTGTGCTCAATCTTTCCACTCTAGACGCTCGCGTAGCAGTACTTTGCCGGGAAAAATCTAAGACATAAAGGTAGATAATGCGCAGCGTTTTTCCGCTGCAACAAATTGAATTTAGCCCTACGGCTCTGCAAAAGACCGCCGATAACCCCCATGTAGTTTCTTTTGGCTCGAGAGTTCAATTTTGGGGGAGATATGAAACGTTCCTATGTGTTCGTCCTCGCCTTGGCCTTCGCCTTTTCTTTCGGCGCCCAAGGTGCGAGAAAGATGAAGGTTATTCGTGGTGGTCAAGGGTTCTTGTACCCGGATCATAATAGTTCTGAGAATCCGGGCCAGCTGTCCCGCGATGACGGTACAAGCATCGAAGCGATGTACACGCGGACGACGGAAAGTACGCCCACGCAAACTCTGACGCCTTCAATGGCCTACTCGAACGGACGCTTGGGGCTATTCGTGAAAGGTTCCCGTTCGGGGACCAGTTTTAATCCCGACGAAAGTACGGACACAGCAGGTGGGGGGATCGGATTTAGTTTGGGTAAGCGACGTGTCGTGAACATAGGTGCTAGTTATTTCACCTCTTTAGAAAGCACCAGTACTAGCACAGGAACGTTAAAGGGAACCATCAACCTAAATCCCGCTCGGGATCAAGGAATGGCTCTTGGTATCGCGGTAGGTACGACGGTTGGAGGGACAAGCAACCCCATCGCCGGAACCATCGCACTTGGTTATTCGGGTAAGAATCGCAACAACAACATCGAAGCCAACCTTACGTTCAACGATATCAATGCGACAGATAACTATACGTTATCAGGGTTTTTTACACTAGGCGGCGACATGTACTACTTCGGCGGTGGTTACAAGCACACCAATGTTAGCTCAACTGCCACCGGGGAAGTGGTAGGCCGCCTTGGTTTTGTTATGGGCCGGGGTGGAAGCGCCGATCTTTCGGCGTTGGCTACCTACGATCTGCAGCAAAGCGCCGTAACCTACGGAGCAACGCTGCGCGTTAATTTCTAATCGTTTCGACTCCCGTTTTGCAGCGCGGCCCGGTTTCCGGCGCCGCGCTGTTTTTTTGTCTGCCTTTCCCGAAGCCTTCAAATCCAGTAAAATAAAATAAAGGGAATCCTTTTCCTTTCCGGACCCACTCTCTCTTACCCCTATCTCCATGAGCATTAGAAGCAAAGTTATCGGCTGCTATTTGGCCGTTTTGTTAGTGTTTGCTGGTGCGGCCGTGTACAACTACACGCGCCTTTCCCGATCGAACGAGCGCCTCGTGCTTGTAAACCAACTTTTTATTCCTTTGTCCCGCCTAACGGTCGAGCTGCAGGCCAAGACTTACACGCTAGCTGATGACTTGCGCCGCTTTTATTTCCCCGCAGGTCGAACATCGGAGCAAAGTACTTTTTCGAGAGTGGCGCGTGATCTCTACCCCTACATCATATTGCGGAAGTTCAGCCTGGGCGAACAGTTGCTCACAAAATATCAGAAAAGTGGACATGGGGTTGAAGAGCTCTCAGCACTCTTTCAAGAAGCAAAAACAGACTTTGAGAAGCTTTCCCAAACTACGGAAGGGAAGGAGTTCAAGAAACTCTACCTAAATCTTCGAGCGAGATTGAAAGCGCTATCGGAGCGACTAGACAGAGAAGCGGCCAACGTAACGTTGGCAGTACAGGTCGAGGGCCGAGACAATCTAATTTGGAACCTGGTTCTTTCAACGCTGGTCGTTGTATTCGGGATTTTTACTTTGATTTTTTCGCTGAAGATTCTGCAACCGCTCCCTGCTCTGATTGGAAGCATCAAGAAAATCGCAAACGGGGACTTGAGTCAAAGCTTGAAAGTGAAAGCCGCGCCTAAAGATGAAGTATCGATGCTGGCTCGGGAGTACAACCGCATGCTGAATGATCTACTTGAAGGAGACAAAAAGATTCAGCTGCAGCAGAAGGAGCTTCTACAGGCTGAGCGGCTTGCCGCGGTTGGGCAGTTGTCTGCCGAGGTGGTTCACGAGATACGTAACCCACTAAACTCCATTAGCCTGAACATAGATTGGCTTGAAAGCGAAATGGGTCACTCAGGAGAAGAAATTAAGTCCACCCTAAGAAGCGTCTCCCGGGAAATTGAACGTCTTAATCAGATTACTGAAAGCTATTTGGTCCGGGCCCGAGTGCCCTCCAGTCGCGAAGACTCTGTTGAGGCCCATGAAGTCTTGGAGGAAGTATTAAACTTCTCTAAGGAAGAGAACAAGGCGAAAAACATCCAGGTGGTAACGGACCTGACGTCCTCAGGCATCTACGTAAAGACGAGTCGTTCTCGCTTGAAGCAAGTTTTTCTCAATGTTTTGAAGAACGCACGCGAGGCCATGCCGTTGGGAGGAACGCTTACGATTCGGTCACGGGTGGAAAACAACACCTCCACCATCGAGTTTAAGGACACTGGTTTTGGAATGAATGAGTCCACTCGTAGAAACACGTTTTCCCCGTTCTTTACTACCAAAAGAGATGGAACCGGCTTAGGACTCGTCCTCACCAAGAACATCGTAGAAGAAGCGCACGGCTCCGTCCGGTGCGATAGCCAGCTCGGCAAAGGGACCACGTTTGAGTTTCAATTTCCGGTCTAGAAGCCGACCAGGGAGATTACATGTTCAAGTACAGCATAGCGATAGTGGATGACGAACTGTCGAACTTAGATAGCCTGGAGCGCATTCTGAAATCAGACGGTGCCGATGTGCGACGCTTTCAAAACCCAAAGGATGTTGTACCGGCCTTGCAGAGCGGAAATCTGGATGTTGTGCTAACCGATCTGCGAATGGGAGCAATGAGCGGACTCGATCTTTTGGATGTCATCCGAAACTCTTATCCCTCCATCGAAGTTATCTTGGTTACAGCATACGGCACGGTAGAGATTGCTGTTGGGGCCATGAAAAAGGGTGCGTACGATTTTATTACTAAGCCGTTGCAGCGTATGCAGGTTCTTAGAGTTGTGCACAAGGCTGTGGAAAAGCGCAAGCTTGTGGCGGAAAACCTTTCGCTTCGCGAGGAACTCAAAAGTCAAATGCAAGGCAAAGATCGCCCTATCATCGGACGTTCGCCGGCGCTGAAAGGAATGATGGATCTTGTGGAGCAAGCCGCACGCAGTCGCGCCAACGTTCTGATCGGTGGGGAGAGCGGGACTGGGAAAGGGCTGCTAGCTGAATACCTCCACCGCAATAGCCAGGAATCAAGCGGAATGTTCGTCAAGATCAACTGTACGGCGATACCGGAAAACCTTCTGGAAGCCGAGCTATTCGGGTACGAGCCGGGCGCCTACACGGGAGCCGCAAAAACTAAAAAAGGCCGCGTAGAGTTGGCTCACGGGGGCACGCTCTTTTTGGATGAGATCGGCATCGCGCCGCAAGCGCTTCAAACAAAGCTTTTGAGATTTTTGCAAGAAGGTGAATTCGAAAGGCTGGGAAGCAACGAGACGCGCTACGTGGAAACTCGGGTTATCAGCGCGTCCAATACTGACCTGAGAAAGGCGGTTGCCGAGGGGACGTTTAGAGAGGATTTATTTTACCGACTGAACGTCATACATATTAACGTTCCACCACTCCGAGAGCGAGTCGAAGATATCCCGTTGCTCGCCAGGAGGTTTCTAGAAACGTCGGCAAAAAAGAACGGTAGATCGGTTCCTATTCTGCATTCCGAGACCCTGGATGCCCTAGTTCGGTACGCTTGGCCGGGAAATGTTCGAGAGTTAGAAAACGTAATGGAGCGCGTGGTGGTACTAAACCGCACCGGTTCGGTTGAGGTGGAGGACCTTCCTCCCGAAATCGCCGGAGGAAAAAAAGAGCACAAAACGATTGTGATCCCAATGGGGCTGACGCTCCGACAGATTGAAAACCTCGTGATGGATCGCACGCTAAAGAGCACTCGTGGTGACAAGCGCCTCGCCGCGCGGCTGCTTGGAGTTCACCCCTGTACCATCTACCGCCACCTTGAATCTGGCGCAAAAGAAGAAAAGCCTCCTACTGATGCGCCGAGCGAATAGTTAAGGCCGCCTACAATTGCAATCCGCCGACAAGCTGTTATAAGACTACCGGCATGAATTGGCTTGAGATCATTGCGGCCGCAGCCGGCTCACTTTCCGTGCTTGGGATTGGCTACTGGTATCTGAGGCGAAAGTCTGTGCAGCCAGGTCCGCCAGCGGCGCGATCCGCCGAGTTACCAGCAAGTCAGCTTCCTGAAACCCTCGAACCTGTAACCCCACCAGAAACCATTGAGACCGTCCCCGTTAGAGTCCCCCCTTCTCTTAGGGAGAAATTGGGGAAAACGCGTTCTCGTATCCTTGGTAATTTGGAGGGGCTCTTTGGCCGATCAGCCAAGCAAGGCTTCGAACCCAAGGACTGGGACGAGTTGGAGGAAGGGTTGCTTGCTGCGGACATCGGCATGGCAACCACCACGCTCCTCTTGGACCGGGTGAGGGAGAGTGCGAAACGGGCCAACGGAGCCAGTCTTCGCGATCTTGTACGCGTTGAGTGCGAAAACGTGTTTACCGCAGTCGAGAAAAAGATAATCGGTAATCCCAAGCCCCTCGTCATTAGCATCGTGGGAGTTAATGGGGTTGGGAAAACGACCACTATTGGAAAACTCGCGAGTCGTTTTATTAAAGAAGGAAGGTCGGTGCTTTTGGGAGCGGCTGATACCTTTCGAGCCGGTGCTATCTCCCAGCTCAAAGTGTGGGCCGATCGGTCGGGTGCGCAGCTAGTGGCTGGTCGTGAAGGTGGGGATCCGGGCGCGGTTGCCTTTGATGCGCTGACAGCCGGGGTCTCGCGTGGGATGGATGTGGTGATTCTAGACACTGCTGGCAGATTGCATACCAAAAGCAATTTAATGGATGAACTTAAGAAGGTTCACCGCGTGATGACAAAGGTAATCGCGGAGGCGCCGCACGAAACGTGGCTGGTTCTGGATGGTACGCTGGGCCAAAATTCGGTTCGCCAGGCAATGGAGTTTGGAGCGGCCCT
>JAGQZV010000168.1 GCA_020435295.1 Bdellovibrionales bacterium | reverse complement strand
CGCTCTTTTTTTCCACCGGCCGTTAATACATAGAAAGGCAGCGCGATGACACCGTAAACTTCGTTGGTTTGAAAGTTGGTGCCGTGTCGGGCGTTGTAGGCTTCAAAGCGGGCTTGGAGCGTACGCTGCTTGGCGAGCTCGTGAAAAGCTTCGCCGAGGGTAGTTAAACCCGAAGAGTGATCCGCTGTGTAAACCGCATCACGCACTTTTTCAAACTCTGCGGTGACCCGCGCGCGTTCCTCGGCCGCCTTCTTTGGGTTGGCGTTAAGTTCCGGATCTGCTGCGATCCGTTTGAGCTCTTCTCGGTACGCGTTTCCGGCCGCCTTGGCTCTTTGGCGTTGCTTGTCTACTAGCTCCGCACCGAGACTGTCTTTAAACCCTATACCTTTAACCCCAATGAGGCCGATGACTTTGTTTGTTGTAGGGTGGCGAATTTCAATAAAGCCCGCACGCGTATCGCCGCGTTCTAAATTGCCCGCGCTCTGATTGCGCGTGATCGCTTCCGATGTCACGGTCTCGTCCATAGGGATGGGCGTATTGCGAATGTGTGTAAGGCGCTTTTGTTGAGTACCGACAAAGGAGAGGTTCTTTACAACAAAGGCTTCGAAGTCGGCCTGGGTGGTGAGAAACGGCGCGAGTTCCGGAAAATCTCGCAAGAATTGCTCGCGCGAAAACCCGATCGGGACGCTGTCGGGTACGTGGACTATGGGGTCGCGCGCATAGGTGCCGGCAATCAAATCCTCCTCTGTCCGTGGCCGTACCGGATCATCGGCACGCAGAAGCGTGCCCGCCGTCAGTACCACAAAAAAAATGAATCCAGTATACCGTCGCATCCGTAGCGCTTTTTTGTTACGCCTCTCACCCAAGCGTGACCGCAGGGCGGAATATTGCAAGCAAAGTGCCCGAAACGCCCATGAAAGGAGCGTATTCAGTTGGGAAGCGGGGACAGCTCTGTGCGTAGTTCACATGCCTAAGGACGGGAAATGGCACCGCGGCTGCCGCTGCTACACGTGGAAAGAAGGTGGCGCGCTGGCGGGCCTTTTAAACAGGGTTGCGGGGGCGTGTTCGATCTAGGGTCTCTCGGCGCGTAATGGAGTGTGCCACATTATATCGCGAACGATACTGTCATAGGCGATGCGTGCTGCCCGGGCATCGCTGCTTGTAGAATGACCGTAATCATGCGTGCGCGCGTGGTCTAGGCTTTTGCGCAGTACTGCAAAAAACTTCTAATGAGTGACCAGCCGAAATCAAGCGCGTCCCCTCTCTCGGGGGCCGGAATGTGCATGTTTCGCAAGAATGCCGGCGTGGCTTCCGGGTGTGCCTGAAGGGTCCAGATCGGGAGCGTCTTATGCGCAAGACCTTCTATAGCGACTTCCGGGCTGCTGGCGATCACTTCCATTTCTGGTGGGCAGCCTAGGACGGCTTCGCGATGGGTTACCGTCAAGCGTCCTTTTTGAGCTGGCCACACGCGGGAGGCAGTGAAGGTGACTTCGCGGAATCCAGATAGTTTCCGGTTATCCGTGTACATGAAGTCGACGACACCGCCATAGAGATGTGCGAACAGTTGGTGGCCAAAACATATTCCGAGCATCGGAACTCCGCTGCGTTGTTTTAGCCAGCGGCCTAGACTTACTTGCCAGTCCCGATTCTCCAAAACGCTGCTGCTGCTCCCTAATACGATAACCCCTTTGGCGCCGACTCCTTCTGTTTCCAAGGTGGCCATCCCGTGAAGCGCAGGCAGATGGTAGCTCAAAGGCAACGGGGAAGTTAAGGCGAGGTGGTTAAAACAATCTAACTCCGGGGTGCGTACCGCGGGATCGATCACGACGATGTGATCCTTGTTTGCTGACAGCATCTTTATCTTGTAAGGGGCGTTGGCATTCCAGTCAATTGTGGTAGCGTATTCATTTGGTCGTTCGATCTCCTTTGTATGACGCAACGAAACGCATTTGGCACTTTCAACGGGGTGTACATCCCAAGCATCCTCACGATTCTCGGCGTCATTATGTATCTCCGGCTGGGATGGGTGGTGGGCAATGTGGGCCTCACCGCCACGTTGCTCATCATTACGATGGCGTCCCTGATTACGCTTCTGACCGCACTTTCCATTGCCGCTACAGCGACGAATATGCGCGTAGGCGCGGGCGGGGCCTACTACATGATTTCTCGCTCTTTTGGTATTGAGGCGGGCGCCGCCGTTGGGGTGCCTCTGTACTTGGCTCAGGCTTTGGGCGTCTCCTTTTATGTTGCCGGATTTTCCGAATCTTTGAACTCTATCGTGCCGCAACTGCCACCAGTGGCAATCAGCGTAGTGGTGCTGACGCTTCTCTCTGTTCTTAGCTTCTATTCCACCGATGTTGCCCTAAAAATCCAAAATTTTATCTTTCTTGCTATAGCGCTGTCTCTGGCGTCGTTCTTCTTGGGGGAAACGCCAGAGTATGGGTTGCCTGTTGGCGACGTGCCCCTAGAGATGCCGTTCTGGGTGGTGTTCTCAGTGTTTTTTCCGGCAGTGACAGGGATTGAAGCCGGGATCTCCATGTCCGGCGATCTAAAGGATCCAGCAAAGTCCCTTCCGCTGGGGACGTTAGCGGCAGTTCTGACCGGATACGTTGTTTATGTTCTCATTGCGGTATTCTTGGATGGCTTTGCCGACTTAGAGACGTTGCGTGCTAACCCAATGGTGATGCAGCAAGTGGCTTTGGTCGGCGGGCTCGTTGTCGTGGGGATATGGGGAGCGACACTATCTAGTGCGCTTGGCGCGTTGCTTGGAGCGCCGCGTACGCTGCAGGCGCTCTCACGCGATAGTATTTTGCCGCGCTTTATTGGAGTCGGACATCCAAAAACAGATGCCCCGAATACGGCGACAATCTTCACTTACCTCGTTTCATTGGGAGGGGTCTTATTGGGAGATTTGGACGCCATTGCTCCAGTCCTCTCTATGTTTTTTCTGACCTCCTACGGAATGTTAAATCTCATCGCGGGGCTTGAAGGGTTTATGGGCAGTCCAAGCTGGCGCCCTAAATTTCGCACGCCCTGGCTGCTTTCCATTTTCGGAGCCGCGGCCTGCTTTGGCACTATGCTGATGATTGATTCCGGTGCAACCTTTGTGGCGGCGTTCTGCTGCTTTGGGATCTTCATCTACATGCGCACGAAGTCGATCAATGCGCGGTGGGGGGATATGCGCCGTGGTATTTTGAATGCTGTCGCTCGCTACTCCATTTACGCGTTGGCCAACTACCGAAAAAATGCCAAGTCCTGGCGTCCTCATTTGATGGTCTTAAGCGGTTCACCACTCTCACGCTGGTACCTCATTGAGCTTGCGGATGCGATCTCCCACGGCAAAGGGTTTTTGACTGTGGCGACGGTCCTTTCTAAAGAGTCCATCAATGAGGAAAACCGTGTCATGCAGATGGAAGAGTCCCTGCGCTTGTTTCTAGAAAAAAAAGGCGTGCCGGCGCTTGTGGAAGTTAGTGTGGCGGATAATACGATGCGGGGTATCCAGGCTATGGTGCGTGGCTATGGATTAGGGCCGTTGGTTCCCAATACCTTTATCGTCGGGGAGACGGAGAAGCCAGAAAACTTTCTGATGTTTACGGAGATAATAAAACTCACCCAAACTCTAGAACGTAATTTGGTTATCGTACGTAAGGGGAAAGAAACTAGCCCGAAAAAGCCTGCTCTCAAGAAGATTGACGTGTGGTGGTCCCAAAACCAGCAAAATTCGGCGTTTATGCTAGCCCTGGCGTATATGCTCCAGACCAGCCCCGAGTGGCGTGGTTCTGACCTTACTTTGAAAACTACCGTGCGCAGTGAGGAAGAAAAGCCTAAGATGGAAAGCCGGGCAAAGCGTTTCTTGTACGAAAGCCGAATGGATTCTCAGCTGGAAGTTCTGGTTGAATCCGAGGAGCAAGGGACGTTAACTACTATTCGCCATAATATTGCGGAAGCCGATTTGGTATTTGTCGGAATGCGGCAGCCTGAGCCGGGGGAGAGTCTGGAAACTTACAAAGAATATTATGTGGACATTCTTCGCAGGACTCAGGGTTACCCCACCACTTGCTTGGTTCTTGCGGGGGAAAAAATCAAGTTTGACGAAATTTTCATCTAGGAGTGCGTATGAAAATTACACCCGCGGCTGTCGAGAAGAAAATTGCGGAACTGAAAGTTCAGGCGGTAAAACTTGCCAAAGATCGTGCAAATCTTCTAGCGATGGTGCAAGCCGCCGGTGAAAAAGCCAAAAAGAGTGGCCCGTCGCTTTCAAAAGTTCGCGATGAATTGGCTTTACTCTTTGAGCTACTAAAAGAGTACGGAACGCGTCGGTATCGCGAGAGCGATTGGAAGTCGATTGTCTTAGCCGTAGCCGCCATTATCTATTTTCTGAACCCCTTTGACATGATTCCCGACTTCCTGGTGGGTGGGCTTATTGACGATGGTGTTGTGATCAGTTGGGTGGTGGCCATGATAGGCGACGAGATTAGGCAGTTTGCCCAATGGAAGTCGACCCAAAAGAAACGCCCAAAGAAGAAGAAGTAAATTAGCTCGCGTGCTTTAGCTGTTCCTGCAGGAGGCGGCTCAGTTGGCGCCGGAAACGATCCGGATAACTGATGCTCTTCACCACGCAATGGGAGTCGTTGCCCGTCATGACTGAAATGGTGCCAGTGCCTACGATGCGTTGAAAGAGGCTTTGGTTTAGAATTACATCGTTTATAGCATCGATTGGGATGCTACGTTTAGTTTTCGAGAATACGCCGTCCTCGACGTACAAGCGTTCGTTGGTAAGTACGTAGTGCTTGCAACGGTTTTGGAGCCAGCGAAATCCGAGCGGTTCAAACCCAACCAAAAGCAAAAAGGTTACGAAGTAGGGCAAAAACTCGTTCACTGTGGGCAAGTAAAGCGCCAGAGCTTCCAGACGAGCAAGATACTGGGCGGCGGCCCAGGGGACGATCGCGAGGGCTGTAAAAAAGAGAAAGTGTATTGTGGCCGCTAGGTACGTAGACCAGTGGAAATCCACGCTCAGAATCACTTTCTCCGATGGCCGTAGTTCAAAAGACATGCTCGTTTCTCTCTCGAAAGCCTTTTTCGGCATTCCTGAGCGAGGACTTAATGCGGCGAGTCAGCTTTGCGGGGAGGGCGGATAATGCTGAATTTTCATTTACTTGGCGAGAGGTTTGCCGCTTAATAAAAGAAGGGAGTTACATGAGTCTGAGCGCAAAAGAAAAATTGAGATTGTACCTTCGACCCGCCGGACGGGGAATTTACACGCCATCGAGTGGGGCGGGATATGCCAAACCCATGCAGCGTCTGCTCTATGGCACGGAGGCCGCGCCGGAAGTCGAAAAGAAGTGGCAGCAGAGTTTGGACGCCGTTGAAAACGCGCGCGTTGTTGTTGTGGGAGTCCCGTGCGACACGGGGGCTAGCGTGATGCGCGGGGCGAATTTTGGGCCTTTGGGAATCCGACACGCCTTTCTGAAAAAGTATGGCCGCTACCCGGAAGGGGTGTGTGACGTCGGGGATGTATTTTGCGTCCCGCAGCTCCTTCATGACGAAATGCTGAGTTTAGCCCAGATTGCTGCGACCCGGGCAGAATTGTATCCGGGTAAGAGTGACTTGTTGCCCGTAAGCCCATTGTCGGTAGAGGAAGCGGCTCTATTGACGGTGGCGCAAATTAACCCAAAGGCGAAACTCGCCTTACTCGGGGGAGATCACAGTGTGAGCTGGCCGGCAATGTTGTGGTGCCATCATCTCTTTGCGCAAAAGTTCGGTGTCGTACATTTTGACGCCCACACGGACCTTCTCGAATCTCGCCTGGGGATTAAGTACTGTTATGCTACGTGGGCGTTTCATGCACAAGCGCTCATGCCACCCCAGCACCTAGTGCAGCTTGGAATTCGCGCTTCCGCCAAGAAAAAATCTCACTGGATGGAAAAATACCCGCTCCAACAATTTTGGGCTTCTGAAGTTCCGTTTCAGGAGGCCTCTGTACTTGATCGAGTGTGTCAGCATTTTGAAAAATTGGGTTGCAAGCATCTTTACGTCAGCAACGATATCGACGGGACAGATATTACCGCCGCTCCGGCGACGGGCACTCCCGAGGCCGACGGGTTGAGACCGGAGTTTGTGCATCACGTAATCGAGACTTTGGGAAAACGTTTTGACGTGATTGGCGGAGACGTGGTGGAGGTAGCTCCGCCGCTTTCTGGCCAAAGGGATTTCGAAAATGAAAAAACTTCGATTCTCGGGGCGGACTACTTAAACACGCTGTTCCAATCGGTGCTGTAGCGTTATAATTGAGCTAAGTTTCAACTATTGAATATTCGCACTAGGCAACATGACACTCTTTCAAGCATGCGTTTTGGGGTTGGTCCAGGGGCTAACGGAATTTTTGCCCGTTAGTAGTTCCGCTCATTTGATTTTGTTTCCGTGGTTTTTTGGTTGGCAGGATCCCGGGCTGGCATTCGACGTGTTTTTGCACGTCGGCACCCTCGTGGCGGTGTTCGCCTATTTCGCGCGAGACTGGTTGCACTTGCTCTCTGCGGGCTTACGCAGCGTGATTGAACGGCGCATTGGTTTTGAACGGGAACGTCTTGTCTTCTGGATGATGGTAGTGGGAAACATCCCCGCCGTTGTGGCAGGTGTCTTGCTGCACGACTACGCGGAGTCTTTTTTTAGGACGCCCCTACTCATTTGTGTCACACTTTCTGTCGTGGGCTTTCTTCTGTATTGGATCGATGGCCGGGCACCGACAATCAAGGGAATCGAGGAACTCAAGCTCGGTGATGCGATTTGGATTGGGATGGCCCAGGCGCTAGCCATCATTCCCGGCGTTTCACGTTCGGGCGCCACGATGACAATGGGGCGCGCCCTCGGGCTTCGGCGCAAGGCCAGCGCGCGCTTTTCTTTCCTGCTTTCTTTTCCCATCATTCTGGGTGCGTGTGCGTACGAGCTGAAGGGTTTTGATAGCTCGGCTCTGGGGGGTGTTCCGATTTCCCACTTGGTAGGTGGGTTTTTGTGCTCCATGCTTTCGGGGCTATTTGCGATTCACTTTTTGATGCGAGTGCTTCAGATTGCCGACTACAAGTGGTTTGCGTGGTATCGCATTGGTCTTGCCGGGCTCATTCTTGCCTGGAGTATGATGAGCGGGCACTAGCGAGCGTCTACTCACAAGTGTAGAGCCGCAACTGTCCGGCCTGCACCCACTGTGAATGCCAACCCTTTTCATTAAGCTGATGGGCTTGCTCTCCTTTGAGTGCTTTGGGGGCCACGAGTACGTTACGACGCGTGCAGGTCGGAACCGCGGTGAGTTCTAAGAACTCGACGGGATAAAAACCACCCAGGAAATAGGCAGAGTACACACGGTTTGCCCATTGATCGGTAGCGGGGTGTTTCAAAATCCGTAGAGGGCCTTTGGAATTCTCGGTGATAAGTGGAC
>JAGQZV010000167.1 GCA_020435295.1 Bdellovibrionales bacterium | reverse complement strand
GACGTCTCTTGTAAAGGACGTTTTTTTGGGAACGGTCATCCAACCACTCGCGGTGTACGTATGCACCAGCAAATCATGCAACGTTCTCCACCCCACGACATCAGGAGCGTAGTTGGGCGGTCCCACAAGTACCCAGGCCGGATCGACTGGAATATTTTCCCCTTTCCATTCCACGCTGGCGCGCACTGGGCCGTCAGACGTATCGTCGTACCACCCATCGGCGTTGTTAAAAGTGTCAGCGTCCGTGGGATCATAAGGCGGACTCCCGGCTGGAGTTCCCGAGTTTCCCAAGCCTCCTAAAACGATTAAGCGGCCTTTTTTGTCAGTGCGTAGTTCCCCCAAAGGGACTTCCACGCTCATGAATTTCCCGCCATTGAAGTGGTAAGCCATACCCGAGCGGTTTTTTCCCGAAATGGAACGCGCCCCAGGATCCACAACAAGTTTCTTTCTGTCCTCGCCCTTAATCTTTGCGTTTCGGCGCGGGTTCCCGTTGCCTTCGTTTTCAGGAATGTCCAATGCCGAAGTAAAGCGGTACCAAGCAGCCTTCTTGTTGGCGAGGTGGACTTGCCAGCGAATGGTGGCGTTATCTTCGGTCAACTCCCGCACCACCTCACCGGCGGCGTTGTAGCCGTAAATCCTAAAACGTGCCGCCTGGCGCTTAAGCGCCCCCTGCGCGTCTCGGGTGGCCCCAGCTTGGGTAAACGGGGGACGAACGACCTCGGGCCCAATATAAAAGCCATCTGGATCGGTGCTATTGCCAACGCGCGCGACCCCAATGCCAGGGTGGATCTTTGCGCGAACGATCCGCTTGTCCTCGTTGCCAGCTGCAAAGCGCGATAGCAGTGTAGCCGCCGCGACGGCTCCAGTTTGCTGCAAAAAATGTCGTCGAGATGGGCTTTTGGGAAACTCTTTTTTGTCGCTCATTTCTTTTTCTCGCTGGCTACAGGAGTAATTTCGACCGGCTCTTTTAGGAGAGCGCCGTTCTTACGCCGACGGATGTCAGCCATGCGCTTGTAGACGTGCTTGCGTGCCAAGTTAATACTTCCTAGTGGCTCAAGCTCCTTGGTGGCATGCCATCCGGTGAAAGACAGATCTTCACAAAGCGCTTCTCGCTCTTTTTCGTTTACGTCCTGTCCCGTAGGGATGCGAAGCGTGGCAAAGCGTCTAAACTTGCCTTCGCCTTCTTCGGGCCATTTCACTGTGGCGTCGTCGACGGGAGCACTTTTTTCGTCCGTTTGGAACTGAACCCAAAATCCAAAACAGACGTCTTGGTTTTGCATCCGGCGCACGAGATTTTCTCTCAAGAAATTGTCTCCCTCCATGCAGGGCTTCACCATGTATTTCATCGCTTTGTCGCCAAGTTTGTACGGAGTGGGAGTCCAGTAACGCCCCGCTAGGGGATCGGCAAGAAAATTTAAATCCATCTCGTCTAAGATTTTTTGGGTTTCGGGGTGAGCCTCGTCATAGGCTTTTATCTTTTCAGGATCGCCACTCACTGAGGCTTCCACAAAGTCCAGAAAATCTTTGGCGTTCTTATTGAAAAAAATCGGATGGTTCTGCATCACAAAATCCTGGGTCACCGCGTCTTCTTCCCCATCCAGAATTTTTCTACCTTCCACGCCAACCACTTTGATCGCCATGCCCCGGGCAGCGGGCCGCTTGTCGGTTCCAAAACCGCCATCGTTCGCAAACCGCACCCACGCCCAATACGAAGGCTTTGAGAAAACACCCACCCGGTATTGCTCAGGCAGATCGGGGTTCACCTCAAATTTGGCTTTCAGACAACCGTGGGCTTTAGCAAAGACCGGGCGGCGCATGATTTCGGACCGGGGCGGGCCCGAGGCGCGCATAACTTTTTCAAACAAGTTTCCAATTGAAATAGAAACGGGATCTGGATCTTCCGCCAAAGCGATCCCGACCACGGAAATTAAAGCGACAAGCCAAAACAGTTTATTTAGCATTTCCCTCTCACCTGCCTCTAATGCAATGCATTGCGTTAAATCCAGGTCTAATAGAGGGACGACCTAGCCGTCAACCTAGGGCACGGCAACGCGCTCGGAGACCCGCAGAAAGTCTAGCGAAGGCGCGAGGCTGGCCTCGACGGCGTCTGCAACGGTGTTCTGACCCAGAGGGGAGAGATGAAACGCGTCCGTCGCGTGAAGCATCCTAGCCTCCCCAAGGGGGGCCTCATAGATGGAATCGGAGTATCGCCACTGCAAGCTGTCTGTACCCCAACGCGAGTTGAGCTCTTCCAGTTTGCGTTTCAGCGCCTCGTTCACCCGCCGGCCCAATTCGGCTGTCTTTTCTTGGTGCTCGGGTTTGATGGAAGGGAAGTTTGCATAGGGCGTCTCGAAATACGTGTAAAGCTTGGGATCCGCTTTGCGAAGCGCTTCTGCTTGCCTTCGCGCCTCAAAGGCTTTTTCGAAATCAACGAGGCCGTAAACTACGACGGACACCGGGTGCTGTTCTTTTTTAAGAACGTCCCGCAAGCGGCCGAGTTCTGCTTCCATCCCGTCGGCCATACGCTCAGGAATACTTTCGTAGTACTCATCGGCCGCGAGGTTCTTCACATGCTCAATATCGTAGGCCCAGTCCATATTATTGTGCCCGATCCAAATGAGAACCAGATTGGGCTTTTCTTGCATGTTTTTAACGCGGCTAACTTGATCGGAAAAATTAGCAATTTTCCCAAGCGTGTTGGCGGTGGAGCGATCGAGCGGGCTCGCTCTATCCAAGTAAGCACCCGCCCAGGCCGCTACCGTCACGCGCGTGGGAAAGCGCTCAGCCAAGCGATCAAAGACCGGATTGAGATCTTTGTTTGCTTCATGGACATTGATGGCCCACCCCGTTTGCGTGCGCATCCTGGTATTTAGAACGGTACTCCACCCACTCGAATAGCACATGTCCCCGCAACTAAGACTGTCTCCAAGAACCACGGCGTCTATCCGCGCTTCTCGCGGCGTTTGGACAAAGTCGCTCGTTTGCACAGAATCCGCATCGCTAGCAACCTGCTCCCCAAAACCAAACCACCCAACGGCACCAGCCACGCTAAGAGTCCCTGCGACCAAGGTGGCACAGCCTAGCCTCCGAACAAACGATCGTCTCGTTTGGGTATTCGCCTCGGGAGGAGCGCCGAGTGCGCACACGCCGATGAGCAGGAAAATAAGCGCACAACGTTTCATGGCGGAAGACATAGCATATACAGAAAAAAACTTGAAACCCCTACGGCAAGGTGACGCCCACCATTTCGGGACGACCCGCTGGGTTGTCCCACGGCCGGCGGGTGCAATACATTTGCTCTGCCTGCCCTTCAAAGGCCCCAATGGCGCAGACTTCACCCTGCACCGGCACCAGCTTACGGATGGAAAAGCCAGCGGGAACCTCTGCCATAGCTTGCGCCTTAAAGGCGAGCCGCTGTGAAGTCGCCGGGGGAGTACCGTATTCTCCCCAGAAATAGATTCGCCCCACTTCATCATGACCAAACCCTACCAGCGGGCCTGCTACGATCCCATCGACGCGCCCTGCAGGCACGGCACTCAGATCTACACCGCGCGGAATGGAACTAGTGGTTTGCGAAAACAATTGGAACTCCATGTAGAGATTGGACGTATCGAGTAGACGCCCCCAGCAATAGACGTTGTTCTTTAGCTCGTCGCTTAAGGCGCAACTAGTATTGGCGTATACGGATACACCGGCAAATGTTTTCCCGTAACTCTCTATCTCTCGAGTAGGAAAAGGGATCCCCGCGGTCGCATAGGTTACGCTCCAATCCCCCCCCTCCTCGGGTCTTTGAAAAAAAGGATACCCACCCGTCCCCAATTTCCCCCCGTAGTTTTCTCCCCAACAGAAAATTTTACCTCGCGCGTTCTGTACGCAAATGTGTGTCGCCGAGGCAGAAACCGCTGCAATGGTGCCAAGGGCTTTCGTATCGACTTTTTCGTACCGGTACTTCAACTCATTCCCATCTATGAAGCTCTGCAAACAGAAGATCTCAGCTGCCTTTGTTTCCAAACAGTACCCGTGAAAATGTTTGGTAAGTTCCGGTACCGCGCCCAAACTTCGGCCTTTCCCCACCGCGGAAGGATGGACCTGAGAGTCCCAGCACCGCACTTCGTTTTCGTTGGTCCAAGCGCACAGGTCCGCGCCCACCTGAATTTGTTTCAAATGCGCTAAGCCAGGATCGCGCTTGAGGCTCCAGACTGTCGCTCCCGCATACCAATCGGATCCACGCCGCAGGTAGACCCTCCCGCCGCCAAAATGAGAAACGAGTTCAAGCTCGCTCGCTCCGAGAACGGTTCCTGCCAGAACGCAAAATAGAAAAAAGATCTTTGGCATCATGGGTAGAGTAAAGCTCCCTTTCTATCGTTGCGCTTCCATAGTACGCCTTCAAAGCCCGTCCAAAACAATACCGAGTCACGCTCGTACCCTGGAACCACCGCTCGTCCCTGTTCAGACCACGAGTCGCTCCTAAGATCATAAAATGAAAGACTTTGTGGGGAGAAAAAGCCAAACGTACTTCCGGTCCAAAACCCATAACCTTGGTCAAAGGGCCCAAAAGAATGCGGGCCTGCGGGAGGAGCCATCGGGCGCCATTTCTTGGTGCGCGGGTTGTAGATCGCCCCGTCCGTTAGCGCCGGTTTGTTGCGGGCGTCTCTCCCACCAAAGACTATGAGTTCGCTTCCGGTCCAGGCCAGATGCGGATCCATACGCGGTCCAGGCGCGTTGGCACCGGAAACAATCGGTTCCCAGGTCTTTGACTTTGGATCGTAAAATGCCCCGTCGTTTACCAGTTGAGCCACACCGAGCTCACCCGGACGCTGGTAGACACTCACGCCTCCCCACACCGCTAAGCGGTCTTTCGACCATAAAAGGCCGTGCCCATAGCGCGGAGTGGGAGTGGACGGATCCACCTCGATCGTCTCCCATGTATCTTGCTTAGGATCATAAAAACCGCCCGTATTGAGGGCATTGGGTGTATTAGAACAGCTTTGCCCTCCCCAAATCACAGCTCGATTCTCAGTTTTGGTAAATCCTACGTACATGCGATCCGACGGGGCGTCGACATCTGTCATCGCTCGCCACGCAGCTCTTTGCTTGTCCAAAAAGACACCCGAAGCGTTGGCTTCTGTTAGAGCTCCGTAATTGAAGCGGCACGCGACGTAGACAATTCCGCCTGCCTCGAGCCACATGGGGTAATGGCTCTGAATAGCAAAGGTCCCCTTGCTCCGCTTCCAGTCAAACGGATTTTCCGCTACCGGTTTCATCTCCCAAGAGTCATTAACTGGATTGTAGGACTGGAAGAATCTTTCGTCCCAAACATAAAGTCTGTCTTGGCTCCAATCGACGTACTGCCAACGCAGCAAATACGGATCTTTATTTACGTCCTCCTGGGTCAGTGGAGAGTCCGTCATTCCGATCCAATGGGGTGCTTCGGGATGTCCCATGTTGTTCCATGTCGCCAAAGAAAAGACGGCCACCCGGTTTGCGAGCGTTTCGTTTGCTTCGCCTATCAAGTGGACCCCTTCATGGATCATGTTTCCGGCCGCTTCCCGATGGTTTTTGAAACGCGGCGCCTCTTTCTTTAAGACATAAATGCGCGGGTCGCCGGCGCGCGCACAAGCTACCGTGTGGTCCTCGCAAAACGGTGGCAGTTCATCCACCCAGTGCAACCGAGCCTCCTTGAGAACTTTCACCAGATCAGCACGGTGGTCCGTAAACCATTGCAACTCTGTCGAGGAATACTGACTTTTTAAGAATGCGGGTACCTGGTTAGGATCGATGCGCTCCAATATTCCGTAGGCGTAACGAAGTCCGTGTTCGGCCGTCACAAATTCTGGATCCCCACCGTTTCCGACCTCGCTCCCCCCATTGCCTCCAATAGGTTTCTCACAAGACACAAGGAGCACTAAGCTCAAAAACAGCACTAGTTCGCGCTTCATTCCTTTTCTCCTGTCGTCAGACAAAATAGTTGCGTGTTCAAACGATATACTGAATCCGCCTCGCCATCGGAAAGCGCGCGAAGTGCCTGGTGTAACTGCCGAATCAACTCGCGCGCTTTACCCACGTTTTTCTTGTTAAAAACGAAAGTGCTTCCCCTAAAATCCCGTTCTTCCAGTGGGGCTTCCGACAAGGCACGTTTTGCCTTCTCGATAAACTGCAAGTGGTGTTGCCTAATCTTCTGATTGGGTACACTGTCCCCGACGAAAACTTGTCCCGTACCGCGGACAATCCTGCCGTCCGCCTGGCGTCGGATTAGCTTCAGGCGGAATAAACGCTTTAACGCGCTTGCCACCAATTGCGGCATCACACTTTTTCCGAGGCGGCGAGAGAGGTACTCCGCATCCGCGCGAAAGTCAGGAAGGCTGACCATTTCTAGAAGTACGAGATGGTACCAATCAGCGATCAACTTGAATCGGTCCAGATCCAGCCGGGTTCTAAACGCGACGGGAGAAACAGACTTCAGCATTCGATCGTAAAGCTCAGCCTGTGCCAGGTTCTTGCTGTTCTCTCGTAGCGCCAAAATTTCTAGGCGGGTGGCGGCAGATTCACTAAGTTTCAGATTCTTTGAAAGTTTTGTTGCAAAAGTGGGCTGCAGGCGTCGAGTGCCGCGCAACACAGCAGACAAATAAGACGGGGTACTAAACCCCAGTTGGCGCGACCAAGCCCGCAGGGAAAACGCGGTGCTTCGCTTTTTCTTTTCTTCTAGTACGGCGCACAGATATTCCCGCGGATCCGCATAATCAAAAACATCTACCGCGGGGCTTTCCGGCGCGGCTACTACTTCAACCCGTTCATCCATTCCCGGACTGGCATAGCGCAACGCGTTACTCCAAGCAAGCGATTTGTGGACAGGCGTCTACAAATTTCAATTGTTGGGGGCACCCGCCAAAATCCACGCTCCAATCGCGTTCACTTCCGCTTGGGACAAGGGAGGCCCATTTTGCGGCATCTCCCCTTCACGGGTCTTTTTGTAAAGACGGCTTTTCTTCAGATTGAACGGAATAACGGCCCGGCGGTGGCCCATCAAGCTCTCGTAGCTCTCAAGACTCAGGCCATGGGAGGGGTTTTCATTGTTGTGGCACCCCAAACACCGTACGCGCAAGATGTTGACGTAAAGCGACTGGTAACTGGGACCAAGTACCGGACGGTACTCAAAGCCCTGCGGCAGCGTCACCTCCCCTAAGTCAGAAACAAGCCGCACATCGACGCTTCCCGACTTCTCCTGCGCGGGGGTACTACATTGAACTTGAGTGGCGCTGAGAACTTTTAAATCCGTACACGCTACGTCGCCAAAATAGATTTGCGTCGTACCATTTAACTCAGACCCGGAGAGAACTACTACCGTTGCGCCGCTTGCCGGGCCCGACGCGGGGGTTACAGACTTCAAACTCAGCTCTGCAGGGGGTGGGGCATCGGGCGCACCCGCTAGGATCCACTCTCTTAGTAGCGCGATTTGCGCCTCGCTAAGCGGATCGCCAATCAGTGGCATCTCGCCTGAAGTTACT
>JAGQZV010000166.1 GCA_020435295.1 Bdellovibrionales bacterium | reverse complement strand
ACGGCCTAAGGGTGACTGGAGACTTGTATCTCACACCTGAAACCTCACGCGTGGATAACCTCGCCAAATGGTATAGCTTGCGTGGCAACCGTATTCCCATCGTTTCGGTACATGACGGAGAGCCAGGGCTTTTGGACAACATTGGGTCAATAGTGGGTGTGAAACATATCGCTCTTGCGGTTCGCAAGACGTCCAAATCAGGGACCACGGGGGATATCTATAGGTACCACCATCTGGATGCGGACTCCATTGCGGAAGCTTGCGAAATGGCCCTTTCGCAGACCACCCAGGAAAAACTGATTCTCAGCCCAGAGCTTTTTGATACTATTGCCGCCGATCGCGAGAGCGTTAGTTGACGCTACCAAGCGGGCTCGATATCGTAGTAGGTAGATATGTTTAACCTTGGACTGCCAGAACTTCTTGTTATCTCCGTAGCCGCCTTGCTGGTGTTTGGCCCCAAGCGTCTACCTGAACTCGCCAAAGGCCTGGGTAAGGGTATCCGTGACTTCAAGAAAGCCCTTGAAGGGGGTGATGAAAAAAAGCAGATCGAGGGAAACGACGCGATCGATGTAAGCAATTCGGAAAGCCAAAAGGCTTCCGCGGATGAATCCAATCCAACCCAAAAATCCTAAGATGCCATCGGACCAACCCGATTCCATGGATGCACTAAAGGCCGCGCAGAATCCCGACACGGAAACGGCACCAAAAGCACTCAATAATCCGAATTCAGAAGAGGAACTCCGGATGCCGCTGTGGCAGCACCTGGATGAACTGCGTTCGGCCATCATCCGAGTCCTTTTGGTGTTAGGCGTACTGGTAGCGGTCCTTTTTAACTATTCCGAACACGTTATCGTGCTACTAGAGAAACCCCTGCTCGACGTCCTTCCGGAAGGGAATCGGCAGCTCTACTTCACGGGTATCGCCGACAAGTTCATGATCTACATCAAGGTGAGCATCATCGCCGCCCTGGCAGTGGGCTCTCCGTACATACTCTTTGAAGTGTGGCGTTTTGTGGCGCCCGCGCTTTACAAGCACGAACGACGCCTAGTGTTGCCATTCATGTTGTTTGGAACACTAAGTTTTGTGGGGGGAATCGTATTCGCCTACTACATCGTGATGCCGTACAGCTACGACTTTCTCATCAATTTTGGTTCTAGTACGGACCAGGCAATCATCACGTTGACCGAATACTTTGGGATGACGACCAAGCTCCTCTTGGCCCTGGGGCTCGTATTTGAATTGCCTGCCTGCATGATCCTGCTTGCTTTACTCGGCGTGCTGGAAGCAGGCGTTTTGGAAAAGTACCGACGCTATGCGGTATTGGGTATTTCGATTCTCGCCGCAGTCATCACGCCCTCTCCTGATGCGCTGACAATGCTCATTGTCATGGTGCCCCTCTACCTGCTTTACGAGATAAGCATCATCGGCGTGCGCCTCGTGTCAAAAACGTCGCCTGAGTAGCAAGTATTCCTAATTATTTTCCTTAGTTATTCCGATCCTACATTGAGGGACATCCTTGTCCCACGGAAACCACAACCATGGACGGGTTGAGAAAATATACCATCCTAGTACTCCTTTGGTCTTTGCTCTCGGCCGTAGTGTATTCAGAAACCCTCGATCCTCCGTTCCGTGACGTCCCGATGAAAAAGCGATCCGTTGAATCAGAGTATGAAAGTCGGTCCGAGCCCAAGATCCGAAAGGTTCGCCGGGTACGACGAAAAAGAAGACGACCCCGACGGGTTAAACGCCGCCGAGTGCAAAGCGAAGCCGAAGCCGAAAGCGAAACAAGCGAGAGTGGAGACGATGAGGCGGTGGATCTTTCGGCCATGGACAATGAATCGGAAACCGAAGCCAAGGCTAGCGATCCCCACCATCCGCGCAACACTAACAACCCACACAATCCCGCCAACCGCCAAGCAGGAGGGGAAGGGGGGCAATTCAAGCTCTTCTTCGATATTGTGCTGAACTACCGGCCCGGCATCAATCCGCTCACTTTTGACAACTACCACACTGCATTTCTTGTGGATTACATCCCCAATCCCGACTTGCAATTCTCTGTAGGCGTCGCACCCCCACTTATTGTCCCGCGCTTTTATGAGCTGGATTACAACATTAGCCGCCGCGTGCAATTGCGCGTAGGACGGATCTGGATCCCCTTTGATCAGATCAACCCTCACAACACCTTCGGTGGTTTGTGGAATACGAGCACCTTGCGAGCCGACAACCAGGAGGCGTTTCTGCCCGATATCTGGGCGGATTTAGGTATCGGCGTAAAATTCAGCCTAGCGGAATCTTCAAACTTAAACGTCAACGCTCACCTCTATGTCGTTAATGGCTTCCAGTCCGGTGGGACAGATCCGTTGGCCGAATCTACCTCCTACCCGGATTTCGAAACCTTACCGAACGGTGCCGACAACAATACAGACAAGGCTTTCGGTGGACGCATCCACATGGATGTTGCCAATGTGTTTGGACTGGGCGCTTCCGTCTACTCCGGCGCCTATTCCGATGAGGGCACTCAAGCCAACAGGATTCTCATGCTCGGAGCGGACACACAAATTCGTCCCACAAAGAGCACGGAACTCCGAGCCGGCTACGCGCTCATGAATGTAGACTTAAAAGGAGGAATCACCCGGCAGTCTTACCTGCGAGGCGGCCTGTATGGGGAACTCCGCCAACGCATCGGCCGGCAGTGGCAACTTGTAGCACGCGGTGGTCTCACGCAAAATGATAATGCGGTCTCCGACAGAAATGACCGGACTCTGGTAGGGGGGCGAATTGAATGGAGAGCAACGCCCAACTTGGCCCTCATTGCCGAGCACCACCGGGACATTAACCCAACACCAGACAAAATAAACCTCAGCTACTCGGCTCTCCGCCTGAGTATACTCTTTTAAAATCTAGTTTCCCGAAGCGGCCGCTTCGAGATCAATCCAGGTACGCACCGTCTCGCGCTCAGTATCACTCATGATGACACCGCCGTTATAATTCTGTGGGTGACCATTGTGGCCGAAAGCAGGGTTAAATATTGCCGACGCATCAGGTTCCTGGAGGTTCACTCGTTGAACGGTGGCGTTACAAAGGGCTTGCTCGCTGACCGCCAGATAGGCGCTCATCGGGAAGCGCGCATAGGCCTGGTGGGTGGCATTTCCGTGACAACTAAAGCATTTGTTTGCCGCCTGCATGTAAGGGATAACATTGGCGCTAAAGTAGGGAAGGGCCCGACATGCTACGGCATCAATTACACGTAGCTCACCCACCTCAAAAGCCAAGCTGTCACTTCCATTGCCGTTGCGCTCGATCAGCATGACTAAAGGACTCAGTAGCGGCGGGTTACTGTTGTTAGCCGCTACGGGAGCTTGCACCGACTCCCAGAGGTTATTAGCGGCATCAAAGTGGTCATTCAGGCGAGGGCGCAACAAACGAATAAAGAGGTTAGACGCCCCAGAGGTTAAACGTGGTTTGCGAATACGGATAGCTCCTGTAGGGACTCCGTTTAAGCTATAGTCTTGAACTTCCACCTTTAGCAAGGCGCCGCTAAACTCCGCGCCAAACTTCGACATATCAAAAGTCACTTCCACAAAATTGTTTCCTGTCGGCAAACTCGTCAGGTGCACCACATCGGTAATGAGTCGGTTGTCGTCAGTCTTTAGTTTGTCCTTGTCTAAAGCCTCGGACCAAGCTTCCAAAAGACGTAACAAATCGGCGTTGTCCGTACAGGGCGTGCCGCAGTGTTTATCTTGCTTACGCCGTGCCAGGCGGGAGTTTTCGATCTCGAACCAATCAATGAGAGCGTAGACCCGCCCGTAGGCTGTATTCTTATCACGCGGAATGAAGCGGGGGTTCTGATCCGTGTGGCAACTGGAACATTGAGATTTAAGCATTGGGTAGACCAGAGTCTCAAAAGCTTTTTTGCTATAGGGGCCACTTAGCGCAAGCAAGTCGCGACGAGACGCACCGGTTTGATCCATTCCGGTGCAGCCAAATAATACCAAGATGGAAGAAACTACGAAGCCAAACTGTAATAACCCCATTTGCATGTCTATGCCTTAAAAGCCGCATAACGCGCCAACTGCTCGCGAGGGAACTCCGTCTCTGGAACTGCAGCTAAGAATTGATCGACTAGGCCCGCCACAATTGCGTAGTTGTAAACCATCGCCAGGGCCAAGCGTCGCGGACTGGGCCCGATGAGATCGGAGCGGTTAGCTCCCTGCTCTTCGTTAAAATAATTCAGGCTAGAAATATTAATCTGCGGCAACGCCAAAGCGAGGTGCTCCGGATTGTACTGCCACATAGCAAGTTGGCTAGCTTCGCCGCGATCGGAAATTGGGACGCCGTCTTTCCACGCCATCGCCGTCCGTCACCCAAAAAATAACGAGCTTTCGACCAAGAACATGTGCCAAGCGAATCGCTTGGCCAGTCCACTTACCGATATCCTGGTGAACGGCCGTAAAGCCGTTCAAAGTCTGATCGTGGTAGTCGCCGCCATTGCGCTGAAATACGACGGCCGGCGCGAGCCCTTCGAAAGCGGCCTTCAGTGTAGCCGCTCGGAGCACGTCAGCGTCATTTACCAGCGAATCCGCTGTGATCCCAAAGATCGTTTGATACATCGGATCCGTGCGCGGATCGATTGAGAGATTCGCATTGGCAATACCTTCCGCCGCCCGAAAGCCGCTACTTGCAAGCCCCTTGAGTGTCTCCAAGAAATGTTGACCATGTGCTTGCTTAATTTGCGCGCTACTCAAATCCACAAGTGCTTTAAGAAGCGACCGGCGCTGGGGCTCGTTGCTGGCGTTTACTAACGGGCTTCCCACATTCAAGACTTCCGCTGCAGTGTTGAGCGAAGGGACCCGCAAAGCCCGGTGTTCGGCATTCACACCCAAAAGCGGCATGGAACGTCCGCCAGACGGCGTCGTGTTCCCATCTCCTGTACTTAGGATCGGAAGTCTGTAGCCAAAAAGGCTATTCAAGCGAGCGATCAAAGACTGAACGCCAAAAGGATTCTCGCTAGTATCATCGCGCGTAATCCCACACGCGGTGATACAACTGACGCCTCCAAGGGCTGGTGCAGTCGCATTGCTAGTGAAGGGGTTGTACGCGGGATCCGCCTTTCTGACAGGTGCGCCAAACCTCATATCGAGATCCGCGTTGCTGATCGTGATAACCGGTCCCATCTTATTGTGGGCAGAAATCAAATCCGCTTGGCCCGGTGTAAACCCGTCAGCTTCAAAAGCCCCTGGCCCCTGGGCCGGAAAGAAACTTGCGATCGAAGCCCCTCCGGCGATATCGATCACAAGAACCGGCACCTGCTCCCCAGCGCCATAGGCACGGTTTGCGCCTACAATATCGAGCAAACTCGGTAGCATCATAAACGTACCGCCCGCTGCGATACCGTGTGCAATAAAATCACGACGAGTCACCGGCTTTTTGTGACCGGCTTTGAGCTTGGCAATGAGGCTTTCTTCGGCTCTACGCCTCTCTTCTGCTTGCAGCGCCTCTTGTTCTATAATTTCCTTATACTCTTTCACGCTTCACTCCTAAAATCTTAAGGCGTCAAAGCTCGCGCATACGAGCGTACACATCTGTGCGACTACGCGCTTGAACTCGGCGGCGGGAGAAGCCGTCGCAGCGGCCTTGGCTTCTGCTACGAAGCCCGTAATGATCCCTAATTCTTCACTGCTAAGTCCGCGCTCCAAGCACGCATTAGAAAGATCAGCGGCGATGGCAGACACACGGCTTGCCGTCAAATCGTCGAGCACCGGAGCAGGCGCGGGCCCTAATCCCAGTAAAGACTCTTTCAAAAACACTCGGCTAAGGGGATCACTGTCAACAGCGGCATTCACACCCTGATTGCAGTAGCCTCCAACGATTCCGATGCTTACGAGGAGATAAGTGGGCGTAAGTGACAACACATCCCCTTCAGCCGACAAAAAAGCGATGGCGATATTCTTGTAAGATCGCAGACTGCCGACACTGTCTCCATCCACTCCCGTCATCGCTTCCAAAGAGGTAACAGCCTGAGTGAAATTCATTAGGCCCGCGGAACCCTGCGGGTTGGCCACATTAAGATCCCTTCGGCTCTGCAAGCCGCAGCCGGATCCGGATAGAATTACGGCAGATAGAGCCACCCAACCTATTTTCTTCGCGACACTCATTTACAAACCCGTACACGACGTTAAGATAGCGACGTTCTCGAAAAGAACGCGCAAGTTGTAGTTTGCCTGTTCGAAAGCCTTTGTGGCTACCGCGAGCTCAGCAGCATCTGCCCCTTCCGAATTCGGCCGACGTTTACAAAGGTATTCAAATACTGACATCGCTGTGGCCACCGGAAGGCGATCGCCATAAGCAATCATCCGCCCAAACTCACGCGCACCAAGTCCGCTGAGAGGCTCAGCCGGGTTCCACCCGATAGGACCATTTAACCACAAGTTTTCCCAAGAACTATCATTCGTGCGCGCCCCATCTGGGAAAACGGTATTGTTCTGATTGTACTTCGTCTGAACACCACTACCCGTTCGGTAGGACACCCGCGTCCGGTCAAAGTTCCACTTAGCAAACGCTCCAGCTAGCGCATCCATTCCTCCGTGGCAGAATCGGCATTTCGAGTTATAGAGATTCATGTCACCGCCGGGAAAGCGATCCACATCTCGGCGAACGCGGTGATCTAGCGCGAATGCATCGCCGACTTCATCCAAAGTCATCCCGAGAAAAATTTGAAAGACATACTTGATAAATCGCCGATTCGTCCCACCGAGGCCAGCGGCGTTGATGAATGCACGCGACGTAAGTAGTCCAGCAGTTTCACTCGTGGGTGCTTGTTCGAAAGGGGTGGGATTCTCTGTGGAACCGGTATTGAACCGCACGCCGTTCGGATACTGGCTAGTGGCTCGTACCAGCTCGACGAAAAGGTTTTTGCGATTGTCCAAATCCAAATAGTGCAGGTTGTTCTCCGACGAGTGTGCTCGAACTCCATTTCCATTCTGAACTTGAGTTACGCGGGCAATCGAAGGCGATGCATAGTAAGTGAAGTTCCCGTACAGCAGCTCTCTGAAGTCTCCATTGTCGCGGGTATGCCCTATCACAGTCGCAGCAAAATCGTTGAGAATACCGTAAGGGCTGCTATCCCCATTGGTTTTCTTCATCGCCCAGTGCCGAATGGTTTTCTCAAAAAAGGTACGTTGAGTCGTCGCCAGAGCGGCAGCTTCGGCGAGTTTGCCTTCTGCTACGAGTTCAAGCATTTGGGAACGAATAGACTCCGACGCGCTACTTAGGCGGAAGGCCGCTAATGTGAAAAATATTCGTTGCGCTTTGGATGCAACCAAGTCTCCTCGCGCTGGCACTGCATACACCACCGCAAGAGTAAGCAATAGAATTCGAGAAAATCTTGAATAAAACAACTCTATCCCCTCTTCGATCAGAAGAAGTTTATGTTTGCTGTCGTAAACACCAGGAAAACGCGGAAGTATTGGAAGATCACCCTTATCATCTATTATCGCAAATTTAACGCGGTGCTGTATACAGCTGAATTGTGAACGCACACTTGTCTAAGTTGTGGACAATGCCGTTTTCACATTAAAGAGGTTCCAAA
>JAGQZV010000165.1 GCA_020435295.1 Bdellovibrionales bacterium | reverse complement strand
CTGGTGCATGCGCTTTGAAATGTCGAGCAAAGATGGGTTTTCAAAAAAACTACCGTCCTGAATAGCGGTTTGGATGAGAGAGCGCGCTTGGGCTAACGGCCGCCCCGCGCCCAAAGTCAAATACCCCGCCTCGGACGTGGACGCCACCCCATCGGGCAAACCCGTCGCTTTGCCTGCAGCCTCCAACAAAAAGTGCGGGTATTCGGAAAAAAGCCGATCCAGATTTGGGGTACGGGCCTGGCTCACTGCGTTAAAACGATCTTCTGGCGCGTGCCCCCACCCTTCGACGATCAAAAGAATCCCGGTGCGCTCGCTTCCCATGTTGGGGTTAAGTCTATCTAAGACGAGGACTGCTGAAAAGGTGCCTAGTTACTTTTAGAACCGTGAACGGTTCTAAAAGTAACTAGGCACCTCTTATGCACCGCTGTAAGAAAAGTATTGAAAAACCACACTTTTGGCCATAGTTTTCAGTGCGTGAGAGTGGTTGGGTATTTACACCCTTGGTTTCTTCAAAACGACTGAAAGGTTCCCTACAATGGCCGGTTTTCGATTGTCCGACGAGCAAGCAGCGCTGAAGGAAATGGCCCGAAAATTCATTGAAAAAGAAGTCATTCCGGTCGCTGGAAAATACGACTCGTCTGCCGAGTTTCCAAGGGATGTCATTCAAAAAGCCTGGGAAAACGGGTTGATGAATATCACCGTTCCGGAACGGTTTGGTGGGCTAGGACTGGGGGTTTTTGACGACGTATTGCTGAACGAAGAGCTAGGGGCCGGCTGCCTCGGGATCGGCACGAGCATCGCCGTGAACACGCTCGCGCTCACCCCTATTCTGCTCTTTGGGAATGACGAGCAGATTCAGAGACTGATTGGCCCGTTCCTGGAAGGCCCGAAGCTAGCGTCCTTTTGCCTCACTGAACCGGGAGCAGGTTCGGATGCGGCGTCGCTTTCCACTACCGCAAGGGAGGATGGGGACTCTTACATTCTTAACGGATCCAAGATGTGGATCACCAATGCCGGTTTTGCCGATCTCTACACGGTCTTCTGCACGGTAGATAAAAGCTTAAAGAGCAAGGGCATGGCGTGTTTCGCTGTCTCGCGGGAAGCTCAGGGGATTAGTGTCGGCAAGCCCGAGGACAAAATGGGACAAAAAGCATCCGACACTCGGGCCATAAGTTTCGAGAACGTGCGCGTCCCCAAAGCAAACTTAATTGGAAATATCGGCGACGGCTTTAAGATAGCGTTGACTACGCTAGACCGGACACGTCCTGCAATTGCGTCCAGCGCGGTAGGTGCCGCACGCGCAGCACTACACTACGCCATCGGGTATTCAAAAGAACGCAAGCAGTTTAACCGCCCGATCTCAGACTTCCAGGCTATTCAATTTATGCTGGCAGATATGGCGACAAAGGTAGAGGCGGCGCGGTTGCTCTGCTACCAAGCTGGATTTGAGATCGATCAAGGAAATTTGAAGTTGGGCAGTTACTACTCTGCCCACGCAAAACGTTTTGCGGCAGACATGGCCATGGAAGTCGCGACGGACGCCGTCCAAATATACGGCGGTTACGGGTACACCAAAGAGTATCCGGTAGAAAAAATCATGCGGGACGTGAAACTAGTTCAGATTTACGAGGGTACCTCCCAAATCCAACGTGTAGTAATCGCCCGCCATCTTTTGGAAGACTAGAGGTCAATCATGAATATTTTCGTATTACTCAAGCAGGTGCCAGACACCGAAACGAAGATCCGCCTCACGGGCGACAGCAGCGGCATCGAAACCAGCGATATCAAATGGATCGTCAGCCCGTACGATGAATTCGCCATCGAAGAGGGCCTCAAAACCAAAGAGGCCCAGGGAGGCACCGTTACCGTGCTTACCGCCGGGCCGGATCGTTGCGTAGACGCCCTACGTACGGCACTCGCTATGGGAGCCGACAATGCGATGCACGTAAAAACGGACGGCGATACTCTAGATACGTTTCAAGTGGGAAAAGCACTGGCGGCGGTGCTCAAACAAAACAACCCGGATCTAATTTTCGCAGGGAAGCAGGGTATCGACGACGATCAGGCCGCGGCGTTCGGCTACGTAGCGGAGTTCCTGGATATCCCATCAGTTTCTGTCGTCATTAAAGTGGAAATGGCAAGCGACAAGAAAAGTTTGCGCGCCCACCGTGAGGTGGACGGCGGCGCGAAGCACATCATTGAAAGCACCCTGCCCTGCCTCGTAGCCGTAAATAAGGGGATCAACTCTCCTCGTTATGCGAGCCTACCCGGTATCATGAAGGCAAAAAAGAAAGAGATAAAAACCTTCACACTCGCCGATCTCGGGGTCGCAGGGGAAAGTGCCCGTGTTAGCGAAAGTGCGTACGCAATGCCACCGGAGCGCAGTGCCGGTAAGAAGATTGACGGGGACGCCGCGACGCAAGCTAAAGAACTGGTTCGGCTCCTTCGCGAAGAAGCCAAAGTCATTTAGGGGGAACAGCAATGAGTGATATTTTTTTAGTAGCGGAACACAAAGACGGTGAGCTAAAGCGCGTGACTTTGGAAATCTTGGGCGAACTCATTGCCCAAGGCATCCAACCGGAGGTCCTCGTCGTCGGGGCTCCCGACATCCAGAAATTGGCCGGAGCGCTCGGCTCCAAGGGTGCCGAGAAAGTCGTTTCGCTCGAGAACCCTGCACTGGCCCAATACACGACCGAGGGGTACGCCAATGCTCTTTTCCAATATCTGTCGACAAAAAGCCCTAAAGCGGTTGTCGCTGGCGCCACGCCGCTGGCCAAGGATTTTCTGCCACGCCTCGCTGCTAAATTGCAGGCGGGCATGGCCAACGATTGCACTGAATTCAATGTAAAGACCTCCCCGATCACCGTCCGGCGCCCGGTCTACGCGGGGAAAACATCGAAGCAAGTTAGTTTTGTGACCGGTCCCGCAGTTTTCTCAGTACGGCCCAATGTTTTAGCCTTTCCGGCGGACGCGCAAAAAACGCCTCAGGTCGAAAAAGTTTCGGCGGACGCGGGAAACGTGCGCGCCAAAATTGTAGAGGTGCAAGCCTCCGCCACCAAGAAGCAGGATCTCACAGAAGCCGATATTATTATCTCCGGTGGCCGTTCGCTCAAAAGTGCGGATAACTTCAAAATTATTTTTGACGCAGCAAGCGCCATTGGCGCTGCGGTCGGTGCCAGCCGCGCGGCCGTGGATGCCGGCTACGCCCCCCACGACATGCAGGTAGGCCAGACAGGGAAGACCGTGAGCCCGAAACTGTACATTGCTTGCGGGATTTCTGGGGCCATCCAACATTTGGCCGGAATGCGCACGTCCAAAGTTATTGTAGCCATCAACAAAGATCCCGAAGCTCCGATCTTCAGTAAGGCGGACTACGGGATTGTGGGTGATCTTTTTGAAGTCGTGCCGCACCTGACAGAAGAATTCAAGAAGCTCCGCTCGCAATCTTGAAGGTTTGGGCCTGGTGCTCCGCCTCCTTTAGGCTTCTCGCACTTCTTCCGAAACTTGTTTTGGAATGAACGCGCGCGACCTGATCAATAACTCCAATCTGCGCCCGCTGGTACGGCACGTCCCGCAGGGGACCTACCTTTTCCGGCAAGGGGAGACCGCCAAAACGATGTTCCTGATTCTCAAAGGGCGTGTGCGCCTGATTGGCGAAAGCGGAGACGGAGAGATCCATGTATCCAATCGCCTGCACGAAGGGGAAATGCTGGGCGAGCGCGTCATCGCCTCAAGTAGGACCTACCCTCGATCGCTGACGGCCTTTGCGGAAACCGATGTGACAGTTTTGGAGTTTTCGCTACATGATTTTCAACGTCTGCAAGTCGTCGAACCTCTGATCGCCAGCCTCATGTTCAAGAATGTCGTGCAGCTACTTCTCAAGCGCTGGGACGAAACCCGAGAGCTGGTGCGCCTACTACGCCCGTCAGATAATACTGTCCGAGTGGTGCGGTGCATCGGTTTTTTCTGCCGCACGTTCGGAAAACCCACCCCGGGCGGAGTGGAAGTCATCATCGATCCGAAATCCGTCCACCACTATGTCGATTTACCCATTTCTGACATCGAAACGATCATTGCCTGGCTGGCTGGGACCGGCGCCATCAAGCAGATCGCCTCCCACTGTTACCTCATTCGGGACTCCAAAGATCTTGAAACCGCGCTAAACGAACGCGCCGCGGCCTAAGTACACGGCGCGTCGTATAGTTCCGTCATGTTTCGGCGCTAAATCGTCGATATATCTAAGAGAATCACACACGTGCTACCAATCCGAAAAAAACTCGACCAGTGGGTAGAAGCGGGGCTTCTGCAAGCCGATCAAGCCCACGCCATCGCCGAACACGAGAAGGCAGATCCGCGCAACAACTGGACCATCCTTGGCATCGCCGGCCTGGGCGTCATCGCGTTTGTAAGCGGTATGTTCAGCCTCATTGCAGGCAACTGGGAAACCATCTCGGTTACATCCAAGATCGCAGCCTATTTTATGATCCAGCTGGGCTTCGGGGCCCTTTTTCTCTCCGCGCGCGATCACCACGGTGTCGCACGCGAGATCTCGCTCTCTTTTTTTAACTTTTTCTTTCTTTGCGGAATATTTCTTATCCGGCAGATATACGGCCTTACTTGGGAACCCTGGCAGGTATTCCTGTTTTGGATTCTTCTGATTTTTCCTCCGACGCTGCTGGCAAGAAATAGGCATTCGTACCACCTCTGGGTAGGTGGTTTTTTTGCGACCCTCGTAAGTTATCTCTTTTACGTGCGCGCGGACTCGCCCCAATGGCTGCCAGCCACTTTCATGGCAAGTGTTGGGATCCTCTACATGAGCTTCGCGGTTGGGATTTGGAGATTCAACATGTTTCGCTTACCCGACGGGCTGCGCCACGCCTGGGTATCATGGAGTGTAGGCTTGCTGGTATTTGGCATTACCCCCATCGCCAATGCCCTTTGGTATCAGGAAAGTGTGCGCGGGGTGCTCGAGAAACTTCCAAGCTTCGCCTTCTACACAATCGTTCCAATTCTGAGCTGCGCTATCGCCGTAGCGAGTCTAGTTTTGAGTCGTCCGCGTTACCACGTGTGGTTTCGTAATTCCACCATTGCGCTATTGACGCTCGTCTGTTTTTTTCTTTGTACTCCCCTGCTTTTCTCTGTGGGGGAACAAAAAGCCTTGGGATGCCTCGGTTTCATTCTGGTTTGGATGGCGGCTGCCGCTGCCGCCGGGTTTCATCGCTGGAAGCGACTCTTCGATTTGGCAACACTCGTCATCGCGATCCGTTTTATCATGGTCTACCTTGAGTCGTTCCATGCAGACGCGAATACTGGCGTCGGGCTGATGTTGTCGGGCACCCTAATATTTTGCGTGGCCTTCGTATGGCACCGCTACCGCGGAAAAGTGGAGGCCTGGCTAGCGGCCAGAAGTTAATGCGAAATCTTTTTGCCATCTTCTTCCCAATTATTGTCATGGGCGTCTGGACAGGCCAGCAGACGTACGACCACACCTATGGGGATTTGGTAGAACTACCGGTAAAAGGCTATGATCCCGGGGACCTGCAAATCGGACACTATTTAAAATTTAACGTCGACTACGGTAAGTATCCCATTTGTAACAAGCGCTCTCCATCGCGCAAGTGGCGGATGTGTGTTTGCTTAGATATCGTGGGACCGGATCGCAAAGCCATTGCCAGTTGGAGTGGAGACTGCGCCGCCCGCCCCCCGTGGGGTTGTGGATTGTGGCTGCGCGGCTACTGTTTTTATGATCACTTTGTCGCCAACATAGAACGCTACTACGTCCCAGAAGAATACGCGCGCGCGCTTACGGTTATCCCACCCGGCGCAAGCATCCGCGCTCGTCTCAACCAGAACGGGACCGGAGTCGTTACCGAATTCCTGGTGAAAGGAGAGCCGCTTCCTGAATTTGCCAAACGCAATCAGGCCGCCATCCGAAACACACCGGAGCGAGAACCAGCAGAAGACACTGGTGAGCTCGACGCCCCCAGAAAAAATGCTCCAGAGGACACCTCAGTCCCTCTCGATATCGATACCCATACAGACCCCTAACCCAGCCTAAAACTTCGGGTGAGTCTCCACGTATTGCCGGATTTCGTCCCGAAGCAGTCGCAAAAGGAACTGCGTCACCTCACCCGGCGCCGAATACAACTTTCCATCCCAATCCGACACCCCTACGATTTCCCGCGTGCTGCTAACGATAAAAACCTCTTTGCAGTTCTGAAATTCCGCCAGTGGGATCGCAGCTTCACGGACCGCAAACTTTGTGGAAGCGACCGAAAGAACGTGGCGCCGGGTAATGCTGTCCAAAATACCCACTTCCAGTCCCGGCGTAATGACCACATTTTCCTTGGTAACACCAAATATCGAAAAGTTGGTGCCTTCCGTCACGTTGCCGCGAAAATCACACAGAATCCCGTCCACCACCCCCCGTTTTTTGACGTCCTGGCAGGCGAGAAGACTATTAAGGTAATTACTCGTCTTGATGTTTGGATCCTGGGCCAAAACCGGGTTGCGCTTCACACTGGAGGTCAGAATCTTGACCCCCGCTTTACGTTGGGCTTCAAATTTATCGGGAACCTCAGTGATCAAGTGCACGAGGGTCTGCTCCGGCGTATCCGTCAGGTGCAAGCCCACCGAATCGATGATTCCGCGGGTAACCACAGTACGAAAACAAACGTTGGCGTGCCCGTAAGCCCGCGCCGCCTCGTGGAGGCCGTCCGTAAGTTTTTGATCGCTCCAGGGTACCGGCAACTCTAGCTTACCAGCCGAGCTCCGCAGACGCCGCCAGTGCTCTTCCAGGAACAGAAAACACCTATCGTACGATCGCCCTGCTTCATAAACCCCATCGCCGAAGAGAAAACCACGATCCATTACCGATACCATCGCGTTTCTCGCATCACAAACTTTGCCGTTTATCCATGCAAGGGTAGTCATAAATTCTCCAATGGTTTATAAGATCAGCGGCCATGGACGTAAGACATCTGACCTTCTTATTGCTCTTTTACCTCGCCTCGGGATTCTTTATCAGCATGGGCGTCCTGCGCGCTTCCGAGGTGGGTCGGCGGTATTACCTATACCATGGACTGGGTGCCGCTGTCCTGGCACTTGGGTCTTGGCTGGTTCTGGGCCGGCATGAGGTCACACCGTACGTGGAAAAGGGCCTCCTCTGGTCGGTGGTATTTTATACGGGCTACGCTCTTACGGCCGGTAGCCGGTGGTGGCTCGCTACCCCATTCTATATTTTCGGTTTATTCTCAAGTCTTTACGTGATTATTGCGGACTTGGTTCCGACCGTGGCACACGCAAGCCCTGCCTCTCCGGATTTCACTTTCTTCTTCTCCAATGCCGTGCTCTCCGCACTGCTTTTGGGATTCACCATGGCAGCCATGATCGTGGGCCACTGGTACTTAGTCCAACCCAAGCTCTCCATTGGCGAGCTACGCCGCACGACGCTCATCTTTATTTGCCTGGTGCTCGTGCGCTTTGCTTTCGGAACCTACGGCCTTTGGACACTGACCTCAGGCAAAGGCGAAATGGAAATTTACCGTTACTTGCTAGGGGGCTACCCAGGCTTGTTCATCGTCATGCGTTGGTTCTGGGGGCTCGTTGGCCCTCTGCTTCTCTGCTATTTCATTTGGAGTACAGTGCGGATCCGTTCCACCCAGTCGGCTACCGGAATCCTCTATGT
>JAGQZV010000164.1 GCA_020435295.1 Bdellovibrionales bacterium | reverse complement strand
CTCGCTTTTCTTGTACGTTTCCTAACGGTAGGGAGTACAGATGTCTACCGATACACCCCAGGCGCGTGTCTCGTTCATTCAGACTAGAATAGAAGACATGATTTCCTGCAAGGCGGGGCATAATCGGGCGGTAGTTTGACTGGAAAACCTCCACCCAAACCTTGGGCTGCACGAGTACAGTCTGTTCCTCTTTTGCGTTAATCTGGATTTCTTTTTCTGGCTCTCGATCAAATGCGAATCCGATTGTGCATTGAAAAAGAATCCACAGTCCGAAAATAGAGCTAAGCTTCAGCGTTTTATCCATTCGCGCACTCCATTCAATCACTTTTTGCAAACCCAAATGCCTTATACTCTTGCAGCTAGCGCAGTGCGGCACCAAAGACAAGGGTGAATTCGGACCCCTGCGGTGGAGAAGCCGCGCTTTCTCATCCGCCGCGCCTTGGCGCACTTGGCAAAAAAAAATGGGAATGGAGCGAACTCCATTCCCACTTTTGTCGTCGTTAGCTTTCGCAGTCTCCTGGATTATCTACGTCCAGGAAGATTTTGAAGGTCTAATCCTTCGTAACGGCCGCGGGACGGAAGATCGCGCAGCGTAGGACCTTCGTTACGTTTCGGAAGGTCTTTCAGCTCAGGAACTTCCGGCTTTTCCGGAGCCACAGGGGCTTCGGGTGCCTTAGGCGCCTCGGGCTTTGTTTGGGAAGGATAGGTGTAATAGCTAGGCTGGCAGCTGCTGGGGTAGTAGTAATACACTACGCGGCCAGACTGACAGCTGTTTTGCTGAACATAGCAAGAGTTGCTCCGCTGAACGGTGCAACAACGGTTGGCACGAACGCGCCGGACCCAATCACAAGCTTCAGCAGAGGTGGAGACCATCATTCCGACAATCGCCACGAATCCCAGAACGGGAACGATTCGCTTTAACATGTTTCCTCCTAGTTAGATGGCAACTAGACCCAACAGCAGGTCCGGTATTCGCCACACAACAGATGTTCTGAGCGGTAGCAACGATGGCGCGGTACGTCAAACTCCATTGGGAATATATGGCGATGTATTGCGTCGCGGACCAAATAGCCCCGTTTTCAAGGCCCTTAGACCCATCTGACAACGCTTTCGCAGGGCCACTGCTTGCCAACATTGGCGCGGTGCATATAGGACGGATCTGTTAGTTAAATTGTGGGGGCGTGCCTTTCCGGGCAACAGGGAAGGCATACAAAAGTTGAAAAGGGGAATGGCCGTGAAGGACTGGACACGCTTTTTCGGACTTTGGATACTCGCTCTTGTACTAGCGATGCCAATGGCAATCGCACAACAACAAAATAAAGAAGCCGGACCGCCCATTGGCGACGACAAAGCGGCAACCCCCACAACGGATACTGCGGGGAACGGCACGGCTACGGCAGACCTCCCCTACGCGGATTTGTCGGGAGAGAAAGTCGAAACCCCCGAACTCCCGAGTCCTGAGATGAAGCGCTACCAAGCCGTGGCGTCCGCCGGAACGGACTGGCCTCAACCGTCCACTGTGGCTGAGGCACCGGTCAATGCGCATCCGGACACAAAGAGTCCGCTTAAGGAGAAAAAGGTTGAGTTTTCTCCCTTCAATCCGGACAAGCACGATCTGAAGCTCGCTATCGTTTGGAAGGAAGATCGGCAACGCATGGCTGCTGAGGATTTGGCTACGGTCTCCCAAGAACTGGACAAGGTTTGGATCGGGATCCCTTCTGACAAGTTGAAGATCAATGGAAACGGTGAGTTGCTGTACAAAGACAAGCCGATTTGGATTGTTTTAGGGTGGGTCGACGGGCGGGAGACCAAGTTTTATGATGAGGGCATCCTAGAGCGTAACAATGAGTTGCTGACGCGTTTTGCGGCAGACATTCTACTTCCCGCTAAGTCCGAGAGCCTAGATTCGTACGGCGGCAATCCCGTGTACTTTGCGGTGTTCTTGGATGGACAGAACATTGAGGATCTGGCCAAGGAAAAGTCTCTCCAGGAAAAAATTTACTGGTTGCTTGCGGGTAAGAGTGTCAGCGAGCTGGAGACAGATAGTTGGGGAAATTTGTATTGGAGGGACAAGGACGCCTCAACACGTCAAAAAGTGGAGCTTCGCTACTTCAACCTGACAGACAAAAGACTGTACCTGATCAAGGAAGAGGGCCAACTGGAGCTCGATAACAAGTTCCGGCGTCAGACTCGATATGCGCTTACCGTTGAAGTCAACAAGGCTTCCGAACGTTTGGTGCAGTTGCGGCGCGCAAATCAAAAAATTGCGCGCGTGCAGCAAGTTCTAGAACTCAAGCGGAGTGTTACCCGCGAGGAGAGACAAAAGGAGCTTGCAGAAGCGGAGCGCCTTGTGGAGGAGGCCTCGCGTGCATGGGAAACTTACGGCGATGGCTACCCGCAGTTGGCGGCGCAATCTCGGAAGTTGGCGACCTACAAGACGGAAGTATCTTATCAATTGGGGCGACTGTCTTACCCGTTTACGCTGGAACTTCCCAAGGCCTGCGACAGCTTTGTCCTGTACCAGCTGAATGCGGATACTTTGAAGCTTTATCTAAAAGCAGCTAAGGCTTCTGCAGCCATAAAAAGGCCGGTACCGCAAGCCGTCGCGCCTAAAGCTGCAACGGACGTCGTTCCAGATGTAGTTCCTGAAGAAAGCACTCCCGTTGACACTACCCCTGAGGACAAAACGCCGCCCTTGCCTGTCAGTGGTGACGAAAAGGAAGACAAGCTTGAGGTGGGCGGTGGCCAGAGTGGACCGCAACCACTGACCGCGCCGAAGGCGGAAGAAGCGGCAACCCAGCCCGCAGAGGAAAAGAAAGAGGAGGATTCGGAGAAAGTACCAGATCTCTCTAGGGACGATGTAATGTTGGCCCAGTTTAAGGGTGAGAGAATCCCGTTTCACTGCTTTGATGGCACGATCGCGGTATTTGCGAAGTGGGTGCCCGCGGCCGACTCAAATCTCGTGATGGCGATGCAGAATAGCAACTTAACAGCTGAGGACCTGCGGACATATGAGGGGCAGGGTTTATTTGTTGTCAGTGAGAGTCAGTTGGTCGTCGCGCAGAAGCTTGAGGCGAATCAAACGTTCCATCAATTGTCCGGCGAAACAAAACGAGGTGCCAAAACGATTGCGCGTCTGGATATTAAGGAGTGGGCAGATAGTTATTATGAATTTTCCTCAGATGGTTCCATTCTGCGCCGGCGCTTAAACACTCCAGATGGCTGGGAAAGTTATCTGTTCGAGAAGGTGGGGGATTCCTTCATTCGGGCATTCTACGTAAATGGGGAAGGCCAGGAACAGGAGCTGGGAACCATCGCTGCAAAGGACCTCGGTACATTTAATTCTGTCGAAGGCAGCCTGGCTTTTAGTACGGACCGCTTTGAACCTGCAGCGACCCTGGAACAGCCTCTCGATGGTACGGGTTCCACTATCGCCAAGGACGAGCTAGAGGCGCTAAAAGGTAATAATGCGCTCTTTCTTGTGCGTGCCGGAAAACTGCTTTTCGCGCGGCGTGCGCAAGAAGGTCAGAAAATCAAAGACATTAAGATTGGCGACTTGTCCGACAAGACGGTGTTTGTAGCTCGTTATGAAGGTTCAGCGACCTTCAGTCATATTCTGACGCCTAAGGCGGACCTCTTCCAAAGTCATTTTAACTTTGGTGCGGAGTGCTCGAATTATAGTGCGGTCATAGAGGATGAAAAAGAGATACAGCTGTTTTGGACTGGTAGAAAATCGGAACCTCTTTTGAGGGTGCAGGGCCTTGGCAACGTTTCCTGCAGTGGGGATGGAGTTGCATTTTTTGCGAAGAAGCTGTCTTTTGATTCTAAAATTTTGAGTGAGAAACTCAGTAACTCATCCAACGTGTCCACAGGGAACATTAAAACGGGTCGTCCAGAAAACACGTTAGTTGTACTGCATAATGATGAACTCAAAATTCTACTTGCACCGTTTCCTGGCCATAGGTTCAAGAGTCTGAAGGCAGCGGAGAACTCCAAGAAGGAGCCTGTGTTTCTCGTTGGTTACGAGGGTGATTCGGAGTTCGCTGCAGAGATCTCAACCAGTGGGGAGTGGCTATATCCAATTCGTTATGGGAACGCCAAGTTAGGGTATTCGCTACTCGATTTTACGAACGAAAAAAAGACGCTGCTATTCTTGCATGGCCGCGTGCTTGCCGGCGTGGAACGTCTGGTGAGTGCCAAGGCATACCAAAAGTCACTCGCCTTGATCGCAGACGGGATGTACGTAGTGAAAGGGCTTGACGGTCGGTTGCGAAATCGTGTCGATGGGGAGCTTAAAGGGAAAAACACCCTATTCGTTCTTTCAGAAAGTGAAGTGCTCTCGAAGATGAACTCGCGGTCGTCGGTAGACGGAGAGGTCTACGATAACGTAGGGATCGCGGAGTTCAAAGATGCGGAGCCTCGTTTCCGAGTTTGGACGGCTAATAACTCAGATTATACGGAACTAGTGGGTCTTGACGGCCGCAACTACCGATTTTGGAAGTTCGCGCAGTGTCCGCACGACGCGGTGGAACTCGACGTACCGGAAGCCGAGAAGGTCTGGGCGGACGAGTTGAGTCGGCAGCAGACGGATGAACAAAGGCGGTTACAAGAACTGCTTAAGAATGGCGATCCCTTTAAGCAAGAGCCGCTACCGATCGCTGAAAAGAAGTAACTAGGGGGACTCTCATGAAAGGTCTTTTTCTACTGTGGGTAGGCCTGTGCTGTGTAGGCGCAGCTGCCGATGAAGCGGTCGATGATCTGGCGCAGCGACTTCGCAAGTGGGAGGCCGAGCAAGCCAAGGCTCTAGTTGAGAATTACAAGACGAGTGACGTCCCGCTTGGTAGCCTGGCGGCCATTGACACGTACGAAAAAGACGTCGACGACTGGCTGCGTGAGGAACTCGGTTACCTCGACAAGGCCAAGGAAGTGCCTGTTTCTGTGAATGCAGCGCGAGCGTACGTCTATGCGGAAGCGACGAAACGCAAGCAAGCGATCCCCAAATGGCAAAAGGCACGCAATGACGCTTTCAATCGCTACTACTCTCGAGTTCAGCAGACGTGGGCTACCAACCTCGAACGAATGAATCGAGACCTGCGCGCGGCACTAAAACAAGAGCGTCGCTACGGCTCCTCTTACGCGTATAGAGCTCCTGCTCTACCGCCGGGGCTCAGTTTTACCGATGAGAAGGGCTACCAGAGTTTCCCCACAGAGATGGAAGAGTATTGGGTGGTGGAACAGAAGCGGCGGGAACACGCTTATACGAGTCTAGCGCTATTGTTGCCGCAAAGCGCTCCCGCACCGGTGGATATCGGCCCGGTGCCGGTTGAGAAAAAAAACGACCCCAAGCCGGCGGCGCCGGCCCCGCCGGTGGAGCCGGTCACTCAGACTGTTTCTGGTAGCCAGGACGGCGAACCTGTCATCGAGGTGGACGAAAAGAAGCCTGCGCCCGCGCCGCCCGAAGAGCTTGTTGAGCCCGAGCCGGAAGAGTTTGAGTGGGCAAAGTATAAGGGCAAGCCCGTTCAGATTGAACTTAGTTGGAACGGGAATCCTATTCGCGATACTCGCACCCTGAACTTTCTTTCCGATAGAGTGAACCGCGTTTTAGTAGGGGAAGATGTTCGAGAATTTAAATACTCGAATACTGGAAATATCTACTATCAGGACGGGTTGGTGGGTCTAAAGTTCTTCATCGTCGAGGTGGAAAAAAAGACCGAGCGTGTTATCGATCGTGAGGCTCCGCTTGTCCCCAAGGGGAAAGGGGTATTTGAATACCAGTACAAAGAGCAAGTTGTAGAGAGCAAAGTGAGCCGAGAACTCGATGACTTTGGCAAAACTTTGTACGCCTACAAAGTTAAGGAGCAGGTCACTACACGTTGGCATGCGCGGGTGATGGCACAGCATCGCGAAAAAATCGCGCAGCTGGCAAAATTCATCGAGCCGTACCGAGGTGCGCGTCCGCCGCGCCCGTCAATTTCGGAAGGGGCAACGGAGCAAGCAGAGCTGCAATTCGATTCCGGTCTGCCGTTTGCGATGGTTGATTGGCATGGCCGCGATCTAATTAAGAACGGTTTTTCCATCGTCGATTGGGAGGGGCACATCGCGAACCCTGCCTTCAAAGTCTTCATACGGCCTAAAGAGGGCGTGCGGCTTCCGCTCGACGTGACCATCAAAGCCAGTGAATCCAGGCTCTATTTTAGTAATCCTTCATCGGTTGGAAAATCTGGCCCGCGCAAGACTATCAGTTTGGGAACCGCTGATGAGTGGGAGAGCTTTTATGTTTCCATCTGGCCAGACCGGGATGGAAAGAATGAAGAGCACGAGCTAACGATTGAGTACAACCTGGACGGGGAAAAATCGGCGCGCGTGAAGCTCTTTGTTCTTGACCAGGACAAAGATGCGGCCTGGCAGGATTCCCCAGTTGTCTCTCCGACAAAGAACTTGGCGTACTTGCGACAACCCACGGAAAAGCCCTTTCTGCAGCGAGGCTTTCCTTTTATTAACGGGGAACCATTGTCGGTCAAAGATCCGTGGCCCTTTACCATTACGCTTGACTACACGCTGGACAAGTCAGGCTACTTCCGCGACGACAGCGAGGTGAACAGCTCGGTAGATGACGTCGTTCAGCTGGCTGTCAACGATTGGGCGTATTTCGTTGACGAAATGCCGTACAAGGATTTGCCGCCCGGAACTGAAGTTACGGAAATCCAGAGGCACGCCAGTGACAAAAGTGCGAAGTTCGAACATACAAACCGTTACACGGTTAAGGATTTCGTTTTGTACTTCGTCGGTGCTGATACTCTGAACCGTCCGCATGCGCAAGCTGGTGCGCGAGGCGCAACACTGGAGACTGTGGGAAGTAACGCCGACAAGCTGTGCCGTACCGGTCAGGTCTTGGTGGAGGGAATCCACGCTCAGGTCGGAATTTCGCTGAACGCTAAACCAAGTGACTGGTGGCAATTTACGCACTCGGAGCGAGAGCCTGGCGAGTTATACTCTTATCTTATCCACGAAGTTGGTCACCCCCTATTTGCGTACCCGACATATCCGAACTGGGCGCTGTGGTCACCCGAAAACGGTTTGAAGAGTGAACGTCTTTTGGATCTGAATGTTGCCGATTACGCTGGGGAAATGCTGTTCGTGGATCAAGGGGATCATTTACCAGACGCCATCGATAGAGCCAGTCGTAAACAGGCCTTCGGAGCGGTAGAAGGACGGTCACCCAAAGCCGGACTGATGCCCCAGCGTCGTTGGATTGTAACCAAGTTGGATCTTCTCCTGATGCAGGCGGTTGGTTACAAGTTGAAGCGAACTTCGGCCTTCGAGCCGTTAAAACTTGAAACTAAAGAACTAGCTGAGGCCAGTGTGGGAAAAGCGTACCGCGATGGGATGCGCGTTTCGGGTGGGATTCCTTACTATTATTGGGACATTGCTGCGGGAAGCCTTCCGGCTGGTATGCAATTGGATTCTTATACGGGAGTCATCCACGGGACTCCGCAGCGTTCGGGTACGTATAACTTCATCTTGCGGGTCTACGATTATGATAATGCCGATGGGATCGGCCTGGCGCACGCGACGCAGCTGGTGGTCAACTAATACCTAATTCGCAGGGCTTTGGATGCGTTGAAGTAGCTCACGGGCAAAGCGGTTATGTGGATCAAGCTGAATCGCCTGCTCGGCTTCGCGCGCGGCTCGTTCCGGACTGCCGGCTTGCAAAAACGCGTTGGCTAGGTCGGTTTT
>JAGQZV010000163.1 GCA_020435295.1 Bdellovibrionales bacterium | reverse complement strand
GGGTATCCACCGAACGAGTACTTAGTCTCTTGCGCGAACCCGTTGAGATGGAGCCTACGTCTTCTTTGGATGACACTGAGAAAGAGGTAGTGGGGGTGGACTTTCGGGACGTCACATTCACGTATCCAAGCCGAAGTACACCCGCGCTGAAAAACGTCAATCTGACGCTACAAAGCGGACAATCACTTGCCATTGTCGGTCCGACGGGTAGTGGGAAATCCACGATCATACGCCTGCTACTCCGGTTCTATGATGTCAACTCAGGTCAAATCTTGGTGGGCGGAAAGCCCATTGAGGCTTGGGACCGGCGCACACTGCGCGCGCAGTTTGGGGTGGTTCATCAGGAAATCTATCTTCTCCAAGGGACGCTTCGTGACAACTTAACCTTGGGATCCCGCATCTACCCGGATGCGTTTCTTGTGGAGCAATGCGAGCGGGCGCAATTTTGGGATTTTGCAAAAGATCGTGGAGGCCTCGATATGCCTATTCACGAAGGCGGAGCTAATCTTTCGATCGGGCAAAAACAGCTGATAGCCTTCGCAAGAATACTCGTCTTCGACCCTCCGGTACTGATTTTGGATGAAGCAACGGCGAGTATCGATCGCATCGCAGAGAAAAAGCTACTCGAAGCGACACAAACATTACTCGAAGGCCGCACCTCTATTATTATCGCACACCGACTGAGCACTATCGAATACTGCGATCAAATTATCGAAATTCGCGACGGCAAGGCCTGCACGTTTTCGAAGGAGCGCGCTGAAAGAATGTCTACTCAGCGTCCCGCTTTGTGATGGGGAAAGCAGAAAGCGCAATATGGTAGATCTCATTAGAGGCGTCTTTCGCGCTTTCAAGTTTGCTAATTTGTTCAAACGCACTTTTCAAAATGGCCGCAACTTTGGGGAAGTCTTTCTTTTGAATCGGCAAGGTATAACCCTCTACACTTCGCTCTGACCGGGACGCAGACTCAAGAGATTCGGCCGCCAGGCCGAGCATCTGACGATGGAAATTGCCCAAAGCCAGACGGAAAATTCCGCCGAAGCAGTCCACGTCCCTCTCCACTGCGCGCACGGCTCCGGACGCTTGCTTTTCCAGAAACCCATGCGCGAGCAGGAATTCTACTGCCGACTGAACCTCTTTTAGCGCGACCCTGTAGCGCAACCGCGATTGGATCCACGTTGCGTCGGCCTGGAAACCGGGAAGCGTCGCCATTTCACGGATGGCAACATAGTACCAATGAGTAAGGTAGCGGTAGGCTTCCATCTCTTTTGGATTGGCTGCCTGATAGGTCCGGTTTCTCTGCAAGTTCTCAAAAGCCCGCGATTGCACGGCATCCGAGTCCGCATCATTTAACTCTTTAAGCGCATCTAAGTATGCGCATTCCTGAGGGTTAAGTCCAAGATGTGGCGTAAGTTTCGTAAGCGCCTTACTTGAGAGATTGCGCGAACCGGAAAGAATCATCGGGAGATAACCTGAAGCGAGCTTGGCCCGTCGGGCGAGGTTTCGGAGCGAAAAACCGCTCCGCTTTTTCTTCAAAAAACCAAACCAGTCTTTTAAAAAGACGCGGTAGTCGTGATATCTAAAGATATCGGGGCGTTCATTGTCGCGAGCGTCCATCAACGTTCCTCGTTACTCGCAAATTTTGAGAGCTGAAACGGAAATTTAGATCGCCGTCTTCAGCACCAATGGTTGACGTAGGCATTTTTGTTTTTTCATCCCGTGGCCGATCTCGCTGAACGCGGACTCAAGAATACGCTTGGCCTGGACCATAGCCCATTCTTCAGCTGGCTCACTCGCAGAACCCGTCCACGCCACGCCACCGCGAGCCGCGCTCGCTTTGGCAGCAGCGATACTTCCTTGGATGTTTCTATCAGCTTGTTTAAGTGTTGGCATTTGTGTGACCCTCTTAACGTTCCTGGCAATTCTAGGATAGCCGGCACAGCTCCCTTTTTCAAGGGGGAAATCATAGATTTTGTGATCAGTTTGTCGTCTAGACATAACATAAATAGTCAGCATATTCAATGCTTAGTGCGTATTCTGGCGGTGGCGTTCCGTCATCAGCTGATATATTTTGTGATCACTTTTTCGACCATGACCCACCGCCCCACAAGGCCAAGGGTGATTTTGCCGATAAAGAAGTGACCCTCCAACAAAGAGCAAGGAAGCCCTTTATGAAGACTCCAAAGAAATGGCTGCAGGACCCCGTATTGCAGGAGCGCTACCATAGCGCGCGCATCGCCCTCATGCTGCCGTGCTTGAACGAGGCACCCACCCTCGCGAAGGTAATACGCGATTTTCGCCACGAGCTACCCGGGCTGGATATTTATGTTTTCGACAATGGATCCACGGACGATTCTGCAAAAATAGCGCGCCAGGAAGGGGCAAAAGTGATCCCCGTTTCCCGACGGGGCAAAGGTTTCGTGGTCCGTAAGATGTTTGAAGCGGTAGAGGCAGACTACTACATTTTGGTCGACTCCGATGACACCTATGACGCATCGGGCATTTGGGCGCTCCTAGAACCAGTTCTCAGCGGAGAAGCGGACATGATGGTGGGGAGCCGGCTTAGCCACTTCTCCGGGCAGGCGTTTCGCAAATTCCACCGTTTTGGGAACTGGCTTATCATTCGGCTGATCAACTTGATATTCAGAAGTCAATTCACTGACATTTGTTCGGGTTACCGAGTCATGTCCCGACATTTTGTGAAGAGCATTCCGTTCTTACGCGATGGCTTTGAGGTGGAAACCGAACTGAGTGTGTACTCACTTATCTACGGCTTTTCGGTAGAGGAAGCGCCCTTGCCGTACCGGCATCGGCCCGCAAATAGTTTTTCGAAACTCCGCACGTTTCAGGACGGCTACAAAGTGCTACTGACAATCGTATGGTTAGCACGAGACTTACGCCCCTTACTCTTCTTCGGTATTTTGGGGATCGCACTCTTTTTTGGTTTGGCTCTTCCGGCAGTCTACTGGATACCAAATGCTAACTTCCTGCACACCACCCTTTCAATGGCAGCGATCAGCTTAGTGACCACGGGGCTGATTCTAAACACATTGAACAATAAATTCTCCGAAACCCAAGTGCTTTACCGACGACAGAACAACCGATCTCCCAACCTACCCGTAGACGTCAGTAGCCCCACGATCCAAGACTTACGTGCGGCAGCCCAAAGCTAAGATTCTCGTAATCCCTCTCCGCTCCCAAATAACGATTTTTCCCATCGGGGAAGATATCCTTTAGTCTTTGGCTGTTGGCATAAACTTTCCACATCGCAGGGCCATGGTTCCAATGGTCCGGATCCATCCAATCATTATTGTTCCATCCTGGTTGTTGAAAGGCATGCGGCCCGCCACTCACAACACTTACAAGCATGTTATCCGACTCGCGCCAAATACCACCACCTGAGTTGCCGTTGATGAGCGCGATATTGTTTTCAATTCTCCCATCACTTCCGCTCGTTTTCGCGTAACCCCACGAGTGGATCAGCTTTCCGTTACTTATGTCAGCGGGAAACCCAAGTGTATAGATACTGTCCGCCTGCCAGTGTTCCCCAATAATGAGATCTGCTTCGGAAGTCTGAATTCTGGGAACGAGCTCCGCCCCTTCGGGCATTTGTCCGCCGCTCCAGCGGATTTCAAAAATCCAACAGTCGTACTGGTTTACACTCCCGACCTCAAGCGTACTCCCGATTGTGGCATCACTAGGCCGCCCATCGCGCAACGCCACACCGCTTTTGATCGATCCGCTTTTTTGGCAGTGAGCCGCTGAACCACCGATGTTGGGGGCCAAAATGAAGCCGCTACAACCTCCCAAGGAGAGAACAAAATTGAATTCGTCTCCTTCGGCTGGGCGTCGGGTGAGGTCGCTATTGGAGTAGATATCTCGCTGAGTGGCGTGTTCTTTTGCCGGCAACGCATAAACCGGCGCACACAGCACACACAACGCGATTAGGGTGCGAAACATGCGGACTCTCCTTGTAGGGGAATGCTTTTATTCTAGCTTCGGGTACCTAAGCTCATCGGGATCGTGGCGACTTTGAATTAACAGCTGTTAAGCGGCCTTTAACAACGCGCCCCGTCTATGGCAAATCCCGCCGCAGTGCTAGAAAGTAAGAGGAGGGGCATTATGAAAACTCTTTATGTTGCGGCATCTCTTCTTGTAGCCGGGATAGCGATTGCCAAGGACGGGCAAACAAGCGTAGACATGTCGCGTTGTGACGTACGCATCACCTACGGAAGTGTGGGCACTTCTCGATGCTTCTTTGACGAGGTGATGGTGGGCATCGATTCGGTCGATCCACTTCGTGTACGCTGCGGCCGTTTAGAAGTCACTTGCCCCACCAACCGGGAAAACCCTGGGGATGCGCAGACTATGGACACCGAAGGCTTCGAGTTCTAGAAAAGGCAGGAAAAAAGGCGTTCTAGACCAACAGCTACCCCAGCGCAGGGGGGAAGGCCTTTTTCCAACGCTTCCATCAAACGTTCGGGTAGCGGGTGGGCTGCTTTGTGCTCAAGCCCCCGTTGCGCGGCCTGTTTCTGCGTGCGCCGTTTGAGTTCAGCGAGGGAAGTCAGCTCGGTGCAACCGTTGCACAGTTCCATCCCTTTCCAATAGATTTCGAACCTGTCGGCTACCCCCCGATCGTTTACGTGAGCGAGCGCGCTCATCGAGGCAGGATACTCACAAAGTACAGTCGGCGTATCGGGATCTAAAGCAGGCTCCACCTGTTCCAACAATATCTTAAACACCATGTCGTCCCACGTGTCTTGCGCGTTGAAAACTACCCGGCTTTCTCGCCTGAGGCGTTCCGCATCGATCGGAAACAATGAAACCCCCGCAAATTTCTTGAAAGCCACTTCAAAGGTCAACAAACGAAAGGAAAGTGGGCGCCCACTCAACTCTGTGATGAGCGCTTTGGTCAGCTCCATCGCCTTTTCCCAGTTGGCACCGACTTCGTAAAACTCCAGCATGCTAAACTCACGCCGGTGCACGCCAGTATCGGGATCATCTCTGAAGCATTGGCAGATCTGGAAAATAGAACCACTACCCGATGCCAGCAGCTGCTTCATCTCGATCTCCGGGGACGTATGCAGTTCGTTGTGCCCCCCCGACCACTCCACCTTCAGTGTATCGAGTGAAGCCTCAAAGGCACCGGCCGGAACCAGGTGATCGGTAACAACCTCGTAAAAGCCCCTCCCCTCAAAAAACTCCCGGAGGGTGCGCAAGTAGTTCGCCCAGGCTACTATGTTTTTTCTGCCGTTCATGCAGGCCTGTTGTATAGTGGCCGCGCCAAGGGAGCAAGCCCCGAAATACGTTCGCGCGGAAGAATGGGTCCAAGCGCATTTTCCGCAACTAAGTCGACGGCAGGCTAGGGAGGCTCTGGCGGGGGAGCTCGTCCGCAAGTCTGGAACCGCACTACGAAAAGGCGATCGCGTCGCACCGAACGCCACCCTAGACACGAAAGGACTCGAAACCCACCTCATCCGCCTGGGCCAGGGGAACGCCGAGGTTGTCTTGGATGTTCTTTACGAAAGCACAGATTTTGCGGTTGTCGATAAGCCGGCGGGAACACACGGACACCCCTTGAGTCTTTGGGACGACGCCACCGTCACCCACTGGGCCCTACACCGCTATCCCGAATTGCGCGAAGCTCTACGGGACAAAGCCCAGCCTTGTCTCACGCCACACCGTCTGGATATTGGCACGACAGGCGCGCTTATCGTTTGCCGAACCAAAGCGAACTACGAATTGTGGCGCGGACGATTTTCTCGTCACGAAGTTACCAAACAGTATCTCGCCTGGTGCTGGGGCTCCCCAAAAAAGTTGAAATTTGAGATCAACTTAGGGATAGGGCACGATCCGTCCGTCCCCTCTCGCATGCTCCCCGACACGGAGCCGAAATTGCGTCCACCCATTCTACCGGCATCCACGTCGGTTTCTGTACTTGAAACTCGCGAGGGGTTCTTTCTTTGCCGCGCCACCACGCGAACGGGAGTCACGCATCAGGTGCGAGTCCATCTGTCCGCACTGGGCTTCCCGCTTTTGGGCGACGCGCTGTACGATGCCACGTTCGCCAAACGCCCGCTCAAACCGCTGTGGCCGCAGCTGCGAGCCAGCGAAATTAACCACCCGAACTTCTGTTTGCAGACCCCGTCGGAGCGTTTTATAACTTCCCTATAAGGCTTTTCTTTAGAGATAGGCACACAACATCATGGTCAAAAACAGCATAGTCTTACTTGGTGCCGGCAACGCGCACGTTCAGGTTGTACGAATGTGGGCGATGTCTCCCGTTCCGGAATCGGAGCTTTGCTTAATCAACCCAGACTGGCGAGTGCCCTACTCCGCGATGGTACCGGGCGCCATCGCCGGGATCTATGAGCGTGACCAAATAGAGATGGATCTTTCCTCGCTCTGTGGCGTAGCCAACGTCCGTTTCCTCCCGGCCAAGGCTCGTCGTGTCGACACACAAGCCAAACTCGTACACTTAGAAGGACGTCCCCCCATCAGCTACGATGTGCTCTCGATCAACATCGGCTCCCGAAACACACTGCCGCCAGGATCCGACTTACCCGAATTCAGCTTGGCGGTTCGCCCGCTCTGCAAGTTGCTCGAAGGGATTGCAGAATTTGAAAAATGGATTGAGAAACGTCAGGGCAGCGCCAAGATAACTATTGTGGGTGCCGGTGCGGGAGGTATGGAACTCAGCCTAGGACTCCGGCGCCGTTTTCAACGGTATCCTAAGCTAGAGATCGTTCTGCTGGAAGCCCAGAACTCCCTGCTTCCCCATTACGCCCCGGCAGTGCGAAAGCATTTGGTCGCGGCTCTTGCCGAACACCAGGTGCAAACTCACGCCGGTGCCGCCGTCGCACGATGTGATGCCGATCGGTTGTACCTTTCGAACGGACAAGAATTAGAAACAGATGCGGTCCTTTGGGCAACTCAAGCAGCTCCCCCGGCTTTGATAGGGGCTTCACATTTTAAAGTCGACAAGCGAGGGTTTGTGCTCGTGCACGACACACTCCAATCTTTTAGCGACTCCGCTGTGTTTGCTGTTGGCGACTGTGCGGCTTTGGAATCGCACATGAACTTGCCAAAAGCGGGCGTCTTTGCGGTCCGTCAGGGTCCCGTGTTGTGGAAAAATCTCCAGGCCTTCGTCCAACAGAAGCGGCTCACGAAGTACCGACCGCAAAGAAAATTCTTAACTTTGCTCAACACCTGCGATGGGAAAGCGGTCCTAAGTCGAGGGCAGATAGGAATGCGCGGATCCTGGGTGTGGAAGCTAAAGCAATATATAGACAGAAACTGGATGGAGAAATTCCAGGATGTGAGTCGCCTGAGAATGCAGCCTGAAACGCCCATGCGTTGCGGTGGTTGTGGATCAAAAATTCCTGGAGAGGTTCTCCACGGAGCCCTTCGTCGCTTGGAAATTCCCGAACACCCCAAAGTCCACATTGGTTGCCGCGATAAGGAGGATGCCGCAGTTGTAGAACACGATGCGGGATTCGAGGTGCACTCCGTGGATTTCTTCCGCGCATTCGTGGGCGATCCGTTTCTCTTCGGTCGCATCGCAGCCCAAAACGCACTCAGTGATATATTCGCGATGAACGCGACACCTATTCATGCGCAAGCCATCGTGACACTTCCCCTCGCCAAAGCGGCAATCCAAGAGGAGTTACTCTATCAAATGTTGGCGGGCGCCGTCGCCTCCCTTAAGGGCGCCGGTGCTACGTTGTCGGGGGGACATACCTCTGAAGGTACTGAGTTAGCCATGGGTTTTTCTGTGGTTGGCGAGACAGCCGATGCCGATGCGCTATTTAGGAAGAATGCACTGCGCGCCAAT
>JAGQZV010000162.1 GCA_020435295.1 Bdellovibrionales bacterium | reverse complement strand
AAACGACCACATCGACCAGCTCCGCCACTCGGCCACACGCAGCCTACTGTCTCGCAGTGACGTGATAATTGTCGCTAGCGTTTCGTGCATTTACGGCCTTGGGGCGCCGGATACCTACAGTGAAATGTTGATTCGCCTCAAAGCGGGAAAAAGTTTTCGTCGTGACGAACTTCTTTTTCGACTCGTGGAAACACAGTACGAACGAAACGACTACGACTTTCACCGCGGCACCTTCCGGGTACGCGGCGATGTCATCGAAATCTTCCCCACTTTTGAAGAAAGCTTCGGATACCGGGTAGAGTTCTGGGGCGACGAGATCGAAAAAATTACACGCGTGGATCCCGTAACAGGCAAAGCGCTGGAAGACATTAAGAAGCTCGATATCTATCCTGGAAGCCACTATGTTACACCAAGAGAACAGTTGGCTCGGGCCATCAAGTCGATCCAAGCCGAGCTTGAAGAGCGTCTGCCGCAGCTGAAGTCGATGAACAAACTTGTTGAAGCGCAACGTCTGGAAAGCCGAACCTATTACGATATCGAAATGCTCGAAGAGCTCGGCTACTGCAACGGCATCGAAAACTACAGCCGACATCTGACCGGACGACGGCCTGGCGAGCCACCGCCCACACTTCTGGAATACTTTCCCAGAGACTACCTAATGTTTGTCGATGAAAGTCACGTCACAATTCCGCAAGTCGGAGGAATGTACCGCGGCGATCGGGCGCGCAAAATGACGCTTGTGGAACATGGTTTTCGCTTGCCATCGGCTCTAGACAATCGCCCGCTTAACTTTTCAGAGTTCGAAAGTTTAGTGAACCAGATCATTTATGTATCGGCCACCCCTGGCCCCTATGAGCAGAAGAGATCGCGCAATCGAATCGTAGAGCAAATTATTCGGCCCACCGGATTGCTTGATCCACAGGTCGTGGTTCGACCCGCCAAGGGCTGCGTGGACGACTTATTTGGAGAAATAAAAAAACGCTCTAAACTAGGGTTGCGCACACTGGTCACTACGCTAACGAAGAAGATGGCGGAAGACCTCAGCGAGTATTACCAAAAGATGGGAATGAAGGTGAAATACCTTCATTCTGACATAGACACCATAGAGCGCGTAGAAATTATCCGCCAACTGCGGCTAGGGCAGTTTGACGTCCTTGTAGGGATCAACTTACTTCGCGAAGGACTCGATATTCCAGAGTGCGGGCTCGTCGCTATTCTGGACGCAGACAAAGAGGGATTTCTAAGAAGTCAGACCTCGCTCGTTCAAACCATTGGACGAGCGGCACGCAACGTGGAAGGTCTGGTAATCCTGTACGCGGATCACAACACAGAGGCGATGGATTTTGCGTTGAAGGAGACTGAACGAAGGCGAAAAATCCAGGAAGCTTACAATACTGCACATGGCATCACCCCTCTTTCAGTAAAAAAGAACATTCAAAGTTCCCTCTACCAGGTTGAGGAAAGTGACTACTATGAAGTAAAAGTGGCTGAACCGGAGGCGGAGTACTCTTCGGTAAACAGCACAGACATTCCCAAGGAGATCGAGCGCCTCGAAAAACAAATGAAAAAGGCCGCCAAAAATCTTCAGTTCGAAAAAGCGGCTGAGTTGCGCGACCAAATCGTAGAATTAAAACGCCGTCAATTGGGCCTAGAGTCAGAACAGTAACCGCTCCCACACGATCCTAGCGCAGACTGACAGTAAAAGCGGCCCTCTCGATCGAAAGCGATATCGACGCGCCCATGAAAGTCTGTCCGCAAGACCTCGCTCCCCGCCCGCCTCAACCTCTCCAACGCATCCGAGTGCGGGTGCCCGTAACGGTTGTGGGTGCCGGATGAGATGACGGCGATCTGGGGGCGCATGTGTTGTAGGAAGACCGCGTCTGAAGAAAATCGGCTCCCATGGTGAGACACCTTAAGGACCGTGCTATCCCCCAAATGCGCTAGCACCCGTTCCGAGTCGGCCCCAATGTCTCCGGTAAAAAGAGCGGCACACGGCCCGAAAGCAACTCTGACGAGAAGGGAGCGATCGTTGTCTGAGCCACCGCTACCCACACCCACCCACCAACGAACGCCAGGAGCCAGCGTAAAACGAGTAGGCGCTACCCAGGGCAACACACTCACCCCACGCTCGCGTGCCCGCGCGATAGTCTCGGTAAGCAGCGGTTTATGCGCTGGCAAGAAATACCGCGGAAGCCACAAAGCGCCTACTTTCAATGAACTGAGCACCTCCACAAGCCCCCCCACGTGATCGGCATCGGGGTGCGTGAGAATGGCTGCCTCCAACTTAAGAACACCCTCTCCCGCCAAAACCGGGACCACCACCCTTTTCCCCATATCCAAACGCCGAGTCCGCAATCCGGCATCGATCAGAAAACTTTGTCCACCGGGCAGCCGTATGAGAGTAGCGTCACCTTGCCCGACGTCCATGAAGGTGATGAGAAGGCGCGAATCGGCGTATCGGCCATATAAGCGGCAACCCACGAGCGCAACCAACAGCCAAAAAGCAGCCAACAACCTGTGCATCCCGTACTGTCTCCCTTCTCCTGCTCCCGGCAAACTGCAAATGAGGCGCCAGCGCCGCTCCGCGTTGGCCGCGTCGTTCAACTCCGGCGCAAATTGTGCTTTAATAGAAGTATGCACACTCCACGACTTTGTATCGACGGTCGAGCCGCGGCTGAGTTTGAATCCCAAGGCCTTGTCGCCCAGGAACTCATCGACCAACTAGTCGCCGCCCAGGGACACCCGCAGGCTGGCAGTGAATGGGTGGAAAAACGCAGAGCGGTGCTTCTAAGCCACCCCTCCCAAGTCTTTTCTGGTCAGCTCAAGCGCTTCGATACCAAACGTCAAATTGGGGGTTCGTTCTTTTATTCGGCGTGGGAGAAACACTTCGTGGAGTCGTCATCCATCACGGCATTCCACCGTTTTCGCCCCGCGGATCGCATGGAACCATTTCTAGATTGCCCGACAATCACCACCGTGCTGCCGGCGTACCGAAGCTTGGGCGCAGCCCTACCACCGATCCCACAGAATCACCGGTTCGTCGTCCCCTCCAAACACGACGCTAGCCTGCTGCAAGAGCATTACAAGATTGCGGAGGAACAGATACACGTCATTCTCCCCTCCGTACGCCGCTACGTTCACCATACGAACGAAACCGAAGGGAGCTACGAAGGGCAAATCCTATTCTTGACCGACGGAGGCCGAGAGCTCGATCTGCGCAAACTGCAGCACGTTGTCAGCGGACAATTCCCTCAACTTCCGCTGCGTACGTTTCAGTTTGGTGATGCTAGAGAGTTTTCCGCCAAGCAATGGAAGAAAACGCTGCAATACACATCTTTGTGCTTTTATCTAACGGAACGGGCTTTTGATTGGCCGTTCCTTGCGCTGGAAGCACTCTATTTCAGTGTGCCGGTAATCTTTATGGATCGGCATAGCGCACTTTCGGAACTGCTTCCCCTGTCTCCGCTGCGCTTATCCCAGTACTTAACCGACTTTACCAGTTCGTCCCAGCTGCGCGAGACCGTGGACAATGCGCGCCTACATCTCTCCGATCAGGGCGTGCTTCGGGAACATTATCAAGCCCTGAAATACACACAACTGTATGCCGAGATTCCCGGCGCTCCGACATTTGCAGAATTGTAATGTGGCTTAAAAAGCAAAGCCGGAAGGCCCCTATTGCCTTCCGGCTTCGTTGACAACTGGTCAGGGTATCCCCTTAACGTCCCTGACCACCCCCCGAGAAACTTTAGTAACCTAGAGCGTGAGATCGCCCGGCTGCGTTCTTTCGGCCCATCAACGCGCGACCTGTCGTCGGTGGACGGTAGGCGCCTTCAAAGGGCGCCGCAGAAGTCTGTTGCTTTGCTGTCCCTAGTTGATCCAATTTCTTTTCTTGATCCGCAAAAAACTCTGAGAAATCTTGAGAGGCGACGCTGCCACCGCTACGCACGCTCTGCAGGACTCGATTCAAATCCGAGACAGCTCGTTCGCCTAGAATTAAGTTGTGGTTGTCGCGCGTCGACATCAGAGCCCGCGTCGTACCCGACAGTCCTTTGTTCAGCGTTCCGGATACGCCTGTACCGGGAGAAAAAGAAAACGCATTGCCAGAGCCCGAGCCCATTGCCGTTCCCGTTGGCAGACCCGTGCCGCCAGCGACGGCGCGTAAACGGGAGGTCGGTGCCGTGCCGCCTTTGGCGTTTGCCAACCCTACTCGGGGAGCTCCCACTGAAGCCAGCAACGCCCGCGAAGCCTGTGCCTTCGCCTCGGTTGTAGCGTTATTTCCGGCCGCTGCAACGTTCGCCTTCGACGGACTCACTCCGGCGAGCCCAGCCACTAAGCCGCTTAACCCTCGGTTAAGAGGAGCGCTCGCGCTCTCATTGTCCGCGCCACGATTGGAGTCCGTTGCGGCACGCGTTGTCGACGAGATAGCAGTGCCCAAACTGGTACTTGTCGTACTGCTGCCGCTCACCGTCAACCGGCCGCGGGATCCCGCAGTGGCGACTCCCGTCGCCAGACCTTGGGCGACAAGTTGGGTATTAATCGAGAGTTTGGCGAGGCGAAGGTTCTCGTCAGCCTGTTGTTTGGCAAAAGCAATTTGTTGATCGATACGTTCTTGCTCGATGGCACGAACTTCTTTTCGCTCGGCTTCCTGGGCCTTACGTTCTTTTTCAAGAGCCGCAAGCTGCAGGTTCACGCGCTCACGCCGCGCATCTTCTTGGTCGCGCGCTAGCTGTTGGGTCACGGCAAGATTTTGCTCCGAGAGCGCTCGTTGGTTATCGGAAAGTTGGCGCGTCACATCGGCTTGAATATTGGTCTGAGTGATGGCGGCGTCGGCCGCGGTCTTGGCGACAAATTTGTCCGCGTCCGCTTGCGACTCCGCTGCTGAAATCTGAGCCACGGCCGCCATTATGGGCGCCATGATCGCCGCGAGCCCGAGAAGTATTTCTCCCGCCTGGCCGCCGCCGCCTCCACCTTGGTCGCCACCCTGGCCACCCTGTCCACAACCGCCTCAAGCGGCCGCCGCTTGCGGCAGAAAGAACGGCAGCAAGTGCCGCACCGCGGGTGCGACTCTCCAGTGTTGGGCTTTGGGAGATAAACGGTATTGTGTCGGATCAAGAGTTTGAGTCGCCTCCACGGCCAGCGCGCGGCTATGCACGGAGGAGACGAATAAAACGAGGGTAAGCACCCACGTAAGGCCGCGACGATGGGGTCGCGCTAGGCTCGAATGTCTTCCGTGGGGGGTCATTCTCAGTTGTTCTCGCTTCGTTGTCGTACTTGAGTGTGTCTACTGCCTTGCCAGCGCCCCCTGCTCGGAGGCGGCCGTTAGGCACGGTGGACTCACCCACACCCATAGAAATTGCACATAGCTTGCCAAGTGCCCAGTCGGGCAAGGCTACGCAACTAGTTGATTTGATTTGATTCGATGATTGGAAGCTGTCTGAACACTTGGTACAGCACTACGCGAAAACACAGAAAAAGCATCTAAAGGCCCAATTTGACGGCATTTTTCACTGTATGCCTGTTGTACACACGCCTTCTAGCGACCGATGCCACGGTTTTGGTGGCCTCCCCCCAGCGACCCGGCCGCATTCCCCCCACTCGTGTGGCGGGTACCGCGCCAAACCGCGTCGCTTCGGACCGTCGACAAAAACCTAGTGAGATCCGAGCCGTTCCCGTCCCGTTCCGCCTTGGCCGCATCCGTCAGCTGGTGCACACCACGGGTAGAGCCGCGTACGACGCCCGCACTCTGGATCTGCTGATCGAGTTGGGGGCTCGGCACTGAACCTGCGAAGTCCCCGCCGGTTGGGGCAAATTGAAAACCGCTCGCGTTGCGAACGCCGGGTGCGCCAGAGACGGCCCCAGTGCCACCCACGCCCGCGTTCTTTACGCCAGCAAGCGCGTCCTTCTGCACCGCTTGGATAAGTTTGCTCGATCCGGTCAGCGACGCCAGCTGGCTGCTGCCGGAGCCGGGTATAGAAGCCACACCACGGGACACGATCGTAGAACCCGCTCGGCTCGAGGCGGGCACAGTAGCCCCACGACTCTGGCTTGCGGGGCTTGAAACCGCTCGTTGCGTGATACTTGACGCTAAAGTTCCAGTAGAACTGGACGTGCCAGTACTTGTCGTCGTCAGACGACCGCGCGAACCTGCTGGAGCCACCCCTGTTGCAAGCCCCTGCGCTACCAGCTGGGTATTAATAGAGAGCTTAGCGAGGCGAAGGTTTTCGTCGGCTTGTTCTTTGGCAAAAGCAATTTGTTGATCAATACGATCCTGCTCAATCGCTCGAATCTCACGCCGTTCCGCTTCTTGCGCCGCACGTTCTTTTTCTAGAGCGGCGAGCTGCAAGTTTACTCGCTCGCGCCGCGCGTCTTCTTGTTCGCGCGCTAGCTGTTGGGTCACCGCAAGATTCTGCTCGGAAAGTGAACGTTGGTTATCAGAAAGTTGTTTTGTAACGTTGGCTTGGATCTTGGTTTGCGTAATGGCCGCGTCCGCAGCGGTTTTTGCCACAAACTTGTCAGCCTCGGCCTGCGTTTCAGCCGCCGATATCTGGGCCACCGCCGCCATGATTGGAGCTAATATCGCAGCGATACCGAGGAGGATCTCTCCTGCCTGACCACCGCCTTCTCCATCGCTTCCACCGCCCCCACAACTCGGGCAGCCCCCTTGCTCAGCGAGGGCTACGGGCAGAAACATTTGCACGAATGAATACGTAGACGACTGCTTGGAAACCATCCCATTCCAAGTCAGCAATGCCCCGAGCACTACGACCTGTAGTGGAGTAACTCCGAGCGTTGATTTGTCTGCCCTATGAAGCAATGTTGTCCCCGAATAATATGCGGCAAACGTGCTGGTGGTATCCCCAACCATTAGGATTGCATATGCCTTGCCAAGTCTCGGCCAAAAAAAAACATCTTAAACTGTTGAAATAACTGAATTTCATTCGTGACCGCTGTGTTGACGCTTGGCGAGGGCCCTGGAGTATACTCGTTGTCTAAACGCAAGTTATTGAAATCGCACAACTTGAACTGACTATTTTGACGACGTTGTCTGAAAAAAGAGCAGGCAGGAGCCGGCTCACAACTTATTTAAATTATTAACTTTATTGGCGGTCCCGAACCGGGCCGTCCACCGTGTGTACACTGCTGTCTACTGTTTGGATTAACGAGTATGGGTCGGGCTCGTAGAAGAGCCAAGAGCCGAGACGGCGCGAGCGCGCTCAGAGGAAGAGACGTGGGGTGTTCCCTCGAAGCTAGCGATGGCGCGTACGACTGGCGCCGGTTGCGGGATCCGAACCGGGCGCTGCCGTGTCGAACCACGTAGCGCCGCCGCAACCCGTTCCAAGCCTGCTTGCGGCGATTCCACGCTCGGCGATGCCATCGCCGCGCGAAAACTTGGCGAGGTCAGTCCAGGAAGTACCGTGGAAGCGGGCGAAACCGTGGTGGAAGCCACCGTTCGGCTACCCAACGGATCCAAAGTCGCTGGCCCAAGTTGGTTGGGCACGTAGCCCCTCACCATCGCGCTCGCTTTCATCGCATACTCTGTGAGTGCCGCCTGCCCCGCTTGGACATACATCAATAGTTCTGCTTGGGCTTTTTCGACGCCGCGGTTGAAGTACGCTTGATCCAAACGGGCCGCGCGCGCGCTAGCCGAAGCCGCAAGAGAAGCGTTGATGCCCACAACTGTGTCAAAAGTTTTTCCCGCCTCTTTTTGCTTTGCGAGACTCGCGATAAGTTGGGTCTCAGCCGCTTTGGCCTGCATTTCGTTGTTGGCCACATATAAGGTCGCGTCGGCTTTGGTCTTGGTATTTGTTACGACTTTGTTCGCTTCGCTCGTTGCAATACTCTTAGCCGCACCTGCCTGTGCCGCCGTCGTGCCCATCAGTGCGATCGCACCGGCGACA
>JAGQZV010000161.1 GCA_020435295.1 Bdellovibrionales bacterium | reverse complement strand
GCCGTTTTTTTTTGCAAAAGTACCGAAGTAGCGGCGCTGCACATCATGCACCAACGTCACGGGTGTCAACAGCTCAATGCGCGAAAACTCTTCTCCCAAAAATGCCCGTAAATCGGCAAGGCTTTCCATCTTCCGAAATCCGTGCGTTTCGGTAAGTAACCGCTCCACAGCAGCATACGTTTTCCAGCCAGCGTCCTGGTGAATTTCGTGCGGAGTACTTCCGGACGCGGGCGTATCATCAAAGCCTGCCACGAAATACAGCGTAGTAAGCGGACCGTTGCCGTTGTCTGCGTAAATCGCTTTTTGCGGAAACTGCGCACGGCCCCCTTTTGTCACTCGTTCTACAGAAAATTTTACGTCGGCAGCCAAAGGCGAGCGCCCCAACTCCTCACAACGAAACGGATCATAAAAGTAGCTGAAATCATAAGCTGTGCTGTAATGAGAATCCGTACACCGCTTCCATTTCTTTTTCCGGTACTCCTCTGCGTTATCTGAATAGATGGCCGGCAAATCCGACAAAAGTGGAAGTTCCACGCTCCCCGACGGGCGGTTGCCAATCCAATCCTCGACGACATCTTTCAAAACGAGCATCGTTCCATCTACTTGGTATTCCACCCAGAGATAGCGATCATCTCCCTTTCGAAAACCTCGAGCCGTTACGACATGTGGGTGCTTGGTTCCGGCAAAACCTTCCACGAGATCCGCGTAATACCCGTGGGCCTCGGCACCCTCGGGGGAGTGGAACAAGCCAAAGAGGTGGGCAGCGTGGAACTCGGCCGCATCATCGATGCTATCTTTGTCCGACGCACTCGCAGGGAGCAGAGATCGAAACTGGTGGGTGTACTTGTAGCGCACTTCGACACCGGAAGCAGAGAGTGTTCTGCCACGGCACACCGACGTAACTACGAAAAAAATTAATAGGACGAAAAAGGTACTTTTCATGCAACCCCCAACTACCGGGACGCTACCTAACTTTGGTGCTGTGCGCAATTTTTTATAGAAGCCCGCTTGAACTCCATTACAAAGTGCGTCAAGGTGAGCGCATGAATACCAATCAACGAATCGAAAGTCTTTGTGAGTACCGGCTGTTAGGCAAAACGGGCCTTCGCGTCTCCCCGCTTTGCCTGGGAACAATGACGTTCGGAGATAACTGGGGGTGGGGCTCGGAAAAGAGTACAGCGAAGGATATCTTTGACCGCTACCGCGCCGCCGGCGGCAATTTTATCGATACCGCGGATGCGTATACCGACGGAAAAAGCGAAGAACTGCTTGGCGAATTCATGAAAGAAGAGCGGTGCCGTGAGAGCCTGGTGCTAGCGACGAAATTCACTTACGGCGCCACGCCAGGGGATCCCAATTCCGGTGGCAACAGTCGCAAGACTATATACCGCTCGCTTCAGGCTTCATTAGAGCGCTTGCAAACAGATTACATCGATCTCTATTGGCTTCACACCTATGACGATCTCACCCCCGTCGAAGAAGTCGTCTACACACTCAATGATCTGGTTCACCAGGGGAAAATTCGCTACTTCGGGCTAAGCGACACTCCGGCCTGGTACGCTACCCGGGCGCAAACCATCGCCGAGCTGCGCGGGCTTGAGCGGGTTGCGGCGCTGCAGATGGAATACTCACTCGTATCACGCAACCTCGAAAAGGAGCACCGTCCATTAGCGAGTGAACTCGGTATGGGCATCTGTGCGTGGAGCCCGCTAGCAAGCGGATTTCTAACGGGGAAATACAAAAGGACCAGCGATGGTTTTAGTGGAGAAGGCCGGGTAAAAACGGTTCAGGGATCGGGCAATCCAGTCATGGAAAAATTTACGCAAGACAAGAATTGGAAAATCCTCGATGCCCTTCAGGGCGTTGCCGAAGAACTCGGCAGAAAACCCGCCGAAGTGGCGCTCAACTGGGTGACGGGGCGCCCGGGCATCACATCAACTTTGATCGGAGCGACAAAGCCGGAGCAGCTAGAGGCCAACCTGAATGCGCTAAATTTTGAAATCCCGGAGGGACTGGCTCGGCGCCTGGAGCAAGCCAGTCGGCCTGATGTTACTGAACTCGATCACTTTTTCGCGCCCGAGCTGCAGAACTGGATCCGTGGGGGTACGCGCATCACGCGCACCGCACGTTCTAGAACCTAAAATGTCGCAGGCGCTATTTGTTGCCTGGGAACAGTTATTCTTGCTCTTTTACCGGGCTTTGCTGGGTAGGAATCTCCTGCAGCGGCCCGCAGTCAGCATAGTCACTGAGTTCTTGCTGCACTTCCTCAACGGGAGGAGCTAGCTTGGCCGTACGGATAATACTGACGGCTTCCTTCTGGGTAATTCTCGCCCCGCGCAGATCAAGGTAGACATCGTATTCGAGATTTTCTCGAACCGCTTTAATGGCCTTATGTTCCGGCCACAAGTTTTCATTTCGGTTATTTCCGCCAATGGAAAGCGGAATAAAGTGGTCAATAGTGTAATCGTTCCGACAGCGGCTGGGGATGTTGTAGTCTTCGTAGATGCCGTCGCGTCGGCCCTTGGAAACATTGCGCTTGCAGTGTGCAATTTCTTCATCGTAGCGGAACTCGTCAAAGTCTTTGTCTTTGACACCGCACAAGTCGCCATTTGTGAACTCGGGATTAGGAATGAGTGGCACACCGGCACCGAACAACGCGCCCGCAAACACACTCTGCCACACTAGGACAATCAGCCCTCGACCCACGATTTTTTTCATATGTTTAGTTTCCCCTGTTGCACTCATGATACGGATCTTGGGTCAAAGGACAAGGATCTTTTTATTAAGTTTCTACGTAGTTAAAAGGAAAGAGTAAGTCCGAAGCCGATACGACGGGGATCTTCGTATTTGAAGATCAAATAAATGGACTCTTTCGGTCGGAAGAAAACGCTAAACTGGTAACCCACCACTAAGCTAAGTCCGGTCACACTCAACCGTGCCGCAGCGCCAAAACGTTCGCCATCCAGTGCCACAGCTACACTGCCACGGTAGGCGTCGGCCCCAAGACGACTAAAGTGAGGAGAAAGCAGACTGGCTTCCACACTCGCCATGCCTTGCGTGTACCCCACTCCCCCTTCAAAAAGAGTGTCGGCATTTACCTCGTGCATGACGAGTTGGTAATACATCCCGCCTTTTCCATAGCGAAAAGCGAGGTTCACATAGTGGCTCACAATAGATTCGTCCGTAAGAAGTTTTACCGCGACCGCTAATGCAAACTCCTTAGTGCCCATGCCAAAGCCAAGAGCTGCGTTGTGATCAAATTGGTTGGTTTGATCGTTTAGCGAACTCTCGTATTTCAACCCATATCCAAAACGCCCGTTGGAACTGGCAAAGCTAAGGCTCGCGTCGTGTTGGTTCGGCGCAGTGTCTGAGTCCGGAGGCTCATAAAACAAACTCAAGTTGCGACGTTTTTCGTGCAGGAGGTAAGAAGGGTTCACGCTAATGGCATCTGAAAAGGCCGGAAACACAAACCCACCGGGTAATATCTTGCGCAAGTCAGACTTGGCTTCGGCCCTGCCCGCAAGGAGCCACGCACACGCAACCACCACGAGACTTATTTTCTTAACGGCTTCGATAACACACCTTCACCCCTGCTATCGGATGACCCGACGCGTCACCTTAGGCTTTTCGCAAAACAAGGGATATTTAGGACGGAACTGATGGGATTCTGATTACTTACCGCGCTTCCGTGGTACAAAAGAGGAGGTTAGGATTTTCAAATGCACCTGAGCTTATTTCTTATTTCGGCGTTGGTCGCCTCGTTAGGAACCATAGCCGGGTTCGGCGGCGGAGTATTCCTCGTTCCCATTATGGTCATGGCTTTTCAGGTTCCGATCAGCCATGCCATTGGTGTCACCGCCCTATCGTTGTTTCCTGCAAGCCTGCTATCTACATTAGTAAACTTGAAAAATAAGAACATCGATTTCAAGCTGATGTTGGCCTTGGAACTGCCCACTCTGCTGGGGGCGGTGCTGGGTGCACGCCTCACCAGTTTAGTTCCGACAAAACCGCTGGAATTCGTATTTGCCGGCTTTTTGATTTTTCTTTCTTGGCGCTTATTCCGGCCAAGACTCAACTCCGGGCATGTCTCCCAAACGATCCGCAAGCTGAACTCTTTTGAACCGGCGCTACGTAGCGCTTCGTACCGCGTGAGTTTTTTCGCAGCAACGCTATTTGGTTTATTGGCTGGCGTCTTGGCAGGCCTGTTTGGGATCGGGGGCGGCATTCTAAAAACGCCCATCATGCTGCAGGTGTTTAACGTTCCCGTCCGCATCGCTACAGGAACCGCTCTCTGCATGATAGTTTTCACCAGTCTGGGTTCGGGGCTCACGCATTGGCAGCTCGGTCACGTAACACCGTCGCTGCTTTTGCCCTGTGCCTCAGGCTTTTTAGCGGGCGCGTTGTTTGGGCAGCTGCTGGGGATTCGGTTGACTGATAACGCCATTACAAAAACGGTGGGTTTTTCTATAGCGCTTGCCGGAGCAGCCGTGCTCGTGCACGCGGCCCTGGCACTCTAACCACGCATCCATTGCTTTACGGTTGCCGTTTAACTTACTAAACTGTCTTTTTCTGGGAGAGGATGGGCCACTGGTGGGCCTCCCGGGCTTCAACCCCGGCGGGCGGCGTGAATGCGTCGTCGGTGAGTTCGATTCTCACCCCTCCCGTTAAAAGTGAATCGTTCCCTTCGGGGTCGATTCTCACCCCTCCCGTTAAAAGTGAATCGTTCCCTTTTAATTATTCGGAGCCCCGCTGCTGATCCAATTGAGAATGGTTTGCTTCTCTGAGCTGCTCAGCGAAGAATACTCTTGCGGCATGCCATCGCTCAGGCACGTGTAGAGTTTGCTATCACTCGGATTAGATAGTTTCACGCTCCCCAACGTTCCCGAGTAGGTAGAATAGTTCTTTCCATCCTTAGTCCCACGAGAACCGCCGTGACACAACACACAACGAGTAGCGAGAACATTCATACGGATGGAACTGTAGGTAGCTTCTAGCGGTTTCGGCGTGTAATCGGGCAAGCCTTCTGGATCCGCGGTCAATTCCGTATCGATCCACATTCGGATGGTTTCTACTTCCTCGGCACCTAACACCGGTGCCGGCGCCTTTGGCATCCGCGGGACATTCCCGTCCTTGGAGAGCGGGATAATCGCCCGGTAGAGTGGCGACTTGCTTGAATTCCCAGGTTTTGCAAGACCGGAAATAACGATCTGCCTCGGATCTACAATTTCTAGTACGCCTCCCCCTGTTGTTTCCCCGGAAACAGCATTGTGACAGGACGCACAGCGGTTATTTAGGATCGTAAGGGCCGCTTTTGTTAAATCAGAAGCGTTCGGAGGGAATTGCATCGAAGGCCCGGGATCAGGCCCTGGATCCCCATCGAGTACTAGGACATTGTCGATCCAATCGGCAATCATAGCTACTTCGCTATCGGAGAGCGGTGCACCGGGAGGCATCGAACCATCGGCGCAACGGTAATAGATGGGGGAACCTGGGGAGTCGCCCGGGATGACTTTTCTGCGCGTCACCAATAGGTCCACATCGGTAATATATCCCAAACCACCAAGACCACTACTGGCAGGCCCATGGCAAGACGCGCACTTACTTTCAAGTAGCATCATCACCTGCTCGTGCTTACCTTGATCGAGAATGACAAGCGAACCCAAATACCCATAAGTGGGATCAAATGGATCGTGGTACGGATCAAACATCTGGCAGCCGGCAAAGAAGAAGACACTACAGTACAGTAAAGTCTCTAGAATGTGCTTGGTGGCCCTTTTCACTCGGGCTTTCCATGCCCTTTCTCCCCTAACCCTATTATGCATGAAAACACCCGCACAATTTAGGAGCAATTGTCAGGCCATTTAAGCGAATTACGCAGGCACGGGTTTTGTCAACTCTCTGTACGGCCCTGCCCAAAAGATCTGCAATTTATGGAGTCTAGAAGTAGATGTGTGTCTGAAATTGGATTCCACTTTCTGTGGAAGGTGTGGAGCCAACCAGATTGTACCGCCGCACGTACAACAACTCGGCTTGAGTCCCCGGAAGCAAATACCCCATCGCTCCAAGCATAAACTCGTTGCTGGAGCCCGCTTTTCCGTTTCTGGCTGTGTTTGAAAACGCATGGTTTAGAACAAGGTATTGCTCACGCCAAAACCTATATTTTACGCGGTTGCTCCATACTGTGCCCCTATCAAAATTTCCCGGCTGAAACTCTTTTTCAAATCTCAAAAGCTCCGAATTGAAGATAAGGCGGTCAATCTCTGTCCCAATGCTGACAGACAACATCTTTCGTTGAAGATTTGCTGCCAAAGCGTCAGGCGTGGTCGTGCTCCAATAAGAAATCAGAAGGCTAATTCCAGCCGTCACCCAACGTCCACCGAGATTAATCACAAACCCGCTAGATTGATCCGCACTCGTTGTGGGGCCAGGAAAAATCAGGTGCGCATTTAAGAACGGTACATTTGGAGCAGAGCCTATCCCAATGGCATGGAATACGGATCGCTGTGTAAGGCCCGAAAGCACCTGTCCCAGCGCCGTATGATCGGGGTGGTAGAGTCCAAACATCGGACGGTAGAGCCCGTACATCACGTGGGTGTTGTACGGCAAGTCATCAACAAGTACATAGGCCGATCGTACCCGAGCTTCTGACGTAAACACGGCGAGCGGGGATGTATTGGTGGGTTGATTTAAGAAACGCGACTCGAAAACAAGAGAAAGCATTTCTGGGGTAGGCCTCACCCGTACGCCCAAATCCGCCCCCATGAACCAGGCATGGGTAGGCTGCCCGTCTTGAGCGATAATGAAATAACGAAAATCTCCACCGGCCTGAATCGGCATCGCCCGTTCCTCGTGATACGGATCCACGTCAGACATGTGTGTTTTAAATTCTGCGTAATTGAGCGCGGTACTCTTCCACGCGTCATCACTGTATTTGTTGTACTCTGATAGCGTCGGCTCTAGCTCATCCGTTTCCACAAGCGGAACTGGTTTGGATTTGGGCTTTCCCTTAGCGGCGTTGAGATACGATTGCTTGCCGGCCGGCGCAGGCGCCTTTTTGTGATGGAGCGCGTCCAACGCAAAAGAACGTTGCCAGCGCTGCTGATTCCACACGCCGTACCGACTACGAAGTCCTCCCCCGTTCGGATTTACGTGGCAACCTTGGCAGGAAAGCGTACACCGCCTCTTAGCTGCGGGCAGATTCAGTCTTGAAGGGGAGTGGCAAGCCGCGCAGTTTTGGGCCTGGTGGTTGGCGAGCCAAGGCTGAGAGAATACAGGGGCCACCCATAGCAAGCATGGAAACAGCACGATGCGGAACCAGCCGGCTCCCGCGAGACGCATTTTAGCAATCATGTTTCAGCAGAAATTCTACACCGCGCGGTGGGAAATTTAAAATGGATTACTCGGACAGTCTTTGTTCCTGATTATCCGCCCGCAATAGCGCGCCAACAAAAGAGTAGAATATCTACCGGCAAACTGCGATTTTGGAGATACCGTAGTAGCCACTCGCCCTTCTTACTACAAAACCATTCATAGTTTCTCGCCGATCTAATTTGGGTGAAAACGCCCGCGAATATCGCCCTTTGGTCCTTGGAGAGTGCGCATTTCCTAGGCCGGGAGAGCGCGTCAAACGTATGCGCCCACATGCGAAAAAAATTCACCAAGGATTTTTGCAGTTGTGTTGCCACTACCTGGTCGTGTGGCAAGCTGTCCATTCCGTAGCGAGCGACGTGCTCATCGGCGTGCACTGTCGCGTCCGATATTGCCGTAGCATGCGCGACTTTAAGTAAATCATCCAGACTTCCCTTAAAGTGGCGAAGCAGCTCTACCCGCTCACTGTCTCTCAAGATAAGACGATGTGACTCGTTTGAAACATAGCCTATTTCGTAAATGAACCTTGCCCCCGTTTCCGTGCT
>JAGQZV010000160.1 GCA_020435295.1 Bdellovibrionales bacterium | reverse complement strand
TAGCTCGCGCACCGACATTTCGCCTCCTTTTAGGAGGTCCAGAATTCTGCGCCGCGTCGGATCGGCTATCGCTTCGAGCACCTTTTGCACAGTTCATCCTTAGATATTTAGATAGTACTCTAAATATGTGTTATGTGATAGATCATTCCGAGGATTGCTATGAGTGAAACTAATTCAGCCAAAGGGCAGTGTCTTTGTGGAAGCGTTCGGTATGAGTTTGAGCTCCCCTCCAAGTTTGTCGCCCACTGCCATTGCTCTCTTTGTCGCAGGGCTAGCGGCGCTCCTTTTGTGACATGGATTGGGACATGGGAAGCGAAGCTTCACATCAGTGATTTAGAGCGCAATCTTGCGATGTACCATTCGACTGCCGAGGGGTTGCGGCAATTTTGCAAGAAGTGTGGGACGCAGCTCTTCTTTAGATCGCCGCGGTGGCCAGACGAAGTCCATGTGACTCGCGCGACAGTAACCTCCAACGTCGATCGTTTACCCCAGGCCCACGTGTTCTATTCCGACAAGGCGGATTGGATGGAAATCCATGATAAGCTACCAAAATGTGGCGGCACGACAGGTGTAGAGCCGCTGGCAGATAAGCAGTAAACACAAAATCTAACAGGGGGAGGTAGCGTGCGCACTCTTTTGGTATTTTGTTTTTTTGTAAGCCAGGTTGTATTGGCGGCCACCCAGATCGTTGCGGACTGTACCAGCGATTATGGTGACCACGCGGTGCTTAGCCGAAAGGATTCCGAGTACAGATTGTCTTTTCAGTACGCCGACGAAACACAGACGTTGGCGTTTGTGGGGCAACCGGTCCGTGTGGAGTATTCCGAATGTGCGGCAAGATTGCGCTACTACGAGCACTCCGGTATTGCTCGGGTAGACATCCTCATTAAAGATCCTAAGGGCAAAGTCTGTGTTACCCCGGAAATTGAGGAAAAAAACGTGTTTGCCATTTTCTCTGTCTTTAACGGGAATCCCGGGTATATTGCCACCTACGCGGAGTGTACGCTAACAGATTAACGATGCATCATGCAGAGCGACATAGAGTCTCCCATATAGCTTGGCTGCGGGCGGCGGTGCTGGGGGCGAACGACGGGATTATCTCAACGGCTAGTCTCGTAGTGGGAGTCGCTTCTTCCGGAGCCGATCGCGCTCAAATACTGACCGCGGGGATTGCGGGACTGGTAGCCGGTGCCATGTCGATGGCCGCCGGGGAATATGTTTCAGTAAGTTCCCAAAAGGATACCGAGGCCGCTGATCTTGAGCGGGAGCGAAAGGAACTCATTACGCAGCCCGAGCAGGAATTAGCCGAGCTGGCTGCCATCTATGTGGATCGCGGCTTGGATCGGACTCTTGCAAAGCAGGTGGCTCTTCAACTGACCGCCAAAGACGCGTTGGGAGCGCACGCGCGCGATGAACTGGGGATTTTGGAATTGATGCGAGCCCGCCCGCTGCAGGCCGCGCTGGCGTCGGCAGCGACCTTTACGTTGGGTGCCGGGTTGCCTTTGGGCGCTTGCGTTTTTACTCCGCACGCTGAAACTACGGTTCTAGTAATTCTCTTTTCGATTCTGTGCTTGGCCGGGCTTGGGAGCGCGTCTGCTTATATTGGGCGGGCTTCGGCGATAAAGTCGATTGCGAGGGTCACCTTCTGGGGTGCGCTTGCCATGTTTGTGAGTATGGGAGTCGGAAAACTGTTCGGGGTGCTGGTAGGGTAAGTCCGAAACCTGCCACCAAATCAACCTAAAATCAATGTCTTCCAAATCTCCTGGAAAGTACTCGTGTCTTGAGCTATGGTCGGGCCAACTTTTGTAAGGAGTCGACATGATCCACGAAGTATCCGGAGATATCTTGCTGACCAAAGCCCATGCTGTTGCCCATGGGGTTGCCCCGAACGACTCGTTCAATCACGGACTGGCGCTTGCGCTGCGGGAGCGGTGGCCGGCGATGTATAATGACTTTCGTCATTATTGTCACACTAAGCACCCCGAATGCGGTGGCCTCTGGACGTGGGGTGGGCCGGGACACGTCAGAATCGTTAATTTGTTCACTCAGGAGGCCGCGTACGATCGCGGAGCCAAGCCCGGGAAAGCCACACTTAGCCACGTCAACCATTGCCTGAAGGCGCTTCGCAAGGAAGTTGAAGCGGAAGAGTTTGAAAGCCTGGCGATTCCCAAGCTTGCGACCGGCGTGGGTGGTCTGGATTGGGACGAGGTAAAACCGCTTTTGTATGATGTCTTGGGTGCTTTGAAGATTCCTGTGTACGTCTATGCAACGTACCACGCAGGGCAAGCGGCTCACGAGGCGAAGTAAGCGTCCAAGATGTCGTGCCGCACAGATTGCTAGCGTTTTTGATACGCACAACTGATCCATCTACGCGAGCCGTCCGCAAGCGTGATATCTAGCATCGTATCGTTGTGATCAAATGTTGGCATGCGTGCTGTTGAAAAGGCGATGCGTTTGTCCCCGTCTAGGATCGTCATGTAAAAAGTGTCCAAGGCGCGGTGGACAATGACTTCAAACGAAAATCCCCGCACCTCTCCTGCGTATTTAGCGTCACCGAAGGATGGGCTATCGACTTTTTGCAACAAGACCTTTTCAGGGGGATCCCCAATGACTTGCTGAAAGTTGCCGTCGCATTTAAGTTCGTAAAAGGCGTGGGCCGAGCTAGCTAAAAGAAAACCTAGAAAAAAAAGCTTCATCGCGGAACCTCCAGGCGTTCCATCACGTAGCCAAGGCAGTCATAGCGGACGGCAATGGGCGAAACGCTTAACATAGCGGGAACCAAAGGACGTGTGGTTACGATCTGTCCCTCTCTTAGGCTGAGGCAATCCACAGGGGCGCCGTCCTTGTCGTGCACGGTGATTCCGTCCAATGTAGATGCAAAACCGATGGCGGTCCCGACTGGGAGTTCCCGGAAATTTAAAGAGTCCAAATCGCTTCGAAACACAATGCTATCAGGGTTTGGGCAAGCCGCTTCGCCAAACGCAAACGAAACACCGTCGAGCACGCTGATCCGTGCCATCGTGCGGTAGCCCTCAATGTCCTGCGGCAGGACGGGGTGGGTAGGGAAAGCCGAAAGGTGCGCGCAGGCATCCAAGTACTCCACTGCCCGGGCCACCCCAGCCGGTTCCCCGGATAGCCCACACTCCAGAGTGACGGCGGGACAAAACTCTGACGACGTGTAAGCAAATGTGGTCGTGGGTTGCTCGCTAAAAACCACGAGCCGCCCAAATAAAAGCGCCAAATGTAAGTGGCGGTGCTCCCATTGGCTAACGCACGCGTAGGCTGGGTTTTTCCCGGTATTGTTGTGGATGTCTATGGCCGCAAACGGAGGGTTGCCCCGCATAAGATCAAGAATTCGATGCACCAGAGGCGCGACTGCTGGCGGGGGCTCTCGCCAAATTCGATTGAAATCTGGGCCGTCAGCCAAGCGGCGTTCGTTTATTGCCGCCGCTTCTACGTTCCCCACAAAGAGAATGAGGTCGCGCGGAAGAGGGCGGTTGCGAGGCGTCAGTCCTTTCAACCATTCTCGAAGCGCGAGAAGACCAGTCCACTCGTTGCCGTGCAACAAGGCTGAAACAAAAAGCGCCGGAGAGCGTGCCCCTTTCAAGTGAATGAGCATCGGGCCACCCGCTACGCGCGCGAGCTCTTTCACCGGTGTCTCATAAAACCATGCGGGAATTTCATGGAATTCTTGAAGCGCTTGTTGCCTTACACCGACCATTGGTGAACAGGGGCTCCTTCCTTTTGGAGTTCGCAATAGCGCGCGACGAGGCCTTGAAAATCAAGACCGTGAGTAGAAATATAAGAACGTTGCCAGGCGGCACCATTTCTTCCTGATCGAACGCGGGGTAACAGGATCTGATCGAAATAGAAATCGAGATCCCCTTTATCCACGCCCAGATCGGCAAGTCCTGCCTTGGCCTGTCCGATTAGCCGATCGTGAAGAAGCGCCTGGATGGGCCACTCCTTGCCGTCGATCCACTTGATGTTTGCTGAGAGCCCGCGGCGGGCTGATTCATAAAATGCATTCCTCGCAGTGGTAAAAGGGTAATTCTTTTCCGGGGCCTCTTGGGCCGACCCAAGCGCGTGAGTAAGTCCGAGATAGAAAGCGACGTTGGCGATCGTATCGACAGTTGTGGGGCCAGAGCTTGGAACGCGCTGCTCAATCCGCAAGTGAGGGCCTGCCTCGGAAGTTCCGACAATGGGCCGTACCCATCTCCAAATTGTCCCATTGTGTAATTTTAGATGGGCAAGCTTTTCCGGGTTGTCCCCCAAGCGAGCTGGCATGAGAATCGGGTATCCATCTAAGTTTTCCAGAAAACACTCAAGCATGCTCTGTCTGAGATAACCGCTTCCGAAGCTGACGCGCCCGATGGGCTGTCCTGCTGGATCCACAAAGCTCGGGAGTTTTACCGCCTGTTCGAAAATCGGGATCCGTGTCTCATCCCACAGATCGTGCGCGAAAACGTACGGCGCGTTTGCTCCCAAAGCAACTAGGGGCGCCGAAGTAAGGATCGATGCGTTAAAATAACGTACAGACTGTTCCGGACTGACGCCGAAGTGGATTTGGAGCGAGGTGGCGCAACTCTCGAGCATGATGTCAGCGCGGGTCACCTGGAGGTGATCGCGTCCGTCGATATCTAGCTGGATCGGGCGACCTTTACGCAGGCGCATGACTTCCTGATTTAGCGCCCGGTAACGCTCCATATCGGAAAGGTACTCCAGACCCAACATCGTATCCCTAAGAGTGGGAAGAGAACCAATCGCGATGGCGTGAAGGCCCATTTGCTCAGCGGCCAGCATAGCTTTCGCCCACAAGCCTTCAAGATCGTCGTGCATGCGGCGCAGTGAATCCGGGCCGGCGGGCACGGGTGAGGAGTTTAACTCCGCGTTGAATCGGGAAATTTCAGAAACGATTTGCGGGTGGGAGAGGGCAGCCAAATACTCTTTGTTCTGAGGCGCCGGTAGGTAGTTCTCGTCGGCTAACCAAAACTCCACTTCCAGGCCGAAAGAGTTTCCGCTAAACGCAAAACGCTTGGTTTCAAACCATCGAGCGAGCACACCCGTCTCTTTGCGGAGACTGGCATGAAACGCCTCGAAGTCTGCGGCGGAAAAATGAGATGAAGGGATCTCAGATCCCATAGTTCTCCTTTACCTCTGGTTTAAGTGTTTTTTACCTCGAATTCACCGGAATTACTAAGATTTTTTGCTGGAAGAGCTTAGAAGCAATCTCGCTTGCGATATCCCACGGCGCGCTTGCTGCGCGGTTGATAAATACCGCAATCGCGGTATCAGATTCGGGATAGAGCTCCACCGCCGTACGAAAACCGATTGTGCTTCCGGTGTGCGAATACCGTTTTCTACCGTGTGCGCTGCCCAAACTCCAGCCCATGCCATAGGAGATCGTACTGCCATTGTTGAGTACTCCGGGGGTGAAGAGGAGCTCCGCTAGTTCCGGTGAGACTAGAAAATTCAGGCCGCGCGCCCACCGGGCGTACTCAGAAACGGAGGTGTAGATGCCGCCGTCTCCTTGCGTGGCACTTGTTTGGCTTTGGTCGGTTTTTTTGAATGTGCTGCCGTAGCGCGTGTAACCAAACGCTCTTTGTGGAATGGGTGGGGGAGAGTCTCGCTCATACACGTGCGAAGTGAACATTCCCAGGGGACGAAAGAGGTTTTCCTCCACAAATTGTGCGTATGGGATTCCCGCTCTTACTTGCACAATTTGAGAGAGCACACAGTATCCGGAGTTGCTGTACCGGTATTGGGAACCCGGCGTGAAGTAGGTGGAGTTTTGACGTTTTAATATGGCAACGACGTCCGAGTCGTTTACCTGCCCACTACCAGGCAGGAGCTCCTCGTAGTCTCGAATTCCTGATATATGGTGTAGGAGGTGGCGGATGGTTATCTCTCTTCCATATGCAGCGAAGTCGGGAAAGACGTCTTGGAGAGTTTCGTCGAGATCCAGCAACTTCTTATCCACGAGGACGAGTGTGCTCAGTGCCGTAAATTGTTTGCTTACCGAAGCCATTCTAAAGTTGGTGCTTTCCTTCACGGCCCGGTCCGTTTCCAGTTCCGCTAGGCCGTACGCCTTCTGATAGAGTAGCTGCCCGTTGTGGAGCACTAAGACAGCGGCACCCGGAACCTGCGGATTGTCGTATGGACGAAAGAGCGCATCTACCTCTGAAGCGAAATCAGCCGGCAATAGGCTCGAGTAGCACAAAAGGCAAAGAGCAAGCAGACTGTGGTGTGATAAAGTCATGATATTTGGGACACCTAAAATCGTAACCCGGGGGTGGGCGCTTGCCTAAACTTTTTCTGATGTTGCTGTTAACGCCGCATCTGTACGGGGCGCGGGTGGCCGTTACGATTGATGATTTTGCAATGCGAAATGGAACGGCACTTTCTTTAGTTCAGAGAGACAAAAGAATTCTCGCGGCGCTCGAGAAATACCACATTAAGGCGGCCGCTTTTGTAACAGGCAAGTATATCCAGACACCGCAGGTGATGGAACGCCTCGGGAAATGGGACAAAAGCGGGCACCTTATTGCCAACCATACCTTTAGCCACCCGAATTTTCACAAAACCGAGTTAAGAGTGTTTGAACAAGATATTCTGAAGTGCGAAGCGCTCATTGGAAAGTTTGTGAACTTCACGCGGCTTTTTCGGTTTCCGTACCTAAAGGCTGGAGATACGAGAGAGAAGCGGGATGGGATCCGTCGCTTTCTAGAAAAGCATGGCTACAAGTATGGCCATGTCACGATTGACGCATCGGACTGGTACATATCGAGCCGTCTGGAATCGAAGCTAGATCGCACGGCGAATACGCCGCTCGAACCGTATAAACGGTATTATCTGGATCATATCTGGGAAAGAGCTCAGTACTACAATGGACTCTCAACGCGCTATCTAGGGCGTGAGATCGATCACACGCTACTCATTCACCACAACTTGTTGAATGCTCTATTTCTGGACGATTTGCTCGGGATGTTTCGGGAGAAGGGATGGGAATTGATTGATGCTGCTGTGGCCTTTAAAGATCCGGTGTTTGATTCAAAGCCTAACGTGCTGCCTGCCGGAGAGAGCCTCCTGTGGTCGTTAGCGAAAGCGAAGGGGGATGGAAGCTTGCGCCAGCCAGGGGAAGATAGCGTGTATGAGAAGCACCGGATGGACGAGAGGCAGCTTTAGTTGGGGATCACTCTCCAAGAACAGCAAACTGTTGAAAACGTATTCCCGAAAGAATTTGTTCGATACGCTCTTCCGATAAGCGCCCCACCCATTTTCCGAGCTGAGTTTTAAGAACCGAATCAATTTGAGAGACTATGACTGTGCTCTGTTTGGGTAACCCCGCTTCACCGGCGTCGAGAAGTACGTTGCCCGGTTCGGTGGCCTTGCGGAGATTGGTAGTAAGCGCGCAGACGACTACCGTTGTGATGCGGGACCGATTGAATAGGTCGTCTTGAATAACCACGAAAGGGTGCGTGGGGCTTGGGACAATACCCTTTCTGTGTTTAGGCCCCATCCAATAAATGTCGCCTCGTTGAATGGTCTTGGGTGTACCGGTTTCGTCCATTCTTAGGCTGCCGCTTCCAGCTGCGGGTTTTGCGTGACCGGACGAACCGCCTCTTTTTGCTTTACCGTCAAAACCCCGTTTTCAAAAAGAACGCGGTGGTACGGAGTTGTAAAGCGTTGGGTACCGGCCCTGAGATCGACTATGGCGTAGGGGGCAAAGCCCTTGCCGTGCCAGGCGCAGCGCACCTTTCCCTTTCTGCAAGGGGAGTCGTCTAGACTGGCACCGGCGTGAGCGCAAAGGCGGGGGTAGAGTGACACCTTTTTTTGAGTCCGGTGTAGTCGAATTCCCAGATGATCACTTTTCCCGAGCATGTAGTTCTTACCGTCGTCCAATATCTTCTCCAGCGTGAGTGGCGGGAACTCCTCAC
>JAGQZV010000159.1 GCA_020435295.1 Bdellovibrionales bacterium | reverse complement strand
TTCGGGACTCTCTTGGTAAGTCCATTTCGGGTATTATATTGGGTATAGGATACCTAATGGCATTTTTTCGCTCAGATCGAAGTGCTTTGCATGACCTGATGTTCAAGACAAGGGTGGTAGAGAAAAGTTAGCCCAACCTGACTTTACCCTGACTGCCCACTTAACCCCTTGAAATCACACAACTGCCGACCAATCCGCCAGCTAACGCTGGCTACTGTTTTGTGATTCGTTCCCTCCGGGGTCGAATCTCTCTCTCTCTCTCTCCGCCAGCTATTTCCCCGACTCGTACTTTTAGGGACTGCAAGAGTCTGGATTGGCAGGTTTTCGGCTGATTACCCCTTAAGGGCAAGGGCGGGCGCCGCGCACCTGATAATTGCTAACGTAAGAAGTCGGAGAGTTTACCGTCGTTCCGGTTCGTGCAATGGGCACTAGCCCAACTTGTGAGAGCAAGCTGGCCGGTACCGTTTGTTGAAGAGTGCCATTCACAAACAAGGCTAGGTTGCTGCCACACATCTGCACCTGGAGTTCAACATTGAGCTCGCTCGGCACGTTGCCATATGATTCCCAGCTATGGGCGCTCGATTCTCCACAGACGTGGACGATGGAATACGTATCGCCACCGGCGTAGCGGTCCATGTTCAGGATCAAACAATTTTGGGGATCGGAGCCGCCGATCAGAAATCCCGCCGATGCGTAGGCGTTTCCGGAGAGGGAAATATTTACCGAGATTGCCTTGCCGTCCATTGAGACGGGCTGCGCGGCATAATAAAACGAAGCGCCCGCGGGGCCCTGCAACTGTTCGTTGAAGACATTGGGCAAGGTACCTGCGCGACGGATCCAGTCAGATGCAAAATCATTAAAGTGGTAATCTGCGTGATATACAGGCGTCATGGACGCGGACCAGGTTCGCTCGTCGGGCGACGTGGCCGGGCCGTGCGTTCCGGAAATCTGGATTCCATTCTCATTCGTAAGCGTACCCGAAAAATGATGGGTCTCAGCTCCGAAATCAACTTGAAACTGGAGCTGATTTCCATTCAACGTTCCCTGCTGAATGTGGCGGATGCCTTGACTGCGGCCTGGGATAGCGCCGATAAATCCACTTACTGAGTTTTCGCTTTGAATTCTCAGCACGACGGGTAAGCGGTAAGCCCCGCTGAATAGCTGGGCCTGGTACGTCCCCTCCCATTGCAGATAATTTTCCGTGCGCGAGCCCAAGCAAGCGCCGATGTAATTGGCGTAGCGGCTAAAATAATCAAATTGCCCATGTGGGGCAGAATCGAGCTTTCCCGCATAGTGTATATGTACAGCCTCATGAACCGCGACCCGTACGAGTTCTAAAAGACTGTACGGGTTTAGTTTTGCAGCGTTAAACCACGCACTGACGTTTCCCTCGCTAGGGAAGGACGCCGGCATTCTGGCTTCTTCACCAAGACCAAAAGCGGGGACTGGGGCGATCAGATCCGGTACTAGGCGATCGATAGCATTCTTTAATGTTTCGCGAAAACCGGAGGAAAGTAGGTCCGATCCGGCCTGGCTCCTCTCGTCCTCGTTTGCACTGAGATATTGCGAAAGTCTGGGATCTTGAAAATCGCTTGGGCAAACTTCTAAGGCGGATCCGGAATACGCATCAAGCTCATTCAAGATCCTCTTTGCAGCCTCTTTAGCCTGGAGAATGCGCACATACAGTTCGTCGCTTCCCAAATATACGTCGGCGTGCACCGAAGGTTTTTTCGGAGTAACCAAACAGCCGGTTTGGCTGAGTAAAGCGAGAAAAGCGAATAGTTTTATTAGGTTCTTGATACGCATTTATCGGGACCGTGGAAATCTTTGGTAAAAGGTGCCGTCTCAAAGGTGGGTGTCTTTCATAAGAGATTGCAAACCCAATACCACCCCTTCGTGCCTCGTCGGGCGCGGCTAGCGTGTTAAACTTCCAGTCACTGAGACGCCGCTCAATTGTGTAAATATTTAATATCATTGATATTTATGGCAGTATACTCAGTGTCTACAGAATGGCTTTGTTCGACAGCGCTTCGGACTATAATGAACGACGGGCTCAATGAAAAAAACCTTAGATTTTAATCCCTTGGAAACTGCGATCCGAGAGGGCCGGGTCGCTGAAGCCAGAGATTTGCTAACGGCGCTGGTCCCCCAACTGCCCCCTCGGCAGGCGGCGGCCCAACTGGCGCGGTTAGCGACCCGGATAGGCGTCCCCGAATGGGGGCTCCGCTGGTTGCGCCCCTACGTAGTTTCGTCGCCGAAGAGAAAAGCCGCGCCAACCATTGAAGAGTTGGTCGAGTACGCGCTTTGCCTGATGCGGGCGGGATCCGTGTACCAGGCGCATCGCTTCTTTTCGCATATCCCGGAAGTTGCCAGCTCTCAGCGGCTCTTTGTTGGGGCAAGCATCCTCACTGCGCAGTGGGAGTACGAAAAAGCTTTGGAGTTTTGGAATAGCTATCTTGATTCAAAAGACTTAAGCGACTACCAGCGCCTCGTCGGTCGGGTCAATCGAGTAGCGGCGCTCATTCACGAGCGTAGATTTTCTAAAGCGGATTCCGAACTGGAGGCGCTACTGGCGATTACCGAAAGCGAGCAATTCCTCCTGCTGAGTGGAAATTGTTTCGAACTTCAAGCAGCCTCTGCCATCTATCAGAAAGACTACCTGAGAGCCGAGCAATTGATAAGTCGCGCTGAGGCGGCCCTGGGGACAAAACCCTTACTAGATGCTTTTTTTGTTAGAAAATGGCGTGCTTTTTTGCAAGCTGTCGCCGGCAATGCGGATGGAATCACCCAGTTTCGGCAAGAAGCGTTGCAAAGAAAACACTACGAATCCGTGCGCGAAGCCGACAGATTTAGTGCGCTTGTGTTCGCGGACGTGGAGCTTTCCAAAATGCTCTATGCCGGTACGCCTTATCCAAGTTACCGTCGAAAACTGGAAGAAGATTTTCCGTTCTTAACCCACGGTGAACGATTTTTTGATTGGTCTATTCCGCCTAAGACAGGAAAAGAAGCAAAAACCTGGGATCTGCTTTGGGGTAGCCTCCCCAATCAGGACGGACCGCCTGCAGGACAGGTCCTGCATCTACTGCTACACGCGCTGAGTGCCGATTTTTACCGTCCCGCTCAAGTCGGGGCCTTGCACGAGCGCATGTTTCCGGAGGACGTCTTTAACCCGGACTCCTCGCCCAGAAGAATTCATGCTCAAGTCGCCCGCCTGCGAGACTGGCTTTCTGAAAACAAGGTACCAATGATTGTCGAGCAGGAATCGGGTTACTACTCGCTTGCGAGTGCCTCGCCCATGCGCCTTCGGATAGCTATTCGCTCGTCTCAACAAAGCAACTTCGTAAACCCCCTGGATCAGTTGCGGGAGGTTGTCGGTTCGAGTTCCTTTTCCGGAAAAGAGGCCGGTCGAATTCTTTCACGCAAAACTCGCAGCGTTAACCGACTAATCGCAAACGGCGTCGAGAGCGGGGAGCTCGTTCAGGAAGGTGGCGGACGGTCTACTCGCTACCGCTTCCAATAGGTCTTTCCTGTCAAAGGACTAGTCACGACTGTCTACGTTCCATGTAAAACCGGGGAGAATCGCGCCAATCTGTGGGGCGCCCCTGTGTTTCCCAGAGCTTAAAATTAAGACAGCTAGTAAACAAATTCGGAGGTCAGCTTCATGGAAAACAAATTCGAAAAACAGATTTTTTGTTCACTCAACAGAAATTCCGCGAGACCGAATTTCACCATTTGCCTGCTTTTGCTGCTTGTCTACATTCTACCGGCGTGTTCACGGCGGCCAAAATATGGTTTTCTTTCCGGTTTAGGTACACCGAGCTCAACGGATGGAGGTGCTGTCGATCTAAGTGGCCTGGATGATGTGTTCGGTGACTTCTCGGATTCGAGCGAAACGGCGACGCAAGATACCGACGAAACTCAAAGCACCGACGTTGTGAGCCCTCTTACGGCTACACCAGCGATCTTGGATTTTGGACCGATTGGAACTGAGCAATCCAGTCGCGTAAAGACTCTTACCTTGAAGAACCCCAATTCAAATTCTATCTCGATCGTACGGCTTGGGTTGTCGGGACCGTTTGGAGGGGAATCACTGACCTGCCGTTCGGTCCTAGCCGCGGGTCAGAGCTGTGAGGTCCGTGTTCGTTTTCATAATCTTGTGCCGGCCGGCAATAAAGAAGGAACGTTTACCGCGGTCTACAATGATGGGGAACGCTTGGAGATCGCTCTTCGTGGGGAAACGGTGGTGCGGCCGACAATTCTTGCTCAATCCTCCTCGTTAAGCTTTGGGCCTGTGCAAGTTAGTGCAGCTGTTGCTTCGTTGCCCCTCACGGTTATTAACAACGGCAGTGTGGCCGCAAACTATTCGCTTTCGGTATCTAATGCGGCTTATGAAATTTCCGGGAATTGCACGGACATCGCTCCCGGTCAAAGCTGTACCTACAGTGTGGCATTTAAGCCTCTTTGGGGAATTCGATATGACGATCGCATCGCCATCGCTCTCTCGGATCCGTACGGTAGCCGACCTGGCGCACAACTTTCTGTCAGTGGACGCGGTGTTCTCACGATGATCGCGAACGGCACCTTAAGAGGTTCAGCGCAAGTTCAGGTGCGCAATGGGTTGAATCTGCAAATGATTCGAGAGTTTTTACCATTTGGAGGGTTTACGGGCGGAGTCAACGTGGCGACCTGTGATTTCAACGGCGACGGACAAGCGGATCTGGTGACAGGGACGGGTCCAGGGGCAGGACGGGTTATTGTCTGGGATCTTCTTACGATGGTTCCAATTGCAGATTTTCACCCTTATTCGCAACAGTTTGACGGCGGTGTATTCGTAGCGTGTGGAGATCTTAATGCGGATGGGACCAGCGATCTTGTTACAGGCGCCGGCCCGGGCGGGGGGCCACACGTGAAAAGTTACATTACCACCATTAATAGCGACCGATCCATTCGTTTAACGGAGCGACTCAGTTTTTACGCATACGATCCAGGGTTTAGGGGCGGAGTGCGCGTAGCTGTTGGAAATACTGTCGGGGACGCCCGGGCTGAGATTGCGACAGCGGCGGGTGTGGGTGGAGGGCCCCACATTGAAGTGTTTAGTTCGAACGGTACGTTACTAAGCTCTTTCTTTGCAAATGATCCGAATTCTCACGCTGCCGACGGAGCCTCTATAGCGATAGGTGACGTATACGCTGATTCTCATGCAGATCTTCTTGTGCGGGCCTACCGAAATGATCCTCAGTACCGAATTCATAATACCGAGGGTACGTTAATGGCATACGGAGGGACGCCGTTACCCCGCTATATCTACGGTTTAGAACTCGCTGTGGCGGACTTAGATTGCCAGGGGGGAAACGAAGTCGTCACCACGTTCGAACTTGGAAGTCCAATCGTCCTCGTGGTACGCAACGATTTTACTTCGCAGGTCACGAGCTACTGGGCTTACCACTCCAGCAGCGGGTATGAAGGGGGCTTGTCTGTATCAGCGGCGGGGTGTCGGTAGCGAGATTCCGGGGCCGAACCTTGCTCTCTTTCGGCTTATGCCGGTAGCCGCCCGTCTATTGCGAGTCGATATAGGTTCGAATATTGCCGCGTAAGGTCCAGTTGGCCCCGGCATCGGTGCTGCGGTAAACAAGCAGGCCTTTGGTTACTGCGTAAATGTAGTTAGAGTTCGAGGGCGCTACTTCAATAGCCATGACATCATTGCTTGCGGACGGTGTTGTTAAAACGGTTGAGGCCGTTGTAAATCCATCCGTAGTCATAGCGATCCCTTGTCCAATACTGTAAAGTGCAACATTGGCATGTGTTGGAATAACCAACCGTACGGGACCTGAACTCCCTTGCGCTGGATTTGTCCAATTCGCTCCCCCATCGGTTGACTTATAGAAAACCGGATCGGCTTCGCCGGAACGCTTACAAGCATAAATGGTTTGCAAGTCGCTAGAGGCTTCTATGTAGCCGCCTGCTAGGTTATTAAGTGGACTCGTCGTTTGAGACCACGTATTTCCGCTATCTGTACTGGTAATAACTCCGCTTGCTGAACCGCTACCTGTAATCGGGTTACCCCCGAAAGTAATAAGTCCTGAGGCCCGCTGTGCAATTTGCCAATAGATGCTCTCATCGGCAGATGAGGGAGCCGACGCTTTTGTCCAGGAAGAGGCGCTAAAGGAACGCGTGTAAATTCCTCCCGCATAGAAGGTTGAACGGCTGTTGGTGTCCGTACCCGCTCCCAAACCCGCGATATACTTCGAGCCTACAATAGCAATTGAGTTAACATCGCCGTTGGGTAGGCCTGTATTGATTTGTGACCAGCTTGCGCCCGAGTCGGTGCTGTAATAGACACCCGCGGTTGCTGAATGCCCCGATGTTACTGGGCCCGGACCCGCATTAGTTGCAATAGCGATACGGCTGCGGTCAGTGGAATCTATCGCGATGGAATAGATCTCCGGGTACGCATCGTCACAATGTTTAAGGCCGCTTCTAAGCCATGTGTAGTTGGCGCCACCATCAGAGGACTTAAAAACCCCATTCCCCTCACTTCCAACATAAATGGTTTGCGGGTCAGTGGGGTCAATTGCGAGAGCCCGAAAAGGATTGTCTGAGTTGTTTCCGCCCGATCCGACGGCAGGGCCTTTAATTAGGTCGGTGGAAATGCTACAGCTTCCACTGCTTTGCTGCGCTCCCCCGCACCCCGAGAGTGCAATTGCTAAAACGATACTAACCGCAAATATAGGAAATTTACGCCAGTTCACCATGGCTTGATTCTATATTTTTGTAATTTTGGAAGCTAATCCAAACTGCGAGTGCGACTATTTTTCCATCACAGCACCCTATACTGTGGGACGCCCCACTCATGACGCTGCGTGCTGACTGGGTTTCGCGCCCCGATCCCTCGCCGCAATGACTCTGCACTCGATGACTTTGACGGTACGACTTTCGATGTTCACCGACAGCGCGTTCCCCTTAGCTGAAGGACAACGGTACGTCGCCGGAAGGTGATAGCTTGCACTCTGGGGCATATCTGTGGGGTTTGCTAAAATGACGGCAAGGCTTCCGTCAGCATGCAGCCAAACACCGTTTAACACCGCCGGCAGCTCAACGGTATTGGGCTGATCACTTTGAAAATACCAAATGGCACTAATAGACGCTAAGGGCGCTGTTGGTTCTAAAGGCCGCTGTGCCCGACCACCGGTAAAATAGCGGCGATTTTTCAGCCAAGTTTGCGCGGCTTTTTTTACAAACTTGAATTCTTCTTTGAAATCTACAGAGGGGTCACCCCAAAACCACCCGATCTGTTCGCCAAAGACAATTTGCTGGGCCGTTTTTGTCAAAACCGCCCAGCCGTCGTCCAGAAGGTGCCGACGTCCAAAAGAGATATACTGCCCTCCATATATCGCTTGATAGATCGGCTGTTGGTTGGGAAATACCCACCACCAATTCAGATACCCTTCGAACAAATTCATGTAGGGTTCCGCGTTCATTTCCGAGGTAAAAAATTGGGAGCCATGTGCGCGGCCTGCGCGCATCTTCTGCAACATCTGCTGGTACCCTCCCACCCAGTAATTTCCAGCTCCGGGAATATGATTGTGTGCGGAGTCGTAGCAATACGTGGGAAAGCGGGCGGCAACCGTATCGACATAAATGCCCCTCACTCCATAGGAGAATAACTGATCCGATATGCTTTTTACTTTCTCTTGCCAGAACTCAGTCGTGGGATCCATTACCGCAAAAGTTACCTGGCTACTCCCCGAAGTCGCCACCTCGCCTTCCTTGGTTTTCATCGTGTGAGGTATGACGGACGAGTCGTAGGAATCCAGTTTTTGATCCCACAGGTGGGCAATCATGTATGGCATGACAGAGATATTGTTAGCCTGCATCTCGGCAACGGCCGCCGCGAAACCATCGTGAGGCGGGAAAAACTTAGGGTAATTTTCGTCAAACCCAAAAGGGTTCCACCGGTACCAGTGTAAACCAATGGGCATTTCAAGGATCTGCTGTATCTTTTTCGCCTTCGGGACCACAGTCTTGGGATCGCCCACTCCAACCAGCCAAAACGGTGTATGTGTGATTG
>JAGQZV010000015.1 GCA_020435295.1 Bdellovibrionales bacterium | reverse complement strand
TAGCAATTGCTGAAATTTTTCACTGTGGGGAAGCCAATTCGAACAGCGCGTCGCGTTGAAGTATTTCAATGCGGCGGCCTTTCTGTCGAATAAGGCCATCGGCAACGCGCTCGGTCACCTGCCGATCGGTCATGAAACCCAACCACAGCTCTGCGCGCCCAAGTTCTCGCGCAAGTTTCTTGGCGATTTCAAGAGCGAGTTCGGGGAACTTGCGAAACAATGCCAACACATCGGCTTTCGGAAAGATCCTGCATTCTGCCGGTTCCAAAGCAAGCGAATTGGCGTGGTATTTCTCATCCGCTAGCAGCGATCGGTGTCCGAAGTACTGGCCAGCTTTAAAGAGGCGAACCAGCCGCTCCCGCCCGGAAGGAGAGACCGTCACAAGTCCCACGAGGCCTTTTTCCAAACAGTAGATACCGGAAGGTTCATCTCCAATCCGATACAGGTACTCTCCTTTTTTAAAGCTCTTGCGCAGACTGCACGCCCCCAACTGTTGCATGCTTTCCGGCGGCATCCCGCTACATAGGGGTGGAACAACTATTTCCATTTTCAGAGTCCGGTTTCGAAAGAGAGGGGTTTGAAGGGCCAGCAAGTCCAACGGGGGCGGCTGACTTCGCATGCACCCCAAAAGCAAATTTCAAATAGTTTAGAAAAGCGATGCCGGTGTAGGTCACCGGAATGTAATGAAAGCCGCGGCGAATCAAGAACAGAGCCCAGCGCGCCGCAAATCTTCCAGAAATGAGTCCAGGGCCCATACGTGAAGTAAAGGCCGCCGGACAAATGTGACGGTATAGAAAATCCGAATCCCGATAGTAACGACGGGCAAAACGCGCGTACGCTCCCTTTGAAGCTTTGTAGACTTTGAGTTCCGCATTGCCCCAATGTGAGTGGGATTCAATTTCCGAGCCCACTGCCCAGATCTCCACTGGAAAACGACGGCGCAGCGCGACCTTTCGAAAACGCTCGATAAGCTCGACAAAAGAGGTGCAGTTGGCTTCCATCGCCCGGTCGACTTTTGAACCGTGCGCCAAGACGAGAATATCGGTATCGGGAAGAACCGCTTCAATCTGCGAATAGTCGTCGTACGTCCAATCCTTGCCAAAAGTAAACGCTCGGATGCTCTGCACGCCTGCTTTTCGCAAGCACTCCACCATTCCTGAGCCGAAAGATCCCGACGCACCAGTAATGGCGACTCGCCTCCCGGGCAGCGGGCAACCGGTCCCGACCACCCAGTCAAAAAGGCGCAGCATCGAACCCATGTACTGCTCGGGGTACACATGGTGAAGCGAATGGTACTTCGGCCCCACCAACGAGCCTGGCCCGGGCTGCGGCAATTTCTCAAAGTGAACGTGGTTTAGGTCACGCCCCCGCATAAACACGGCACCAGTGAAGTTCAGTGTATGCGCCAACACCGCAACCGCAACCGCGAGCGGCTCAAAGAAAAACAGACCCACCAGGGTCGCCAGAGTGTGAGTTAGGTATTCTGGAATCAAGTGGTAAAGGAGATTTCTCCGAACGTGCTCTTCGTGAAAATCCAGAGACGTATCCAGAAAGTCATGGTGAGCTTGGTGCAGGGCCGCCCCGAAGCGCAGGACTATCGACCTGCAGTGGGCGAAGCGGTGCAGGGCATAGTGCACAACATCGAAAAATACAGTCCCCATCGCATAGAGCGCCAGACCTTGGACCGCAACTAAGAGCCAAAACATCGCTATCCGCCTCGCTTAAAACGACGGGAATGTAGCACAAGCTTCCTGCAAACTAAAGCGGGCCACAGGCCGCTTCGCCCCGGCCATCAAGCCTTTACATTTTTTTGGCCCCGCAGTAATGTGTCTGTCATGAAGCCCATTGACTGGCATTATCACCGCAAGGGGTGAATGACCTGCAAACGTGCGGAAGAGTTTCTTTCGCAAGAAAAAATACCGGTCACCACCCAAGTAGACGCCAAGAAAGAGCGGATTGGAGCCAAGGCCGCAATCAAGCTTGCACGTACGGCCAATGAGCTGTGGGTCGCAAAGGGCAAGAAGTTCATCCATTTCAACCTCAAGAAAGAAAAGCTAACCGACGCCGAACTCGAAAAAGTCCTGCTTGGGCCCTCTGGAAATCTCCGAGCGCCCACTCTACGCAAGGGAAAAGAGCTTTTTGTGGGTTTTCATCCCGAGGCTTTTAAAGCACGACTCCTTCAATAGGCTTTCGTCCACAGATTTTCTAACTAACGCGTAGCGGTTCCAGATCTTCTGGGGTTGCGTCTACACTTCCGCCCAAAGTCCGCGGCAAATGGGGCCGCGCGGATTGGGGGGAACGATGGGGCAGCTTCGATTTCTTTTTATTGGCTGGATTTGTTTTTCAGCGCTCGCACTCGGCGTACCAGCGCACTACCGCACTCTAGTGGACGAACTCCGGAGCCTTCCCCCAGTCGACGAAGCAGGAGATAGCTTCTCATTTCAGAATTTACGGGAACTCATTGAAACACGAGATCTCCGAAGCATTGAGGACGTGTTGCCACTTCTACCCGAGAGTCTTCGCACCAAGTATGTCCTCATCGAAACTTCAAAAAGCCTGCAAGGGGCCACCGAAAGAGATCCTAGGGCGGTGCTGTATGCTAATCGCGGCCGTTTTGTACTTACGTTCAACGGCGATCCCACTCAACGCGGGTACCGTTCACTGGAGTTGATGGAGTACCACGATGCCCACCACAACTATGAGTTTCGAAGAATTGATTTCCCGCAAACTGGGCCCGCCGTGTTTTCTGAGCCCAATCCCAAACGCTGCCAAGGCTGTCACCAAAACCCGATTCGCCCCAACTGGGGACGCTACCCTTTCTGGCCGGGTGCCGTTGGTGAGAAAGACATTCTTACCGCTGAAGCCAAAGCCAAATTCGAACGTTTTATCCAATACGGAGATACCCACCCCCGCTACCGCTATCTCAAGCGGGCGGAAAATCTTGCCAATATTGAAAACCAAACCCTTCAATTCACTCCCGCTTTCAACTTGGACGTGCACTTTGATCTCATTGATGAAGACCGCCTGAGCCACTGGCTCCAACAAACGCAAGCCTACAAAACCTACAAGTACGCCGCGCTTGCAGCACTAGTAGACTGCGAAAATCTCGTAGATTTCATCCCCAACTCCGTTGTTCATGGCGGGGCCGCGCAGATGGCAACTCTCCTGCGAGACACACAACAGGTGTTGAGCCCTATTCCAGAGCCCAACAAAAGGTTACTGGACGAGCTTGAGTACCGCATCACCACAAACCTCCGCTATATTTTTGAAAGGCGCGGCATCTCCATTCGCACTTGGGCCAAGTCCTTTGAAACGGAGTACCTCATGACCACGGTCTCGGGAGTATTTTTCGAAAACATTGCGTGGGAGCTGTACAACTCTGATCCTGAACTAAAAAAGATAGGCTTTGAGTACGCCTCACTGCTGCGACACTATGGCCGCATCCAATTCCCAACACTTTATAAAGCGGAAGACGAAGCCAACATGAGCCGTAGCTGTGCCTCACTGAAACGCGCAAGCCTCGCCGCTTTTTCGGGCGCGGCTCCCTGGAAACCCACTAAGGACGCGGGTTTTTAGTCAGACCATTGACGGTCAATATCCGAACTGCTGTGCTGGGCGCAGTCAAACTGGAGGTGACTCTATGCGCTTGGTTTTCCTGTTGGGGATGACACCCCTTTTTATTGTTGGGCCTTCACTGCACGCAAGTCCAGACTTTGTTTCCGATAGCCTGCCCAACCGCGGAAACGTGGTTTCCATAAGACGGGACGTTCGCCCGTGGGAACTCAAGCTTGTCGAGCCCTGTCTTAGCGAATGGGCGTCATGGGAGGTAACGGCATCCGAACCCAGAGTTTTTGCCTATTGTCGTGTAAGGGGCTTAATCCCCAAGGATGTCGAAAACCAAGGGCTCGAACTCTACGAAAAGGGCAAACGGATTCAGCACACCGTGAGCGTGGGCAAATACAAAGTCACAGTGGAAGCCTTCATGGAGCTGAGTCAGTTGATTCGCTTCGACGCCTGGATTTTTGGCTACGAGTACAGCTCCTTTTCGGGTTCCAAAGAAGAGTCGGCGGGCGCCAAACAGACGTTTGCGACCGCCGTGCAAGCAGCCATCGCCAAATGGAAAGCCGACAACGCTTCGCTTGTCCACTACACCGTTTTTTACAACACCCGAAACGACTTTCAGTTCGAAGGGAACGTGGGCGATAACCCTCAAAGTCGCCTTTACTCTACCTTTGAGTAGGTAAAATCAGAACGGGAACGGATCATACAGAATACGTTTGTGCACGCACACTATTCCCCGTGAATACTTGGCGACTCAAGCGCTTAGTAGCCCTTAAACAAAGTGTACACTTTCTAGGCTAAGGCCGTTCGTATTCGTCGCCAATTCACCCCTATTTCCCGCACGCTTCGATGGCCCCCCCGAAACTAGGGCGAATTCACCCAGTATTCAGCCAAAAAAGTCAGGAATTTGAGCCTGACCTGTTAGGCCTGCTCTTTGCATTACTTAATAGATGCAAGTGTTTTTATAGGGGTCTGGGAACTGGTGAGATTTCTTTCCCACATTTTGCTCATCTTTATATGGTGTACTGCCCTGCCCGTGTGGGCGACCGAAGGAAGCGCTCCGACCCATAGCGGATCCGGCGGGGGCGACAGCACCGCATCGGCATCAGGCGAAGGCAACGGAGACGGATCGGACCAAAGCGAAACCGAAAAAGAAGCCACGGACGCAATCGGCAAACTTGTTAAATCCGACGCCTTGAAGAGCACGGCCGGTAAGAGCGCGGAGGATATCAGTAAGGCAGCCGATGAGGATTCGAGCAACATGACCGAGTTCATCGGCAAGATTAAGGGCGAGGACGGGAAATTCAATGAAGAGTTCGCGGCCGCCGCGACGGGCGCTCTCAGCAATTTGCAGCAAGAATTAACCGCACAACTAAACTCTTTACCGGTAACACCCGAAACCCAACAACAACGCACAGAGATCCAAGCGCAATTGGGGCGCATCGCCGCACTACAAGGGTTTATCTCCAATAACGCACCTCCAGGAAGCGCATTCGCTCAGGGGCCATCCGTGTTGGGCGGGCCGATCGTGGGCACCACCCCGCCTGGCGGTACGGGAACTGGCACGAACAACAACGCGCTAGACGTCGCGGGACAATCTGGTGGAACCTCGGATCCGGGAAGCGCAGCCAGTAGCGCGTCACTGGCTTCGAACCAAGCAGCCACCAGCCAGCCGCTCCAAAGCTTGCCACTTCCTTCGATAACGCCGACGGCACTGCCGCAACAGGTAGCGCAACAAAGCGTAACACCGACAACCCCGCAGAGTGCGCAAGCCGCATCGCCAACTCAAGCATCTGCCAAACCGCCCACGATCTACACCGCCGCGGTAGAAAAGGCGACCCAGGCGATCCAAGCTTTGGAAACAAGTTTCTTTGGACCGAAAGAACCCGCAAAGTCGGAAAGTTCAACAAAAGCGGAAACAGCGCCGTCTCAATCCGCAAAAGAAGGCGTCGTCACAGCCCGAGAAAGCACCAAGCAGCGACCTAGCGCAGAAACACCGAAGAGTTTCACACCGGCACTGCTAACAACGTCGGCCGCTGGCGTAAGCCCCAATACTTCTAGCGCCAAGACAAGCGAGGCCTCTTCCACCGCCATAGCTGCCAATGAAAACTTCGATTTCAACAAAATAAATTCGGCGCCGCCCGCAGTCCTTTCCGCTGGCACTCGGCCGTTCGCGTCGGAGATCCCTCGCGGCTTGACCACGATCGAACAAGATTTCTTCGAGCCGCAAACTTCGACGCCCGCACCCGTCAAAGCGTCGTCTGAAGTAGCCAGCACCGAGGAAACACGGGAGCAACGATCATCGGACGTGGTGTCTTTGCGCTCGGTTGCAAGCTCCCGAGGTCTAAAAGAGTTTGAGAACGAGATGAAAAAGGGCCTGGAGACGCTACGAGAACGCCTCAGCGCAGACGGCGAGTCTGAACCCAATGCCGAAAGAAGAGAATTAACGAGCACAAATCCAGCAACGAAACCTACGGCCACTGAAAATCAACTGGTGCGCACACCTTCTAGTGGGGAAGCGAAGCCGGGTGGCTCCGTCCTTCAATTCATGAATCTGATGAAACAAAAGGCGCAAGAAAACCCCGCCTAAAAAGACGCACCTTTTCCCAAAAGTCCGCAAAATTAAGCGATTGTATTCATTTAAGTAATCTTTCATAATAATCCCGCTTGCATGGCGGCAGTTAATGATGCGTTGCATTTAGTATAGAGAATTGCTATCGATTTTGACTTATTGCCGGAGCCAGGGCGGCAAACACTGGTGGAGGAGCGTAAAGAATCATGTCAAAGAAATCAGGGGGCGCTTTCACGCCTTACGTACCCGCTTCGAAAGACATCCCGGAAGTCACCGCACGTTCGGTCATCCTGGGAATCCTGTTGGGCGTTCTCTTAGGAGCCGCCAACACCTATCTTGGTTTGTATGCGGGCATGACGGTTTCTGCCTCCATCCCGGCAGCAGTCATCTCCATGGGTATACTCCGCGGGCTGTTGAAAAAGGGAACGATCCTCGAGAACAACATTGTACAAACGATGGCCTCGACGAGTGAATCACTCGCCGCGGGCGTTATTTTCACTGTGCCGGCTCTCATTCTGACTGGTGCGTGGCACAAGTTTCATTATATTCCCGCAACACTTATTTGCATTACCGGTGGCCTTCTTGGAATTTTGTTCATGATCCCGCTTCGCCGTTCGCACATCGTCGAAGATCAGGATCTTACTTTTCCAGAAGGCGTTGCTTGCGCAGAAGTATTGAAGAGCGGCGAAGAGGGCACCGGCGGGGCCAAATATCTCTTTTATTCTATTGCTGTGGGCGCCCTGTTGAAATTTCTTACAGCAGGCACAAATCTCGTTAAGGGGGCCGTCGAGTGGGCTTGGGGTGTAGGCAAAACCGGATTCTACTTCGGTACAGATATTTCCGCGGCCCTTCTCGGCGTCGGTTACATCATCGGATTTAATATTGCGACTTTAATGATGCTCGGAGGTCTGATCGCTTGGTCCGTAGCGCTTCCGATTATGGGGGCGAGCGGTAGCGGTATCGAAGGCGAACTAATGGATTGGTTTTGGACCAACTGGAGCACCAAGATCCGTTACATGGGAGTCGGCGCCATGATTGTTGGCGGCGTATGGTCCATCATCAGCATTCGTGACGGCATCAAATCCGGCTTGAAAGAAGCCCTAGTGGGTTACAAGGAAGCTGGTGGTAAGGCTGCCAGTAAACTGCTACGCACTGACGTGAACATGGACCAGAAGCACATTCTGCTCCTTCTCGTCCTGACAACAATTGCGATTTTCGCGCTGTATCTACAAATGATTCACGCCCCAATCGCCATTAAGTTTGGGCTCACCTCGATTTCAACTTTGGCAATGGTCGTACTTTCTTTCTTCTTCGTAGCTGTCGCAAGTTACATCGTGGGTCTAGTGGGTTCCTCTTCATCGCCGGTTTCCGGTATGACGATTTGCGCAATTCTGGCTACCGGAGGCTTGCTCTTGCTCGCAAGAAAGTTTCTACTGAGCCAAGGCATCGCTTTGGGTGAAATGGCGTTCATCACCGCAACGTTGGGTGTCGCCGGGGTTGTGTGCTGCGCCACCTGCACCGCGGGTGACATTTCGCAAGATTTGAAGACTGGTTACATCCTGGGCGCAACGCCTAAGCGCCAGCAATGGATGGAGGTCGTCGCCACGATCATCCCGTCTTTGGTGATTGTCCCGGTCTTGATCGTCTTGAATGAAGTCTACGGAATCGGCACCGGGGAGCCCGGATCTCTTAAGGCCCCGCAAGCAACACTGTTTGCAAATTTGGTCAGCGCGCTCTTTACCGACAAAGAAATCCCATGGTTTTTTGTGGAAGTCGGCGCGGCGGTGGGAGTCGCTATCATCATCATGGATTTGGCCTTGAAAAAACTCGGCTCGTCGTTTCGGATGCCAATTATGGCGGTCGCGGTTGGCATTTACTTGCCGCTAACGCTTTCCACTCCGATTTTTGTTGGCGGGGTCATTGCGGCCATGATGAGTGATCGGCGCGGTGACACAGATCGCGGAACGCTTTTCGCCTCAGGTCTTATTGCGGGTGAGGCAATCATCGGTGTAGTGCTGGGCGCCGTAATCTACTTCGGCAAGGATGTGTTCCCGTTAGCCTTGGGCCCGGGATCCGACATGCTGTCGGTCGCCGTGTTCGCTGCCATGGCGTTCATGTTGTACCGAATCGCCAAGTCAAGCTAGTTGCCCGGGTTCAAGAAGAACGGGTACGCGCTAACCTCGGTCACCACCGGGGCTTCCGGTTTCGGGAAGCGCCAGCTCCGCACGCGGGACACGATGCAGTTCTGCAGCGTACTGTCACCCACCGTGCTAGAAGCAACCCCGGCAAACGACACGATACCATTTGGCTGAATCGTGAATTGAACAACTACTTTCCCGCGTAAAGACGGATTTCGGCGTCGCGCGGACTCGTAGCATTGGCGAATTTCCCCTCGGTGCTGGTTCACGATTCTATTGATAACGTCTTTAGGGAGCCCCGACAGCACCTGAACGTTTTCCGAAACCACACTTACACTGTGCTCACCCTTTTGGCCAAGTCTTCCCGGCCCTTGAATACCTTCTCCAATGCCGTCACCAGACTGACCGCCGCCTATCCCCTTAGTGGAAGGCCCGTCGATACCAATGGTGTTCCCACCACCTCCGACTTCTACACCTTTCAGACCCTTACCGGCAGCGCCGCCCGTCACAGTTCCGCGTGAAGAGCGTAGCCCCTTGTCAAAGGCATCCACCCCGGTCTCTGTATCCATCATTTCTTTAAGGTTCTTCTTCAGACTGCTCTTGTTGAAAGCCTCCAACAGACCAACCTTCTTAACCTGTTTGGAATCAACGACTTTGCGCTTCGGCTGGGGCTTGGAAACCGGCTTGTCAGCCTGCTTGGCCTGAGACTTCTGCTCCTTGGGTTTCTCCTTCGGAACGGTCTCCGCGGGCTTACTTGCGCGTGCCTCCGGCTCTTTAGCCTTGGCACCGCCCCCGCTTTTTGAACCCGCTTCTTGAGGAGTCGCCTTTGGCTGAACCAAATCCGGAATCTTGGGACGTTTCTTAATTACAATCTTCGCAAAACGCTCAGGGATCATCTCGATAGTTACCGGCTTGGGCTCGGGAACGAACATCAAGCCGAATATCATAAAGAAGAATAGCAGAGCAGAACTGATCATCGTGCGAAGTAGCAGACGATCCCTATCAAACAAGGGGGCCGGACGAATTCTGGGTGCCGGCTTTACATAGAGAACGAAGAAATTGATTCTACCGATGCTTAGCTTAGCAAAATCGTCTCTGCGCAACGGCATGCGGAAGTAATTTCCATACCGTTTTACAAATTTTTCCTCCTGCAAATCCTTGAGTGAGTAAATCTTGTCCCGCGCACGCACGGTCCCGGTCATCTCTTCAGTAAAAGCCAGATAGGTAATCCCATCCTCTTCAATCGTTACCAGAGGAAACTCATCGGGAATCCCTTCGCTGGGAATCACGTAGTGACTCTTGGGACTTTCGCCGACCGTTAGCACAATGGGGTCGACATAGTTGGAGACATCTAAAATATGATCGCCCCACAACGCGGTTACTTCCAATTCCTGCGCGTGCTCCGGCAACTCAAAGGCCGTTTCGAGCTCTTCCGGCAGCACGTCGTCATCCCCGTGTCGAGATCGCCGATCCGCAATGCGCCTTTCTAGGCTAGTAATATCAAAAACTCTTCGGTCCCCCCGACGGCGTTGCCCTACGCGACGTTCCCAGTCACGATCATTGCGCCGCTCTACACCGGTGCGACGTTCTTCTTCAGAAGCAGGTGGCCCTTGAGTCGGCTGACTGCGGCGTTCTCCGTCGCGCTGTTCAACACGACGTTCTCCATCGCGCCTATCTTCAAGACGTTTCTCATCGGGAAAGGCATCTCGCTTGCGGCGTTCCGTGCGCTTACGACGTTCCCCGTCGCTAGCGCGCGAAGGGGCGGGATCGATGTTCACTTGGGTCGCTTCGCCGTCAAAAGCCGCATCCGCTCCGGCTGCTGCAATCGGAGTGGCTCGTCCGGAGCCCTTTTCAACAATAAGCTCTGCAAAACCCAAACGAATCCGGTCACCCACTTTCAGTTTCGATTCAATCACCTTCTTATCGTTTACGAAAGTGCCGTGGCTACTCGCCAAGTCTGTGATGGTCAATTCGTTGCCACGCACTTCGATCAAAGCGTGAATGCGTGAAACTCTAGGATCGTCAATCCGCACATCCGCAGACAAAATGCGCCCTAGAACGATCTTCTCTTTCACAAACTCCGCGGTAAATAACACCTTACCGCCATCGCCGAGCAGGTCGAGTCGAACTGGAAATGTTGAAGAAGCCTGAGCTTCCATAGGCAAATGCCCACCGGTTAAAGGGTTAGATTCGTTTTAGGAGAGGAGTCTTAGTGCAGAATTCTAGCTGAATCGACCACTTCCGCGTCAAAGTTCTTGCGGATGCGGATGATTGTACGGCCTTTGACCCCCTGGATGTTAGAAATATAAGATCCACTGGGTCGCTTGAAGAGGCCTTCAATGTCGGCCCCTTCGAAGTCGTACGTGTTTTTCTTTTTGTACTTTACTGTCGTCCCGTCAGAGCGCTTTTCGATGACGTAATCACCTTTGGTGCGACGGCTCTTTGTTTGAGCCTTTTGCGCAACGGCTAACGATGCAAGCAGTGACGATAATACTAGGATGCTAAAACCAAGTTTTCTTATCACTGCTTACCTCCAGTTCAACGAACTGAGGCGACAAAAGTATAAAAAGACACCTCTCTCTTTATCCCTTATCGCCACTTTTGAATGAGTTCCTGAGCTTTTGCGGTCTGATTTCCGCCAGCCTGGACATAGCGCAGCAACATGTCGGCCGCGAGTTTCGGCTGATTTAAGCGGTTTCCCAATAATATCCCATTGTTATAGAGGACAGACACGGCGTTGGGGCGCTGACTAAGAAAATCTTCATAAACCGACCGCGCAGATTCGAATTGTCCCAAGGCCTCCAGGGCGGATCCGCGTCCCAACACGGCATCTTCAAAACCCTTATCTCGATCAAGCGCCCGTACGAACGCTCGTTCGGCGTCGGCGTAGCTGGCACTCTCCAAATAGAGCGCACCCAAATTGACTAGCGGTGCGGCGATCGGAGGCTCGGCCTCCGCCGCCTTTTCAAAGTAGTCGATCGCTCGGAATCGTTCTCCCTCTTTGAGAGCCATCATTCCCAAATTGTTTAATAGCATCGACTTCCAAGCAAAGCGGCTGTCCTTTTCGAGCTTCTCAAAAAAGTACTTTGCTAGCTCCTTGCGGTTCCGACGCATGTAAAACACCCCAAGTAGAAACGCGGCCCGCGTCTCCCGTGGGTTCTTTTGCAAAAACGCCTTGATCTTCGAACCTGCCTCGTTCGTTCGCCCGGCTGCGTCCAGCAGAGAAAGGTATTCCAGGTAGCTATCGGTGTCTGTTTCTGACACCGCCTTAAGACTTTCCAGACGCTCCAAGACCATCCGGCGATCGGCGCGGTAGCTGGTGGAGTAACTGCCCTCCAGCCAGGCTAGATACCGCATGGGCGAGGACGAGGACCGCGCACTAAGTCCTGAACCTGTGCCTGTAGGCGCACTGGCACAAGCGGCCAAGATCCCTAAACAGAGCAACGCTACATACCTCATTAGAAAGTACCCCCTAAATTCCCCCAACGCGTCGTCCAATATGCTGGCTGCGGCAAGAGTCCTGACGGTGTTACGTCCTTATCATTTTGAGCAAGGTACGTGCGGCACTTTTGTACGTAATTTGACGCCACGTGAAATTCGACCGCCTTGGTTTTGCAAAGTTGCGCTAGTTCTTTAGCTCGCGACTCAAATGGGACCACAAACTCAGCCTCCAAAGTCTTGAGTTGAGTTTCCAAATCTTTGCGCTGTTCGCCTTTGTACGAATTGGGAATGTCAATAGAACGGTAGGCAGTGACAAAATCTGCATACGCCATCGCTCGCTCAGAAAGCGCTGCAACACCCCATTCGGGCTCGCCCAACGCAACAATCTTTTCATAGTCTGAATCGAGTTTTTTCAAAGCTGCTTGCTTTTGCTTGAGATTATTCACCAACCGCGAGGGGGGAAGTCTCAGTTTCAGGCGAGCGTAGGCCGTCTTTTGGGGTTCGACTTTAACAAAGTTGGATTCGGCAACATACTTCGCATCTGAACCGAATGCACTCAAGTTAGCTTGACCCCGAGTGATACTCCCAATTTTGGAAAGTGTTTGCTCACGATCCCGCTTACGCCCGTAGGTCCCATACAAATCGGCGAGCCGCCCCAGCAGTGCCACCCGCTCGGCTAGGGTCGCTGCCTGGTTTGATAGCTGGGAGTATATGTCAGCTACCTTCCGCCAGTTGCCAGTCCTTCTATACAATTCGGCCTCACTTAACTGAATGTCCTTACGCTCCTTACCATTGGGCCTCGCCGTCGCAAGGTACTTGTTATAAAGATTTAGGGCCTTCGTGTTTTGTCCTAGCACTTCTGCATAAACCGCCGCATTGTACAGAGCGCTCTTGGCCTGAGGATCTTTGGGAGTCTTTTCAGCGAAACGTTCGTACAACATTTGTGCGGTTTCGAAGTCGTATCCTTCTTCTGATTTCTTGGCCTGGAGCAAAGTCAGCCTGGTATTGTACGGGTGGTTCGGGTATTTCTGCATGAACACCTTTGTGACCTCAGTCTGTTTAGCAACATTCTGAGTCTTCTCGAGGGTAACGACGGCATTGTACAGGGATTGCTCCGCCAGTTTCCCTTTTGGATTGGACCGGTAGTAGTTGTAATAGGCGTCTCCGGCTTTCTCCCACTCTTGATCTTTTTCAAGTTTTTCGATTGTCTTGAAGCCAATTTGATCCTGAAACGTACGCATTTCAGATCGGAACTTGCCATCGCCCAATTCCGACTCATTGGCAAAAGATCCTGCCGCCACCCCAAGGGAAGCGTAGTCCTTATTGATGTTATAAATGTCCAGTAACAAGTGTGCTGAGGTAACAGCATTCTTGTGCTTGGGATACTTGGTCGAAATCTCTTTGAAAATCGGAGCGGCTTTGTCAAAGTGGTGGTATCTGTAGTAAATGCCTGCGATACGGAATTTTACGTCAACCGCGCGCTTAAACTTCGAATAGTTGGAAAGATAGAACTCGGAAACCTCGATAAAACGTTTTTCACCGTCTGGGATTTCCATTCGCTCAAACTTATTCTCTTGCTTCTCCTGTTTCGTAAATCGCTTGATCTTAGAATTCGCAGTCAACTGATCCACTGCAAGTAGAGCGTTGTAAGCCGCCTCTTCTGCAAGCTTGTCTTTAGGCGGGTTTTTCGCGATCACCATATAGCGATCGGCAGCCGGCAAGAATTTCCCCTGCTGGTACAAAATCTCAGCTTGATAAAAGACGAGCTTGCGACGATCGGGGTGGCTGGGAAAGGCTTTGGCAACGGCCTCGTACAGCTCAAATCCGTACCCGTAGAAGAACTTCTTTTTCGATTTTTGAGCGGTCCGGTGAAAGAAATAGGCAGCATTAGTAGAGTCTTTGCGTAATGACTCCAGTTTTTCCTGTGCGGCTGGCTCATCCTTCGAGAGCCATCGACGCGCCCAATCTGAGTCCTCACCATACTTTTGAAGGGCGGTAACCAGCCCGGCCACGGCTTCCTTGTTTTCGCCCAGACCCATTTGCGACTCGTAGATCTTCATCGCATATTCTGGACCTTCGAGTGAGTCGTCGAACTTGCTCAGCAACTTTTTATGCGCCTGGATCGAAGCGTTCCCCTGTGCGCGGTTGTGAACTGATTCGGCAATAAGTTTCAGTTTTTCGTAGGCCTTTTCCTCACCGAGGACTTTCTTGTAATAATTAAAGGCTTCCCCAACCTGACCGGCATCGGCATAAAACAGAGCCAGATCGTTTATCGCTTGGTCCCTTAGATTGAACTTTAGCTTCTCCTGCGAGCCTTCAAGCTTTTCAACGACCTTCTGCATGTTGGCCAGCGCCTGAGAGGATTGGCCGAGGTTCAGCTGACACCACGCGATCTTATAGAGTGCGTAGTTCGCTAGGTCCGAGTCTTTTCTACGCAAAATTGTTTGGTACTTGGCTAAAGCCGGCGCAAATTTTTGGTTGTCAAAATAGAAATCTGCCAGCACCAAGATTGCTTCATCGTACTTTCGGCTCTTCGGGTACGATCGAACCAGACGTTCCAGGTACGCTGCACCCTTTTGGGTTCGGCCAAATTCAAGGTTCACAAACCCCAAGAAGTACAACACCTCATCCATTCTGGGGTGTTTTGGGTACTCTTTTTCCAAACGAGTCAGTGTTTCTAACGCTCGCGTCAGGTATCGCTTGGATCGGCGGGTATCCAGCTTCGGAGCTTTCTTGACTTTTTGTCCTGCCGCTTTGGCCTTGTCGTACTCTTCGAGTTGCGCGTTATACATTTCTAGTTCATGAAAATTTAATTCCATGTACTTTTCTGTATATAGCTGCCCCAAGCGAAGCAAAACGTTGTCCCGATTCTTTGCGTAGCCAGAGGCCAATTCCTGGCGAAGTAGCTTTATCGCCTGATCTCGCCGAGCGGTTAAAAACGTCTGCTTCTCAAAAAGATACCTTTGGGTATCTACCGACGGGCTATTCGCCTCGCGTTTTCCGGCGGCAATCGAAAACTTCTTGCCACTGAAGGTAAGGTTCGCCTGAGGAATTTGTAAGTTCTCTTTGCTTGGTGGCAAAGAGAAGTACTCGTCTTCCTTAGCGGCCCCGACACCCGAAAAAATAAGGATCAAAAGAAGGACGGTTGCCCGCAAACTAGTCGACGCAAGAACTTTCCGTTGTGTACACATAACTTCCAAGCTCATCTTCCCAGTATTCTCCCTGAAACGGCCAGTAGTGGTACCCGGCAAAAACTTTGGTTTCTACATCCGTAACCCGCTTCGCAGGCAGCCCCTTGCTCTTTTCAATGAGCTCCTTCTCGCCTGTGATTATCTCTACTTTTAGGTAGTTGGCTTGCTCACGTTGGGCCTGAAGCTGACGCAGGTGCCGGGAATGTATCGACTGCAAATCCTTTCCCACTCGGGCGCTTATGTAATTAATGACCTTGTCCAAGGTCTCTTTGATGGCGTTGATTGTTTTCATTCGCGCAAAAACACCCAGCGCCATGCGTTCTTCTCGAAGTAGATCTCGAACCTTCAAGTCATGACTAATGCCAGGGTCTCGATCGATTACGCTCGTGTAGGCGCGGTTGAGTCCGGCTTTTCGCGTATACGCATTGAAGAAAGCCATCGGACTGTCGAGCACGTCTTTCTCTTTCTCCATTGCACGCAGGATGGGATCGTAAATTTCAAAAAAGTCGTTCAAAGTCCGGCGCATCTCCTCATACTTACATAGCGCGAAAAGTATCGTCGCCTTGAGCACGTAGGCCTCCCCCACCAGACTCTCTCGATAGAACGGAGAGGTGAGTGTATGCAGGTTCCCCAAGGAGACCGTGGAGTCATTCATGCGCATCAGGGGCCAGCTGGCTTCCAGCAGAACATCCAACCAGAAGGGCGATCCACTGGTAAACCGAGCAAACGCTTCAATGGATGCTTCCAACTTCCCGCGGGAGTACAAGGAGCGCGCCAGATTTAGCTTAGCTAAATCTTCCATCACTTCTGATCCCCGTTTATTGGCGGATAGCTGGGCTACTTTGTTGAAATAGACAATCGCGTCGCTGTAATCTTTTTTCCGAGTGGCGATTACTCCCAAGTAGAAGAGAGCTTTTAAATAAAACTGGCTCTCTGGGTTAACCGATTTTAATCGGCTTTCAGCTGCCTTGAAGTTGTTTTCAGTGTAGTGGTGCACCCCGGCCGCGTAATGCACCATGTGATTCAGATCTTGAGGAATATACGCGCCTGGGAGTCTGACGATGATTTTGCCGACTCGATCCACCAAATTCAGGCGATCCATAATTACCACGGCATTCTTGATGGCTTTTCCGTAGACAGCCTTATTTTTCGGATCCGGTTTGAGCAAGACCATTCGGAATGACCGATAGGCAGAAAAATAATATCCCAACTCATACAGGGCCAATCCCTGATAGTAGTAGCTAAGATTCCGATCACTCACTGATTTCGCAGAGAGAATGGCCTGGTCGAAGTAGGTAACCGCATCGCGCATTTTGCCGGATTCAAACGCCCGCTTCCCTCGTTCCAAGGAATCAGAAGCGGCGTGCACAGGGGCCGAAAGACCTAACCCCAGCAACAACCCGATGGCGTATTGCTTTAGTGATGGTTTCATAGTTTTCATCCGGGCATTTTTGGCAGCCAGAAACTTAGTGAGGCAGAGATCGTAAAATTGCTCCGCAGACTTGTGCCGTCAGAGCTGGTCTCTTGATAAATGTAGTTTCGAAAATCGATCCGCAACGAGACCCACTCTCGAAAGAAAGCGCGGATGCCAATACCAGGGTAAAAAGTAAAATAATCGCGTAGGTCCGTTTTCGCGATGCCCACACCAAGCGCGAGAAACGGTTCCACATACACTATCCACCTCGAAAACGTCGCCATTTTTCCATACCACGGTGTTAGTTGAATCCCGGCGCTGCCAACCAACACGAGATTTTGGATCTGCGGTCGAATATTAGGGCTTGGGTTGTTGTTATTGATGTCGTCCGTGAAACTGCTTAAGAAGTTCTTCGTATAAATAAAATTTGCTTCTGTTGCGAAAGAATCGCTCCAGTGCAGGGTGTAGCCCAACCCGCTCGTTAAGGTACGTCGAACCGTACCAAACGGGATCCCGCCGAGCGAGACCGGTGTGAGTTCGTGGCGCCAGTCTTTACGTGTGTACTTTTTTTGAACCGCGATCACTTCCCGGTTGGGAATGGTGCCGATCTCTTCGAGCTGCTTTTCAATTAAGTTCTCGTCCGCCACGCCATAGGCGCAAAAACACACAAGGACAGCAGCGATACCACGGAAGAGTTGTTTAGATAAATGCATAAAAATAAAGAGTTATTGGAGCAGCGCGCCGCCCGTCTCCAATTGGGGGACCGGCAAATCTAGAACGCCAAGTTTTATTATATCGCTAGGAACCGCAAGAATCACACTCGGTTCGTGGGTTTTTTGGCCTTGCTTTCGGGACGCGTTACGCTATATTTTTTAGCTAGTATGCAGCGTTTACTTCTGCCAAATGCGCCTTCCTTTCGCCTAACCCCCACGACAAGCGCGTCATGGTCTTGGCTTCGGCTCACCTGACGCGGTTAATGCATTCATGAAAGTTCGCATTACTTTACCAGACGGAACTCAAAGAGAGTTTGAGCGGGGCGTTACGTCTCTGGACGTCCTGAAGACGTTGGGCCGGCGCTTGGAAAAAGACGCATTGGCAGCCGTTTTAAATGGACAGACCGTCGATTTGACGCTTCCCATCGAGGCGGACGCCGAGTTCAGGGTTATCACGCGCGACACGGCGGCCGGGCTGGAAATCCTTCGGCATTCCACGGCTCACTTGTTGGCCCATGCCGTCAAGGAGTTGTTCCCAAAATCTCAGATTACGATAGGTCCGGTCACTGAAGAGGGTTTTTACTACGACATTTCCTATTCGGACCAATTTACACCAGATGATCTTGCCAAACTTGAAAACCGCATGCAGGAAATCGCGAAGCGGGACTACACAGTAGCGCGAAAGGTTTGGGATCGAGACCAGGCCGTAGCCTACTTCAAGAACCAGGGCGAGCTATATAAGGCCGAGATTATTCAAGATTTGGACGCTGCTGAGACGATCACGACCTACCAGCAGGGGGATTTTGTCGATCTTTGCCGCGGCCCCCACGTTCCTAACCTTGGACGGCTCGGAAAATTCAAACTCTTGTCAGTTGCCGGGGCGTACTGGCGCGGGGACGAGAAGAACGAGATGCTCCAGCGCATCTACGGAACAGCTTTTCCCGATCAAAAGTCGCTCGACGAACACCTGCACCGGCTGGAGGAAGCCAAGCGGCGCGACCACCGCAAGCTCGGCCCTGAAATGGAGCTTTTCACGTTTTTGCCGATTTCTCCGGCCATGGCGTTTTTTATGCCAAAGGGCACGACCCTATACCTCACACTTTTGGACTACGTTCGAAAAGAAATGATTTCCCTGGGCTACCAGGAAGTCGCCTGCCCCCAACTCATGACCGTAGATCTTTGGAAAACCAGCGGACATTGGCAGCACTTTAAAGACAACATGTTTGTAACGGGCCACCATCACACAGACACTGAAAGCAGTTGGATGGGCCTAAAACCCATGAATTGCCCGGGGCACGCCGCCTTCTTTAAGACAAAGAAGCACAGCTACCGCGAGCTCCCCATTCGATTTGCTGAGTTTACCAAAGTCCATCGAGACGAACGCGCTGGCGTTACGCACGGTCTATTTCGTACGCGTACCTTTAGCATCGATGACGGCCACGTATTTTGCACCGAAGACCAGGTAGCTGACGAAGTACAGCGCACACTCGACCACACCTTGCGCATTTACAAGGCAGTCGGATTTACCGACGTAGAAATTAAACTTGCTACCCGCCCACCCAGCTCCCTCGGGACAGACGAAATGTGGGAACGCTCCATCAACGTACTGGCGAGCTGTCTGAAAAAAGCGGGGGCTGAATATGAAGTTCTGGATGGTGAAGGCGCATTCTATGGACCGAAGATTGAATTTCACGTCCGTGATAGTTTGAATCGCCGCTGGCAATGCGGAACCATCCAATACGATCCGAACTTGCCAGAACGCTTTGACTTGGAATACGTCGATTCCGACGGTCAATCCAAACGTCCGGTGATGATTCACCGGGCAGTATTAGGAAGTTTTGAACGTTTCCTTGGGATCCTTATCGAGCACCATGGCGGTCACCTGCCGCTTTGGTTGGCACCAACCCAAGTGGTACTTATTAGCCTGACGGGCGAACAGATCCCGTATGCTGAAGAAGTAGGAAAGTTTTTAGACTCTTTGGGCGTTCGACACGAACTGGATACTCGCAATGAAAAGCTGGGTTACAAGATTCGCGAAGCTCAACTCAAGCGCATCCCCTTGATGGTGATACTAGGAAAAAAAGAAGAGGAGGCAAAAACTCTTTCCGTTCGCAAACACGACGGAGAGAACTTGCAGAACCTCAGCCTGGATGCGTTCCAAGAATATTTATCACCCCAACTTGTTCCAGGAGGAATGAACCATTAGACGCTTCAGACCAAGAGAAAAAGAGGATGAAATCCGTATCAACCACCGCATCCGTGTACGCGAAGTACGCTTGATCGGGGCCGACGGCTCGCAGCTCGGCATCATGGAGACACGCAAGGCCTTAGAAATGGCCCAGAACCTTGGGCTCGATCTGTGCGAAGTCTCGCCCAAAGCCAAGCCGCCCGTTTGCAAGATCCTCGACTACGGCAAGTTCAAGTACGAGCAAAAGAAGAAGAAAAGCGCTGCCAAGAAGAAGCAAGCGGTGACCACACTCAAAGAGGTGCAGTTCCGCCCGCGCACAGACACCCATGACATCGACTACAAGGTGCGTAACATTCTGCGCTTTCTCGAGGAAGGGAATAAAGTAAAGGTCTCCATTCGGTTCCGCGGGCGAGAAATGGCCCACACCGAAATTGGGCACGATTTGGTCAAAAAAATCGTGGATCGAGTCGGCGAGGCTGGGATCATGGACCAGCGAGCCAAGATGGAGTCGCGTGTCCTGTCCTTTACTCTTAGCCCAAACCCGAAAGCGAAAAAGGCAAAGAAGCCGGCCACCCCGACCCCCCCGGCCAAGCCCGAGGAGGGCGCCCAGCCGGCCGGATCGGCCTAGTGGCGCCGTCGTCAACTTTGATTGACAAGGCGCGGGCTTTGAGTATTGTGTCCCGATAGGCAAAAAAGACGCTTGCGTCTTGGAACACTTTGTTGGGGCGTGCCCCCACAGTGGGGTGCCGAATACTTAAGCAATTTCAAACTCTTACCTGAACCGGTGGGAGCTGCGGAAGCGATTTAGAAGAAGGCGAGCGGAGTTTCACGATGCCCAAGATAAAGACAAAATCCAGCGCGAAGAAAAGGTTCAAGCTGACAGGCTCTGGCAATGTCAAACGGGCAAAGGCAAACCTCTCACATCTTTTGAACCACAAACCGTCCAAGCGTACCCGAAGGTTACGCCAGATGGCCTTGGTGAATGAAGCGGATGTTGCTCAAGTTAAGCGAATGTTGGTAAAGTAATTTTTTGAAAGAGTTTTTTTCTTATGCCTAGAGTAAAGCGGGGTCCCGCTGGCAGGACCAAAAGGAAGAAGATCCTTAAACGAGCCGAAGGTTTTGTAGGAAGCGCCGGTAATGTACTTAAAATGGCGCGGGAATACACCCAGCGTGCAGATCGCTTCGCTTATAGGGATCGTAAGCAACGTAAGCGCCACATGCGTGCGTTATGGCAAACACGAATTAACGCTGCGTGCAGGCTTCACAATCTGAGCTACTCAAAGTTTATTTCTGGTCTAAAGAAGGCAAACATTGAATTGGATCGTAAGATCCTTTCCGAGATTGCCATCTTGCACCCAGATCATTTTACTCGGCTTGTGGAGTTCGCGCGGCCTCAGGCTGCATGATCGACGACATCCAACGCATTCGGGATGAAGCCCGAAACAAGCTCTCCAGTGTGGACGACCTAACGGAATTGGACCGCCTTCGCGTCCAATATCTAGGTAAGAAGGGCGTTGTCACAACGGCTCTAAAACAACTCAAAGACCTTACTCCGGAACAACGAAAAGAAATCGGCGCGGTTGTCAATGAAGCTCGTGATGAGTTGGAATCGCGTTTCGAGATGAAGCGTCTGGATATCAAGCGCAGTGATCTAGAAAAAGAACTCTCTCGTACTGAGCCATTAGACGTCACCCTCCCGGGCCAATACGCTGTACCCGCGGGTTCTCAGCACCCCGTCCACCGGGTTATCGACGAAATGGTGGGTATCCTGCGCAAGGTGGGCTTTTCCATTGCGACGGGCCCCGAAATCGAAACCGAATATTACAATTTTGAAGCGCTCAACACGCCCGACTCGCACCCAGCACGCGACGTTCAGGACACTTTTTATGTTCAGTCGCCCGTGCTCCTTCGATCGCATACGTCTCCTGTTCAAGTTAGGACCATGAAGGCGATCGACCCTCCAGTGCAGATCGTCTCCTTTGGACGCGTCTACCGTGCCGATTACGATCACACTCACACACCCATGTTCCACCAGATGGAAGGCTTGTTGGTGGATGAAGACGTTTCGTTGGCAGATCTTAAGGGCGTCATGCACTACTTGATCCGAGAACTATTTGGTAAGCGCGCCATTCGTTTTCGGCCCAGCTTTTTCCCGTTCACCGAACCCAGCGCCGAAGTGGACATGCAGTGGAATGATGGCTGGCTCGAAATCGGAGGCTGCGGCATGGTGCACCCAAATGTCTTAGAGGCCGCTGGCTACAATCCCGATCGGTATATGGGTTTCGCTTTTGGCATGGGAATCGAAAGAATAGCCATGCTCAAGTACGGGATCGACGATTTGCGCTCGCTATTTGAGAATGACTACCGCATGTTGGAGCAGTTCTGATGCTACTCTCGCTGAACTGGCTGAAAGATTACTTATCGAAACAAGATATTAAGATTAACGCCAAAGATCTCGCGGAAAAGCTTACCATGCGAGGGCTCGCGGTCGAGAGAATCTCCAGTGGCACGCGCGGTTTGGACAACGTCGTAGTCGGTACAATTGAAAAAATCGAAAAACACCCTGATGCCGATCGCTTGCAGGTAACGCGCGTTCGCGTATCCAACGAACCCAACGCCGAAAGCCTGCAAATCGTTTGTGGAGCAAAGAATATCGCTGAAGGGGACATTGTACCTGTCGCCCTGGTGGGGGCTATTCTGCCGGGCGATCTCAAGATCAAAAAATCCAAAATTCGGGGTGTAGAATCCAGCGGTATGCTGTGTTCTGGACGGGAGCTTGAAATCTCCGAGGACTCCGATGGAATTTTGAAGCTCCCAAAGCACAGTACCATTGGCCAGCCGCTAGCGAGGCTTTTGGGTTCGGATGACGTACTTTTAGAGTTTGATCTGACCGCGAATCGCGGCGACTGCTTGTCGGTCATGGGGCTTGCTCGCGAGATTTGCCCCATCTTAAAAACTCGGTTGCGTGAGCCCAAGCCCCCTCGTTTCAAAAATTCCAACCACCGCACCTCTAGCATCGTGAAGGTGGAGGTTGAAGACAAAGACATGTGCCCACGCTACGTCGCGCGGGTGATTGATACACTGAAAGTGACGGAGAGTCCCGATTGGATCAAACAACGCTTGAAAACCGTCGGAATCCGCCCCATTAACAATATCGTTGATATCACCAATTTCGTCATGCTGGAGTACGGCCAGCCCTTGCATGCCTTTGATTTGCGCCGCATCGAGTCCGGTGGCATTAAGATCGGGCGTTGTGACAAGACCATGGAGTTTGAACTGCTGAGCGGTGAACGCGTGCTGCTTGAGCCGGGCGACATTCTTATCAAAGACGGGGATCGCCCTATAGCGTTGGCCGGCATTATGGGTGGCGCGAACACCCAAATTGAAGACGACACCACGAGTATTCTTCTGGAGAGCGCTTGCTTTGACTCTACCCAGATTCGCAAAACCGCAAAGCGACTGAACCTGCACACAGATTCATCGAAGCGCTTTGAACGCGGCATAGACGTCGAAGGCGTCAACCGTGCCAGCGAAAGGGCGGCCTCGTTACTTCGTGACAGTTTTGAAGCAAACGTCTACCACCCTCCCACAGACACGAATCCAGAACCGGCCAAACCACGTTCGTTTGCCGTCGATATGCGTGACATCCGGCGGATCACTGGCCTGTATAATCTTTCGCCCGAAAAAGCGACGGACTTACTGGACTCTATAGGCGTACCCACACACAAGCGATCGACAAATATATTTATCGTAAAACCGCCTAGCTTTAGGAACGATCTGGAAAAGAGCATCGACATCGTCGAAGAAGTAGCGCGCCTAATCGGATACGACACCATACCCGAACGCTACCCCTTCTCTACCGCTCCGTTTGATACATACCACGATCCAATTTACGAATTTGAACGCAAGGCGCGTACGTTGCTCGCGCAGCTCGGCTTGCGTGAGACCATTCAGTACAGCTTTACCTCCGAAGCAACGCTCATCAAATATGGGGCGCACACGGAAAATTTGATCAAGCTGCAAAACCCCATCAGTGAGGAATTCAAGGTAATGCGGCCCAGCCTGCTGCCAAGCTTGCTGGAGACATACTTGTACAATAAGAATCGCCGTAGCGAAGGCCAGCGCCTTTTTGAAGTCGCCCGCTCCTACGAAAAAGATGAAAGCAACACAGAGACTGGAGCGAAAGAAACACTTTGGGCTGCCGGTTTGCTTTCCGGAAACACCCTGCAAGAAAGTTGGCGCAAGAACGGCGAGAAAATTGACTTCTACTACGGCAAAGGCCTAGTAGACATTCTGGTACGCCAGCTTTCAACGGTTTACCTTGCGTACGAGAATTCCCGCGACAGCAAGTTGCTGCACCCGCACCGAAGTGCCTGTCTCAAGTTGGGGCTCAATACCGTGGGGTACGTGGGTGAGGTGCACCCATACATTCGCGAACAGATATTAGAAACACACGACTCCGTAGTTTTGTTTGAATTGAACCTGGACGCTCTTCGAAAATACGAACGCAAAGGGGTGCACTTCAAGATGCCGTCGCGCTTCCCGGCCGTCGACATTGACATTGCTCTTGTCTGCGACAAATCGCTTACCAGCCAGGCGCTGATTGAAACGATCAAATCGGAGGGTTCCGAACTCCTGGAAAGCGCCCGGGTATTTGACATCTACGAAGGTGAAAATATCCCCATGGGAAAAAAGAGCGTCGCCTTCCACCTTTCGTTTGTTTCCAAAGATCGTACCTTAGAAGAAAACGAAGTTACCGAACTCCGTGACAAGATCGTCAAAGGATTAGAAAGCAAGTACTCCGCGCAGCTTCGCGCGTAGCCTACACCCCCGCATGCCGCACCACGCCCAGCGCATAGATCCATGAGGCGCACCCGCAGGGTGGTATAATAGGGCCGTTTGGATTCCAGCTTGGAGGCCCTCATGGCAAAAACACCCTCGACCCTGAACGATTTCCTACTTCCGGAACCCCACGAAAAGTTGGCGGCCAAATTTATTCTGGATGCGCTGGAGAAAAAGCGCCAAGCCGCACACAAAGAACTCATCGTGGAAGTATTGGTGGAGGAGCCCCAACTGCATGTGGAGGCGACAATGGAAATGATCGCCGAACCAGAGCCGGAAAACGAATCGGACTCCCAAGCAGAATTTGCCGATCTCGGAATCGCTTCCGAGGAGGTTGCCGCTCCCTTGCCGGAGGTAGAACTGAAGAAAAAGTACTTCCGAATTGGCGAAGCGGCCGAGCTATTGGGCGTAGAACCCTACGTACTCCGCTATTGGGAAAGTGAATTTTCGGGGATCCGTCCAATGAAATCTAAAAGTGGACACCGCACCTATTCCAAAAAGGACGTCGAAAAATTCGTTGAGATCCGGCACCTACTGTACGTGGAGAAATTTAGCGTGAAAGGCGCCAAAAAACAGATCTCCCAGCGCCGCAAATCAGGCGCCAAGCCGGCCCCCGCCGATGGCCGCCACCGGGAATCCCTAAAGAATGTTGTCCATGAACTAAAAGCCCTGATTCAGCTCGCGCGCGGCAACCCGGGGCTATAAAACCCGAGGCCATTTCCCGACCTCGCTGGGTCCTTTTTATTGCACTTTTGGCCCCCACACTTTAGACTGGCCGCCTTAAGTTGACCCATTCGGGGCGTAGCGCAGGGGTTTAGCGCGCTTGCTTAGGGAGCAAGAGGTCGGCGGTTCAAATCCGCCCGCCCCGACCATTCCCGACCAATAACTAAGTCACTTCCAAGTGTTTGTAGCGACCTCTAGGGACCTGCAATGCGATGACAGTGCCGAAGAGCCAGGCCGCGGCCTAGACCCGTAATCCTTCCAACAAACCTTGAACTCACCGCCGCTTAGATCGTACGTAAAGTCTGAGTAGCGAGGGGGCGGCAACATAACAAAGGAGTGCGTCATTCTAGCACTCGGCGCTGGGGGAGCGTTCACGTTTGAGATGGTGGTCCAGGAATCCGAATCCACATCATAAATCGCCCCGCCTTCGGCATAGGTGGTTTCACTTTTCCCGCGGTAGCAAAACTGGCGACCACGCTCGCCGTGGTAGATGAGAACCTGATTTCCCACCATACCGACGAACGCATCGTAACGCGCCTCGGGGCGATTCAACTTTGCAACGAGAGCATACGCCGGCGCACCAGATTCTTTGATATAGGCGGCGAAATCGATAGCAGAAGAAGAACCGCAACGCTGACTGGAATAACTGGACTGCTGACAGCCGAAAGCAAAACGCCTTCCGTCGGGCAACGTCACAATTTGGGAAGGGTGGCCACAATAGAGTCCGTTGAGCTCGAGACAATCTCTTCCCAAAGTAAGTTCTTCACTGATTTCTTTTGAGCAAATCGATTCCGGTTCATTGAGAACCGTTAGCAGAGGCAATCTCAGTTTGCATTCCACCACATTCATCGGGCCCTCGTGAGCGTACCCTTGCTGGCACGATAAAGAGCAGGTATTGTCCTCACCCCCACACTTTAAATCTGTAAAATGGAGCGCGGACTGAGTGACGCCCGCGGGCAGCGGTGCACAAATGCAGAAAAACGCCAAAAACACGCTAGCTCTAAAAACGTAGTCCATACTGTTTCCCTTCAAATCCCGTGACGGTTTGGAGTCTTCGACTACTTCCCTAAATCCCCATATCGAGGCGGTGGGACCGAAGTCAAGGTCATTCGGGCAGGCCTCTAGCCCGATCCGTTTTGCCATCCCTTAAAGCGATTAAGCGTGTTAGGGTACCGAATATGAAAGGCTTTCCCTCGATCGAACTGTTGAAGAGTACGCACGCCTTTCCATGCGTATTCACCTTTAAAGTCATTGGCGACGCCCAGCATGGATTTATGGTGCGGGTGCTCAAAGCCACCCGAGACGCCTTGGAAATAAACGTGGATCCAGAATACAAATACCGACAAACTTCCCACGGGGAGCACCTCGCCATCACCATTGACGCGTACGTGGAAACCCCGGAAAAAGTACTCGATGTCTACCACGCACTATCTAAAGTCGAAGGCGTAATTTTCTTAATGTGAGTTAGAGACTCCAAGGGGCACTTTCCGGCGACTCCACCGGTCGGGGCAAGACTCCGTGCTTCGTCCGCCCACAATGCAAACGGATGACGCCAATCAGTTGATCGAAAGAAAACGGCTTAGTTAGGCAAGCTGAGGCACCGGCATCAAGAACAGCCTGGGTTTCTTCGCGCATCACTCGAGCAGTCAAAGAAACAATGGGAACACGACAACCCGCCTCGCGCAGTTTACGCGTGGATGCAATCCCATCCAGAAGTGGCATCTGCACGTCCATCAATATCAAATCAAAGTTCCCACCCAAGGCCTTTTCTACTCCTTCTATCCCATTCTTGGCACAGTCGCATCTTATACCCGCCAGAGTCAGATAGTGTGCAATAAGGTTTTGTATATCCGCATCGTCCTCGACAGAGAGGACAGAAAGTCCGCTAAGATCGAGCGGCAAACCCAGGCCGGGGGCATCGGGCGCAGCTCTTTCTAAAAGGCTTTTTTCAAACTCAGTGCCTTCAATGCAGTCAGAACTGCACCTCTGTACCATACAGGTAAAAAGAAACTCGCTTCCCTTGCCCGGTTCACTTCTGAGCAATACCAAGTCTCCCCCCAAGCAACGCGCAAGCTTTCTTGAGAGAGCCAATCCAATCCCAGCCCCTCCAACTCTCCCCAAGTTGCGGGTCACGCCACGTTCAAGCGGCAAGAAAATTCTCGCCGTGTCGGCGGCACTGATTCCAGTTCCTGTATCCGCTACGTAAACACAAAGCTCATTCTTACCCGCGTCTTTTTGACCCGTGTGCACTTCCACCCGAATTTGGATTTTTCCCTCGACTGTAAACTTGAAGGCATTGGAAACTAAGTTTGTTATTACCTGCCGTATCCGCTTTGCATCTGACGCGACAAACCTCGGAACCTTCCCAAGAATCGAAAGCTCCAGTGCTACTTTGCGATCCTTCATCGCCGCATGGTACATCTGGTAAATGTCGCGCAGGAGGTCTTCTAAAGAAAACAGAGAGCCCTCAACGCTAAAGCGCCCCGACTCCAGGCGCGTGATGTCTAGGACATCGTCAATTAAGCCTCCCAAAAAATTGGCGTTCGTGCGGATCCGGGAGGCAAAGTCCCCGCGGGCCGTATCCGATAGGCGGTGACCCGGCAAAGCAAGCGCCTCCGCGTAGCCAATCACAGCCGCAAGCGGGGTGCGGATCTCATGGCTCATATTCGCCACAAATTCGGTCTTAAAGTGACTTTCCATCTCTGCTTGTCGCCGGTACCACGCACCCTGTGCGAAGTGGACAAGCCAGCCGCAGAGTACGGAGATGATGAGCCCCGAAAAAAATACTCCAGAGGCGTAGGACGTAGAGTTGGCAAGCAGCTGTTTTTCTGGCCAAACAGTCAACTGCCACTCCCGGTGCAGAATGGCAAAGGTACTCTTACGGGCCCATTGGCGCGGAATCTCACTAGGGGAGGCTCGCGAGAAAATGGTTGCCCCGGCATCCTCAAGCCGGATCCCAAATCCCGCAGAAATATTTTCGTGCAGGATCTGATTAAAAAGCTGTGCCGAACGAAACGCAGAAACCACAAAGCCTTCGAAATGCTCTTTGCGGTAAACGGGGATCACCACTCGAAAACCCAGACCACCTTCCACCAGTTGGATGGGCGCGGTCACCGTCTTCTCGCGACTCCGTTTCGCCTCTTCCAGCGCCGCTTTCCTAATAGGCTCAAAGCGCATGTCCATGTTTAAGCTAGGCTCGTTACCCGCGGTAGGCACCAGCCAGCGCAAGTGATAGGAGCGATCCACCCAGCCTATACTTTGGTACCCTTCATGCCCCTCGATATATAGATTCGCTTCCGCTTCCCAGCGTTCCCGCGTAGGCTGACCAAACAGCTCCCACCGCTTCACCAACCTATCAATCGCCCGCACGCGCTCGTCGAGCCGACGCTTTAGCTCAAGGTGAACAATGGTCTCCTGAAGGCCGGTTTCCTCACGGATTTTCTTGAGTTCAATGTCGCGGATATTGCTCGCGAGTAGCGCCGTAAGAAGGATCCCCGCAACACCGATCGCGACAGCAAACATGTGGGAGAGCGTGAAGGGACGCCGGATCCCGTTCGTTCCGGGCTTATTTAAGCCAAACGGCATAATCGGTAGTTTCACCCGGTAAATGCGCCGTGTCAACGCGCAGACCCCCGCCCCTCGGGGGCTAGGGGCCGGCCTCAATAAGGCGGGAAAGTGCCTTCAAGGCCACCGCCAAATTGGAAGCGCCTTCTAGGACTGGCGCCAGAAAGTCTCCCTCGCGCCTCAGGCGCGCGCGTGCGGTTCGTAGGTTAAAACGCTCCACTTTGAGCCGCCCGTTCACCTCGCTCCAATCGAGCGGCATGGAAACCGGGGCCCCTGGGTAGGGGCGGACACAAAGCGGGGCGGCAAGGGTCTTGCCCCAGCCATTTTGCAGGAAATCCACGTAGACTTTGCCCCCTCGCTTTGCCGGGGAACGAACGACCGTGGCTATGTCAGAAAGGCGGCGAACGACAACCCCGGCAAGCAATTCTGCAAACGTTTTTGACTGGTCGTGAGTAAGTTGCCTATCCAGCGGAATCAGCACGTGCAAACCCGTTCCCCCGCTCGTCTTGATGTAGTTGGGCAATCGAAGTGTCTCGCAGATGGAGTGGATTTCCCGCGCGATGCGCACCACATTTCCGAAGGGCGCTCCTTTTGGATCCAAGTCGAGGATGGACCAATCTGGCTTTTCCAAACTCCCCGCGCGACTCGCCCATACATGCAATGGGATCGTACCCATGTTGATAAGATAGCGAAGCGTTTGAACAGTGTCGCAAACGAAAAACTTCAGCTCTCGTCCGGAATGTTCACTCCAGACACGTTCTATGCGAATCCAGTCCGGCACATACGCGGGGGCGTCTTTCTGATAGAAGGACTTGCCCTCAATTCCGTCAGGGTACCGAGTGAGCATCAGTGGCCGGTCCTGCAGGTAGCGCTCCATCCAAGGCCACACCGACTCGTAGTATCGGACGAGATCCAACTTAGTGTACTTCTCGTTTGGCCAAAAGATCTTGTCGGGATGGGTGATTTCTACCTTCGCGGGCGCCTTGTCCGCGATTTCCCGTGCCTTATCTTCTTCATTCGCTTTGCATTCACTCGCAAGCTTGTCTGTGCGGATGCGAAGAAATGATGCTTGTCGTAGATGATTCTTCCACTGCTTGTACCGCACTTCCACTACGATCTGTGGTTTTACCCATTGAATCTCTTCCGAAGTGTCTTCATCCAAAGCAACAACAGGCTGCTTTCTCAGAATCCGATCCAACAGCTTTCGCAAAACCCCGAGCTGTTTCTCACTAAAGCCGGTCCCAACTCGCCCCGCATAGACCCATTTTTTTCCGGAAAGTACGGCAAGCAATAACGCTCCGAAACCGCTGCGTGAGCGCTTGGGTGGAGTATACCCTACGATGACAAAATCGGCAGTGCGATCACACCGTACTTTCAGCCAAAGATCGGATCGACCGGATTGGTAAAGACTATCCGCCTTCTTGGATACAATCCCTTCCAAGCGCAGCGCCCGCGCGCTGGCAAATAGATCCACCCCGCTTTTAAAATCCGGTGAATACCGAATGGGACCCAAGTCGGCCAAAATACTTTTGAGCAACTTCCGCCTCTTTAGAAGACTTAGACCACGCAGATCTTTTCCGTCTAACTCGAGCAGATCAAAACAAAATAAGGTGGCCCGATGGGCATAAGAGGCATCACTGATCTCGCGCGCTTTTTTTAAAGCGAAACGCCCCTGGAGCAAAGAAAAAGATGGACGGGCTTGCTTGTCTAATACTACAAGTTCTCCATCCAATAAACATTGCTTCAACGGAAAATACTTAATAGCGATCTGAATTTCCGGAAAGAGCTTTGTGATCGCATTTCCATTACGGGTAAACAACTCGGCCTTTCCGTCTCGAAATAGCGCTTCGATCCGGTACCCATCGTATTTTAGTTCGTGGATCCAGCCAGGCCTGTCGAACGGACTAGAATGAGACGTGGCCAACATCGGGGCAACCCATCTGCCACCACCCACAGGTTGGTTTCTTACTACACTCTGGTTTTTGTGCTTTTTGGACTTGCTACCAACATCTCGGTTCTCCAGGCCGGAAAAAACAGATTTCTCCGAAAAAATCGTTTTTTTGTCGACATAAGAATCTTTTTCTTTAATGAGCAGCCAATCCGTCTCACTCTTGCGAAGACGCACAAGCGCCCAGCGGCCGTGTAACTTGTAACCGAACAATTCAAATACCAATTTGCCTTTTCGAACACCTTGCACCGGATCTTGCTGAGGCCGCCAGCTGCCAATATCCCAAACAATCACACTGCCTGCACCGTAGTTTCCCGACGGAATAATCCCCTCAAAGGTGGCGTACTCGACGGGATGGTCCTCCACGCGTACCGCCAAACGTTTCACGTTCGGGTCCAAACTTGGTCCTTTCGGAACCGCCCAGGAGTGCAAGCTGCCCCCCCATTCCAAACGAAGATCGTAGTGCAACCGCCGGGCGGCATGACGCTGCACGACGAAGCACCCTGAGAACTTCGCATTCCCACCAAAGGGCTCGGGAGTCTTCCCGGGCTGGCGTTTCTTACGATAGCGGCTTAGCTTTTTTGACATGAAAGGAAAATCTGTTTGGCTGTTAGCCAGTATGTCATACGGACCCGCAAAACTAAACAGGATAACTCCGTGGCAAAACGAAGGATTTTGCCTACTTCGCTAAGCCATGAGAAAATAGATTTTTACCAGTACTCCGTAAAAACGAACGCACTCTCAAATGGACCCTAAGGGAAAAAAACCGCTTATTGGCGTTGTCGTAGGGGCTCGCCCCAATTTCATGAAAATTGCCCGGCTGCGAAAGGTGGCTAGTAAATCCGGTATTTTCGACCTGCACATTGTCCATACTGGCCAACACTTCGACGAAAAAATGGCCCAGGTGTTCTTGAAGCAGTTTGAAATTCGTCCTGACACCACCCTAAATGTAGACGGCGGATCGGCTGCTTCGCAGATCGGCTCGATGATACTGGCACTGAGTAAACACTTCGAAACGATACGGCCCAAGCTGCTCGTTGCGGTGGGAGACGTCAACTCGGCCCTGGCCGCTGCCGTAAGCGCGAACAAGTTGGGGATCAAGCTCGCGCACTTAGAGTCCGGCCTGCGAAGCCACGACCGCACAATGCCCGAGGAAATCAATAGAATACTCGTCGATGAGTTGTCTGATTATTGTTTCGTCACTGAACCATCCGGCGAAAAAAATTTGCTGCGCATGGGCAAGACCCCCAGCAGCATCTATTTCGTGGGAAATACAATGATTGATACGCTCGTCGAATTGGGTGACGTGATAGATCGAAGCACTACGACAAACGGCATTCAACTTCCAACGGAGTACGGGGTGGTAACGGCCCACCGACCTGCGCTGGTGGATACACAGCCGGGACTAGAGAAACTCTGCGAGATTCTCACCTTAACGTCGAGATACTACGCCATCTGCTTTCCGGTACACCCACGAACACAAAACAATCTTCAGAAATTCGAGTTACTAAGGGTTTTGGAAGAAAATGAGAATGTCATTCTTACGCCCCCATTGGATTATCTCGCCTTTCAGAAAGTCGTAAAATCTGCGAAATTTATTTTGACAGATAGTGGGGG
>JAGQZV010000158.1 GCA_020435295.1 Bdellovibrionales bacterium | reverse complement strand
CCTGGGAAAATTTGAAAGTTACGGACACATTGCAGACTCTCTTGTTTTTGGGAGTGTGCTTTGTATCTGTGCGTTTGCGCCTGCAACGCTTTTTTGGCTGTACCTTTATGTAGGTGGATCTGTTTTTTCGGCAGTGCTTATTACCAAGGATGAGTGGGTGCACACGGTAAGTTGCCCAGCTACTGAAAACTGGCTGCATGCGTTGCTTTTCTTGAATCACCCGGTGTTGCTGTTCTTGACCGGTGGCCTGTGGTGGCTTGGGGAAGCGGCGGTGCTTCGCGCGATGATCCCCTTTGCGGTCTATGCCGTTTCGATTTACCAATGGGTGGCGTGGGTGCTTGTTCCCATTTTAGGGAGGGAGCATGAGCGAACAAGTTAACAATGCCTTTTACGACGAACTTGGGGAGCAGTGGTACCACGGGGATCGCCACGCCATTGGTTTGCTGCGCGCGGAATCGGGAATCAAACTGGATTTTGTTCGCCGGCACCTGCTACCACAGCAAAGAGTGCTCGATGTAGCCTGCGGTGGAGGCCTTGTTACCAACCCACTTGCCCGAGATGGGTACAAAGTTACCGGCGTGGACATATCAGAAAATTCGCTCAAGGTTGCCCGTGACCAAGGGGTAAAAGGGGCGAGATTTGTTCATGGTGACGCGTTCCAGCTGCCATTTGATTCGCATTCGTTTGATGCGGTTCTGCTCATGGACTTTCTCGAGCACGTGGCGGATCCGGGGCGAGTCCTCGCGGAGGCGTCCCGAGTTTTGGTTCCAGGAGGCCGCTTGATGTTCTCGACTTTTAACCGCAATTGGGCGTCGAGAATGTTAGCCATTGAGGCGCTACGATGGTTTCCCGAATCGCCACCCAATGTGCACGTGTACCATCTGTTTTTGAAGCCCGACGAGGTGATTGCCTTGGCCCAACAATGCGGACTAAAATTTGTGGAGTTTCAAGGAAGTATACCCAAGGTTTTTTCTTGGCCGTTCTGGTCGTCCGTGTTCCGCCGCCGCGTCCACGAAGGCTTCAGCTTTGTTTTTACCAGCAGCCTGCGTGTTGGGTATATGGGTTGTTTTCAAAAAGAGCTAGCGCAATAGAACGTTCGCACGCAGTAAGCCTACAACAGAAATGGCATCGGTAATTTCGCCGTTCAGCACCATCTCGTGAGCTTTCTTAAGAGGAAGTTTTTTTACCGTGAGAGCTTCGTCCTCCTCGGGTGCGGAATCGCCAAAGTGTAACTTGGTGGCGAGGTAAATAAGAGCGCGCTCATCGGTTGCCGAGTTAGAAAGGTGCAGCTCTTGGATCAAGTTCCATTCCATTGCCGTGATTCCGGTTTCCTCTTTTAGTTCCCGCTGTGCGCTGACAAGTGGTTCGATTTCTAAAGCGCCTCCCCCTTCTGGAATTTCCCACGAGTACTGTCCTAGCGGGTATCTGAACTGACCCACCAGGTAGGTGTTCCCTTCGTCGTCTACGGGTACGATTCCAAGAGCCAGGTTTTTGAAATGCACCGTTCCGTAAATGCCCGGTTTATCAGCGACGTTGATGACTTGATGTTCGTCGATCCGGATCCACGGATTTTCATAGTGAGTTTTGGTAGAGAGCGTTTTCCAGGGGTTGCGTGTGTCATTCATATTGCAGACGCTATCACACGGCCAAAGGCATTGTCGCCTGATTCCTGGTGCGGTATACCCGCGAAGGGAGAAAGCATGAGCCAATTTGACTACGACCTTTTTGTTCTCGGTGGCGGTTCCGGTGGGGTCCGTGTTGCGCGCTGGTCGGGTGGGCTCGGCGCAAAAGTTGCTATCTGCGAATCGGATCGCTTTGGTGGTACTTGTGTCATTCGCGGCTGCATCCCCAAAAAATTTATGGTGCTTGGCTCCCATTTTTCGGACGAAGTGGAATTGATGCGCTCCTACGGTTGGTCCACCGAAACTCCGACCTTTGATTGGAATACTTTGAAGGCGGCGCGCGACAAGGAAATTGCCCGCCTGAGCGGGCTTTACGAGGGAATGCTTTCAAAGAACAGCGTCGATCGTTTTTCGGGACGGGGCGTGCTCACCGGAGCCCACTCTGTCGAAGTAGACGGGAAGCACTTTACGTCCAAGTACATCGTTGTCGCTGTTGGTGGCCGACCGACGAAGGCAAATATTCCCGGAATGGAACTAAGTGTTACCTCAAATGAAATGTTTGAGCTTGAGGAACTGCCGAAGAAAGTTGTGGTAGCGGGTGGCGGCTTCATTGCGGTGGAATTTGCTGGCATTCTAAAAGGTTTTGGTAGTGAGGTGGACATTGTTATTCGCGCAGACAAGATCTTGCGCGGTTTTGATGAAGACGTGCGCGGTCATCTTCAAAGCGAGCTACAAAAAAAGGGTATTCGCTTTCATGCGGGGGTGACCATCGAAAACATTGGTGCAGCGGGTACCTTGCGGGCCGTAACGCTTTCTGACGGCACCGGGCTAAAAGCAGATCTCGTGCTGTGCGCGACTGGAAGAGCGCCTAATACTGCGAACCTCGGCCTAGAGGCGGCAGGAGTAAAACTTGGAACGCGTGGGGAGGTTCTAGTCAACGAACTTAGCCAGACGAGTGTCGAAAGCGTCTACGCTATCGGGGATTGTACCGATCGCGTGAACCTAACTCCGGTTGCTACCACCGAAGGAACCTTGCTTGCCGAGAATTTATTTAACGGAAAAAAATACTCGATGGAGTATTCCAATATTCCAGCGGCAGTCTTCTCACAACCGCCACTTGCGACGGTTGGCTTGACTGAAGCGGAAGCGAGATCTCGACTGGGCGAAGTGGATGTGTACGAATGCCAGTTTCGTGCGTTGAAGTTCACGTTATCCCCGTCGCAGGAACGTACCTACATGAAACTTATCGTGGATTCAAAAACGGATCGGGTAGTGGGTTGCCACATGATTGGCTCCGATGCTCCGGAGATTGTTCAAGGGCTTGCCATTGCCATCAAAGCGGGAGCGAAGAAGCACGACTTTGATGCCACCATTGGGATTCATCCTACCAGTGCAGAAGAATTTGTAACGATGCGGACGAAGCGGCAGAAATAAGTGCGGCAGATACCCGGCCCCTGCCGAATACCTGCCGCTAGTGGAGAGGCTAGTTTTCCACTACAAGATCAAAGTAATACCGCGAGAGTTTTATGCCTTGGCGTATGTCCACCCAGATTCGGTGCAGACCCACATCCGTAACGGCCGGGGTGCCGCTTAGAACCGCGTTGGCACTTAATTTCAGGAAAGTTGGTGCGTAGACGGTGTAGTGGCCTACCAAACCTATCGACTTCGCCAAATCGATCGCAATGAACTGTCCCACTTTGACTACCATTGACTCGGGAGCTGGCGTTTGGTTGTACACCTCAATGCGGACGGTAAGTGATTCGTCTGTGCCATCCACAAAGGCCTGGAACTGGTGAACGCCAATGTCTGACGTAGTGGGCTTTCCAACGATGACTCCCGCTTGCGTGGCTTCCAACCAGGCGGGGAGATTCTCGTAGGTAAAGTGACCCACGATACCTGTGGTCTTGCTCAGATCGTTGAGAAAGACTTCACCAACTTTGGCTCGAAGAGTGAGGGTTGGCAGTTCGTCGGGGTTTTGTACGTCTATTTCCACTAGGAACAAGTCGGTTTTTCCGGCGTATTCCACCGATGCGTAGAGCTTGTTTAGGCCCAGGTTCTCCAGTGTAGGAGTCCCGTAAACGATACCTTTGGAGGTCAGGCTAAGCCAGGCGGGGCCGGAGATCGTCTGGTAGTTACCTTTTGAACCAGAAATCCCCGTAAACTGGCTGAGGTCTTCGGCAAATGCTTCCCCGGCTAACGTGCTCATCGTAATGGTCTGGCTCATGCGCAGAGCGGTCGCCGCGGTTGCGACCGTCGCATACATGGCTATTAACGCGAGTCCAGCTATCCTGCTCAAAGTACGCATAGATCCTCCTAAAAAGTGGAAAAGCTCTTAAAGAAGCTATTACGATGGGGCGAAAAAAAGCGTTTGTCACGACGGGATGTTTCAAAAAGCTCAAAGAAATCTAGAAGTTAAGTAAGAATTTTCTTACGCGGCGGGTTGCTTGCCCTTGCTTAAAAATCTGGCTTTTAGTATATTGCCTCGCGTTAATTTTGAGCCCACTCTCTACGGGGTATCCATGAAGCTAAATCTACTAATTCTTGATGACGATCCAGTATTTCTCAAGGTGATGGAACTGGCCCTAAAGGGTAGTTACGAACTGCATCCCGCCCACAACTACGTGGAGGCGCTTTCCATCCTCGAACGAGAGGACCTAGATGGCGCCATCATCGACATCGACTTGAAAGATTCGCAGCACGATGGGACCCAGGTACTAGTGGAGTTTAAGAAGCGATTCCCTGAGAAACCGGCGATTATGGAATCTGGGTTTCGGGATGTCCCAACGGTCGTCAAGTGTATGAAGCTCGGTGCGAACGACTATCTCGAGAAGCCTTTCGACGAAGCCACCCTAAATCTCAAGCTTAATAAAGTATTTTCGGACTCCAAAAAGTTTCGAGTGCTCAAGCGCGTGTTCGACAAGTCGGTCGAAACCAACCAACTCGTCGGCGAAAGCGAAGGCATTCGTCGGGCTATCGAACTGGTACAGCAAGCTCAGGACATGCGGATTCTTTTCTACGGAGAGACGGGCGTTGGTAAGACGCCTTTCGCGCTTCTTTCTAACAAAGTGGTCAGTGAGCGCGAGGGCCAGGCTCGTCCTTTTGAGCAGGTGAATTGCGCTTGCTTGAACAATGAACAGTTTCAAGACCAAATTTTCGGACACAAGAAAGGCGCCTTTACAGGGGCGATTGCGGACAAACGCGGACTCGTAGAACTTGCACAGGGAGGGGATCTTTTCTTAGACGAAATCGGCGAGATGCCGCTTGAGACGCAAGCGAATTTTCTGACTTTCTTGGACACGATGGAGTACTACCGCTTGGGAGACGACAAGAAACGTCGAGCGGATGTACGCGTGATTTGTGCTACCAATCGCGACTTGAAAAAAATGGTCGACGAAGGGAAGTTTCGACAGGATCTCTACTCCCGCATTTCTCAGGTGGTTGTGAACATTCCCCCGCTGCGTGAACGTAAGTCTGACATTAAGGTGCTCTTTGAGCACTTTGTGAACGCTTTTGCGGGTTACGATAAGCCTTATGATGGAGAAATCGTAGATTTGTTCAAGAAGTTTCACTGGGAGGAAGGTAATGTACGCGAGTTGCGGGATGCGGTGGAGTATCTTGTGATAATGTCCCGTGCGGCAGAACGCATAGAGGTCAGTCACCTGAGCGATCGTTACCGCCCGTTCGAAGATCCCAAACCGCTTTCGGAATCGCAGGGCGTCGGAGAGCAGGTCGATACGGAAGTCCTCTATGAATATGGTCTTGAAACTTATCTTAGCCATTTGGAAAAGAAAATTCTAGAGGATCAGCTTAAGTCTCACACCGGAAGTGTAGAAGCGATGGCAAAAAAGCTTCGGATTTCCCGCCCCACTTTGTATCGCAGGCTCAAAAAGTATGATATTGGAAACGTGCGTATCGAAGGGTACAACTAAGCTTTAGCTTATTTCCAAGGCGTTTCCGACATGCTGCGTTTCATCCGTGTTTTGTGCTTACTCCTCCTCGTTTGTATTGCGTGCACGCGCAAGGATTCTTCCCAGACCTGCAAGACTTCCGCAATTCCGGAGCGGCGGGACTTCAAGGTGAACGAAAACGTAAATCCCTGCGACAATTTCTACGAGTATGCCTGCTCTGAGGCGCTGGCATGTTTTCAACTTCGCGATGATCGCAGTAGGCACATTTTTGCCGTCAATGACTCGTTTGAGCGCATCTTAGAACACAAGAAGAGTTATCTCGCTAAATTAGGCGCGCGGACGCAGTTAACTCCGGGGGCTAAGGCGCTGCGCAATTACTACGTGGCGTGTATGGACGCCCCTGCCCGGAAGGCCGAAGAGATAAGACTCGTTCAGACGACACTGAAAGAAATTGCGCCCTATAAAGACGCCAGTTCCTTCGTTAAGTTTGTCAATTCCCGCATAGTAGGACCTCATTACGCATTCTTGTCCTTTGGGCGATTGTCGAACCTCGATAACTCCGAAATCTATGATGTCTACTTTGATAGCGGCCCTTTGATGACGCTTCCGGAGCGGAGCTATTATGAGAAGCCAGAGGTGGTCGCTGATTTTACACAACTCGTTGAGAAGTTTTTTACTACCATCGGCTTGGACAAGCCGAGTGTGCGGGCCAAAGCGGTAGTGGAGTTTGAGAAGAATGTAGCCGCAACCTACCCACTTCCCGCCGAGTTACGTGAGCTTTTTTCTAAGCGCTTACTTGTCACTCGGGAGGATCTCCTAAAAGATTACCCGTCGCTTTACTTGGCGCCGGCTTTGGCAAAAATCCCTCAAAAGACACAGGTCCGACAACTCTTTGCGAAGAATTTTTCTGAAGTCGATAAGCTGCTGAAGGCTACCCCGGTGGACATACTGAAGGATGTCTACCTATTCCGGGACCTTTCTTCTTACATGGATGATGCGTACCCCGACTATTTTCAGGCACGTTTTGATTTCAGTCACAAGCATCTCGGAGGGCCGGAGGTTAGGCCTGTGCGTGCGGAGCGCTGTAGTTTTTCCGTCATGGGAGATTTCGCAAAAGAACTAGATCGGGAACTTATCGATGAGTTGTATTCGGATTTTCCTACCGCAAAGTTCGCAGCCCTGGTGGATCGGGTTCGAGTCGCGATGGTGGAGCGCTTAAAGAAGAACCAGTGGCTCAGCGCGCGCGGGAAAAGGGGCGCTATCAAGAAGATGGAGTCCGTAAAAATGCAACTCGTGAAGCCCACCTCCGAAAAGGAATGGGATCTGTTGCCAGTGGTGACCTTTGATCCCAAAGCCCCCATCGCAAATTCAATGGTCCGTCAGGAACAGTGGGTAGAACGGAGTGTGGAGGAATTCAGTAAGCCTCGGAATCGAGAACGTTGGTCCATGGGGCCACTTACCGTCAATGCTTACTATAGTCCCGCGGATCACAAGTTTGTGATGCTGCAGGGTATTTTGCAATACCCTTTCTATGATGCAGCGGCGCCGGAGGCCGCCAATTTCGGTGGGGCCGGTATGGTAGTGGGGCATGAACTGGGACATGCGATAGACGATCAGGGGGCTAAGTACGACGAAAACGGGAATCTCAAACAGTGGATGTCATCTGGGGACATCAAGAAGTTTCATGCGCTGGGAGACGTTCTCGTAAAGCAGTACGCTTCTGCAGGGCATGATGGTCGGCTTACGCTAGGCGAGAATATCGCTGATGTGACAGGTCTTTCATTTGCTTACGAAGCGGCCTTTCCTGAAAACAAAGGGAAGCCTGAAGATAAGAAGGCTTTCTTCTTACAATTTGCGCGTTCATGGTGCGGGACGATGCGCCCTTCTGAGAGAGAAAGGCGGCTAAAAACGGATCCGCACGCGCAAACCGACGTGCGCGTGAATGAACCCCTAAAACACCAGCCTGGATTTTACGAAGCCTACGGCTGTAAAGCGGGGGATAAAATGTACCTCTCACCCGCGAATCGTCTGAAGCTTTGGTAAAAGGCCCTTTTTTCCGCAAATAGAATTGCTGCGCATCGGCAAGATTCTTTTTTTTGAGTCCGAAAATAACTCCGCAAAATGACTCCCGAATAAATTTAGCACACCGCATCAATGTATAAGACTAATTTCGTCACAGTTAATTTTAAAGATACAACACCTTGCAGCATGGGGGAGCACACGCTATAGGAAAAGTAACTTCATGTTTTGGGGGTTGTATGGGGCGTGTCTTTTCTTTTGGCGTTTTTCTTTCTTTGGTGGCCGAAAGCGTTTTCTCGGTTGCTGCTTTGGCCAAACCCATCGCGTTCATCGGAAAAATTCCTGGCGAATACCTTGAAAAAGACGCCGATAGCACCCACTTAGGCTACGTACTTGTCGACGATAGATTGATCCAGCGCATCGAAGCAGTGGCCGATGCGGACGATGCCGAAAAAACGCTTAAGAAAGAGGGCGCCGATGTCGTGGTGCTCAAAGCCAAGGGCGCGCGCAGCTACGACGTAATCTATCCAGGGCTAATTGATCTGCACGGGCACAACAAACAAAACATGCTCCCTACTTGGGAC
>JAGQZV010000157.1 GCA_020435295.1 Bdellovibrionales bacterium | reverse complement strand
CTACCGGTTTTTCCAAAAGCCCTGCCCCCGAAAAGCTCGCGCTTTTTACGTTTAAGTCCGCCTGGTAATCGAGCTTCTCAAGTGGCCCTTGGGCATTTGCCTTCAAGCCGACCGTTCCCGACACATCATAAGGACGTAGGGCAACGATTAGCTTTTTCCACGGCGCAAGCTCCACGCTCGGCGTTTCGACCTTCACCGAAATCAGCATGGGTGGGGTCTTTAGACCTCGAATCTCCCCGTCTCCTTTAAGTGAGGCATTGTGAAAACGGACCTCCAAGTCCTTGCACGCCGCCCGCTCTGTCCCCACCAGCAGGGTCCCCGCCATCCAGGCCTCCACGCCCTTGGGCTTTTCGAACGTTTCCTTCATCACGATTTCAAGATCCTTGGTGTCAGCCTTAAAATCTACTCGGGCCTCTTTGAAAGCTCCCGCTTCCGTCTCGGGTTTGGCGGAAGCCGTAAACCGAACGGGCCCCTTAATCGAAAGATCCTTGTTCACCACAGTGTCGATCTGCGCCCACACTTCCAGCTCACTGGGAGCGGACAGCGAAAGATTTTTCGCAACGACATTGAAGTCTTTGACCTGAGTATGAACGTCCGCCTTCTTATCTTCGTACACTAAGTTGGCATTGCGCAAAGACAACCCCAAGCGAGCAGACGCTACAATACCCGGAAGCTCGGCGGGTGCTTGCTGCGGCTCCGCAGTGGCTTCATCTGCCGGGGCTGCTGGCGCGGGCTTATAGAGCTGGCTTATGTTCAACTCACCGCCAGCTTCGCGGTGCACGTACAGTTCTGGCTCCGCAAGGTTAAGCGTAAGGCTCGGGGATCCCAAAAGCAGCGAGCCAAAGGGTATTTCAAAGAAAACGTCCTTAGCCGCCACGACTTTATGCCCGTTACTGTCGCTGAGGCTGAATCCATCCACGTTCACCCGCAGCCGGCCCCACAGCGACAGCTTCAATTTCCCCAACTCAAGCTTGCCATTTAAATGTTGTTCGGCAGCTGAAACAATCTCTGGCCGGTATTTGTCCACGTCGACGAAGACTGGGATCAAAAGGGCCGCCACAACAAACAAACCCAAGAGGGAACCGAGTCCGATGCCGATCCACTTAAACCATTTCTTGCGTTGCATATCTCCTCCGGTCCTACCCAATCTAAGGACAAAAATTCTACCCTCTAAGCTCACCGAAATCACCTGTTGTCCGCCAAAAAGCTTGATTTGCCAAAAACGGGCCGCATACTGGGGCCATGTCGCGTACCCGAGCCAACCTGTTGCTTCTGTGGATCTCGGTATTTTGGGGTTCCACGTTCACGATGGTCAAAGGCGCACTCCAAACCATTGGACCTAGCACCTTTATCGCCTACCGATTTACCGCTGCTACACTTCTGTTTGCTGTTTTTCTTGCATCGCTTGGGCGCTGGCGTCGCCCCACTGCTTTCGAGTGGAAAGCAGGACTCGTCATGGGTGTGGCCAACGGACTCGGTTTCTTGTTTCAAACGATCGGTCTGCAATTCACTTCTGCTGGAAAAGCAGGATTCATCACGGGCCTTTACATCATCTTCGTACCACTTTTGTCGGCTCCGCTTCTCAAACAGCGAGTCGCCCCATTCCAGTGGCTGGGAGTAGGAATCGCAACAGTAGGTCTCGGGGCGCTCAGCATGAATGCGGAATGGAGATTTTCGCCCGGCGATCTCTGGGTAATGGGTTGCGCTGTCCTATTTGCTTTACAAGTGCTCGCCGTTAGCCGCTACGCCCCGGGCCAAGATCCCGCCGTCCTAACTTTCGTACAGTTTATTGTGGTTGCCGCCATTGCGTGGGTGCCGGCACTATTAACCGAATGGCCTCCGCTCGCCCAACCTCTTGCCACCTGGGGAGTGATTGCCTTTACCGCGGTGTTTGCAACAGTCATCGCATTCTTCATTCAAATGTGGGCACAGCCGCACACCAGCGCCACCGCCGCAGCACTCATCATGGCACTAGAGGCGGTCTTCGCCGCTATAGGCGGATGGATTTGGGCTGGCGAACAATTAACCAGCCGCGAACTTTTTGGATGTGCACTAATGCTCACCGGGATGCTACTGGTGGAACTCAAGGGAGTGGTATGGCAAAAGAGCGTCGCATGAAAATTCTCGGCCACCGCGGCAGCCGTGGCACGCATCCGGAAAACACGCTGGCGTCTTTCGCCGAGGCCGTCGCCGCCGGCGCCGACGGGATAGAGTTGGATGTGCAATTTAGCGCCGATCGCGTTGGCGTCGTCTACCACGATCCTAAGATCGGGAGCAAACACTGCTTGCTTAACGGAAAAAAGCCGCGAAAAACCACCGTTATCGCCGAAGTCGATCTTCCGACGATCAAACAGTACGACTGCGGAGCCACCTTTCAACCACTGTTCCCCCGGCAAAAGCTTCAAAAGCTCTCCCCCACGCCAATTCTTACGTTGGAGGAGTTTTTTGCGTGGGCAAAAGCCCACGCTCCAAAACTGGAATGGGTGGTCGAGCTGAAGATGCCCCCCCGCAGCCAGAAAACTGTCCCGGACCGCGCCCAATTTGCAAGAGCGACGTGCGATCTAATCCGCCACTACCGCATCGAAAAACGGGTGGTGCTGCAATCGTTTGATCACGCCTTACTGCAAGAATGCCGCACAGAACTCCCCCAAGTAACTCGCTCCCATCTTTTTCACTCGGAAAAAAACTTTCCCGATCTGGCTGCGCAGCACGGAGCTAGCCGAGTCAGTCCGAACTTCCGACTCCTTAACCCAAAGACCATGGGCCGGTGTAAGGAACTTGGGTTGGTAGTGACCCCGTATACGGTCAACCGGGCAGCGTCCTGGCGTCAAGCGCTCCAATTCGGAGTAGACGCCCTAATAACCGACTACCCGCGCAAGCTAGCCACCTGGATGGACCGCCTGCGCTAGCGCGCCCAAGCAACTTGTCGCCGGGCTCAATTGAAACTATAGTTGCGAACCATGAAAACACGACGCGAGTTTATTAAGAAGGCTTCCGCGGGTGCGCTACTGGGATCCGGGCTTTTGGCAAGCTGTACGAAAAAAGGGGCTGGCGGACCTGCCGTTCACACGGGGCAGACTCTCAAGTGGAAACTCTGCACCACGTGGCCCAAGAATTTCCCCGCTCTTGGCACCGGCGCCAATTTCCTCGCCGAGCAAATTCAAAGTCTTTCGGGAGGACGCATCGAAGTGAGCGTCTACGGAGACGGAGAATTAGTACCGGCATTGGGAGTTTTTGACGCCGTTAGCCGCGGAACTGCAGAACTCGGTCACGCCGCCGCCTATTATTGGAAGGGCAAGCACGAAGCCACACAATTTTTTGCCGCCGTCCCCTTTGGGCTAAACGCCCAAGAGATGAACGCGTGGCTGCACTTCGGCGGCGGCCTCGGGCTTTGGGACGAACTCTACGCATCGTTTAACCTGAAGCCTTTCCCGGCCGGCAATACCGGAACTCAGATGGGCGGCTGGTTCCGAAAGGAAATCCGTTCCGTTGGCGACTTCAAGGGCCTAAAGATGCGCATCCCCGGCCTGGGAGGAGAAGTGTTGCGTGAGCTAGGGGCCACGGTCGTGACACTTCCTGGGGGAGAGATTTTTCAATCTCTGCAGTCCGGTGCTATCGACGCAACGGAATGGATCGGACCCTACAATGACCTCGCGTTTGGGCTTCACAAAGCCGCCACCAATTACTATTGGCCCGGTTGGCAGGAACCGGGCGCAACCTTAGAGGCATTCGTCAATCGGCAGGCCTACGAATCGCTGCCCAGTGATTTGAAGGCCGTGGTGGCCGCGGCCTGCCAAGCCACCAACATGCGTATTTTGAGTGAGTTTACCGCGCGCAATAACGAGGCACTACAAACGTTGATCCATAAACACAACGTAAAGCTAAAACGCTTCTCTGATCCAATATTAAAGGCGCTCGGACAAGCGTCAAACAGCATCGTAAGCAGCATCGCTGCCAAAGACGCTTTTTCGAAAAGGGTCTTCGCCTCTTTTGATAAGTTCCGAAAACAAAGCATTGCCTGGGGAGAGGTCGCCGAGGGCGGAATTGGGCAAGCACGCGCACTGGTGTTCTAGTGAAACAAGATCCAAATGCACCCTCATGGGTAGACTCAGTTAACGACCGTCTCGCGTCTGCGATGGGCTGGGGGCTTCTGGCGATGGTTGTGGTGACATTCTTAATCGTGTGTCTGCGCTACATCCTTAATGTGGGTTGGGTGTGGCTTCAGGAAATTGTACTCTACACGCACGCAGCTGTGTTCTTGCTGAGCATGGCCAGCGTCCTGCGTAAAGATGGCCACGTGCGCGTCGACGTATTTTACCGGGGTTTGCTGCAAAGGCGAAAAGACCAGGTGGACGGGTTGGGCGCTTTTCTCTTACTCATTCCGACATGCGCTGTCATTCTTTATACTTCGATCCCCTACGTTCTAGATTCCTGGCGCGTGTTTGAAGGCTCCAAAGACGGAGGTGGCCTTGAGGCCGTCTTTTTGTTGAAGAGTCTTATCCCGCTTTTCGCGCTACTATTGCTCATGCAGGGTCTGCGCATGGGGTTGCGGGATTGGCGACGGTGGAGACGAGCGAATGCATGAACTCTTTCCGCTGCTAATTTTCCTGGGCACGCTAGCAATTCTGTTATGTGGCTACCCGGTGGCATTTAGCCTAGCCGGCTCCGGGCTTTTCTTTGCACTCATCGGCACGCTGACGGGCGATTTTGATTGGGTGTTTCTACAGGCCCTTCCGGAGCGGATCTACGGCATCATGGTAAACGAAACACTTCTCGCCATCCCACTCTTTGTTTTTATGGGCGTCATGCTGGAGCGTTCTAAAATATCGGAAGACCTACTCAATACAATGGCGCAGCTTTTTGGAAACCTGCGCGGCGGCCTAGGTATTAGCGTGTGCTTGGTGGGTGGGCTGCTTGCCGCTTCGACCGGCATTGTTGGGGCAACCGTGGTGACGATGGGACTCATTTCGCTCCCTAGTATGCTAAACCACCGCTACTCTCCGCAACTTGCAACCGGAATCATCTGCGCTTCCGGAACGCTGGGGCAAATTATCCCCCCGAGCATCGTACTAATTATTCTTGGCGATGTGATGGGCTCGGCCCATCAACAAGCGCAACTTGCTATGGGAAACTTCAGCCCGTCGAGTATCGGTGTAGGTGAGCTTTTCGTTGGCGCTATCTTACCTGGAATATTGCTGATGCTCCTTTACATGGTGTACATCCTTATTCTCGCCATAGTGCAACCTGAAGCCGTACCCAGACTCCCGGAAAAAGATCAACGTTCCTTCACCGATCCGCAGTTTTTGAGAAAGCTTGTGCGCGTACTTCTCCCCCCGCTCGCCCTCATCCTCGGGGTGCTTGGTTCCATCCTGGCAGGTGTCGCCACCCCAACCGAAGCCGCCTCTGTCGGATCGGTAGGTGCGATTTTTCTCGCTTGGGTAAAAAAGCAACTCAGTCTGGCAACCTTGCGCGACGTCCTCGCTAACACGCTTTCGGTGAACGCGATGGTATTTGCGATACTAATCGGCGCCAGCGTGTTCTCTCTCACCTTCCGTGGTTTTGGCGGCGATCACGTGGTACAGAATTTTCTTCTAAATCTTGGCGGCGGCATGGTGGGCTCTTTGCTCGCAGTTCTAGGGACAATGTTCTTGCTCGGCTTTTTTCTCGATTTCTTTGAGATCACTTTTGTAATGGTTCCGCTTGTCGGCCCTTCCTTACTTCAAATGGGAATGGATCCGCTTTGGTTGGGAATTTTAATCGCTGTCACGTTGCAAACGTCTTTCCTGACGCCCCCCTTCGGTTTTTCGCTGTTCTACTTGCGAGGGGTGGCACCTGACTCTGTCAGCACTCAAGACATTTACCGAGGTGTTGTCCCCTTTATTATTATTCAGCTCCTTGTTTTGCTTATCCTTTGGTTTGTTCCGGAGCTAGCCACCTGGCTGCCTCAACGGGTATTCTCTTGAACAGCGGAAAACTCATCTTAGCGGGAACGGATCTCGGAAATCGCCTAGATATGCCTGCCCGTAGCCTACAGGCTTTACGAGGTGGCGACCTCTTGATTTTCGAGGGTTCACGAGCCGCGCGCGCTTTTTTGAAGGTGGCTGGGATTCACCGAGATTTTTTGTGTTATAGCGAACACGAGGAAAAAGAAGCACTTGCTGCGGTAAATACAACTTTGCGAGAAGGCAAAACGGTTGTGTACATGAGCGATCAGGGCATGCCCAATGTGGCCGATCCTGGCCGAGTTCTGCTTCGCATGGCCTACCAACTCGGAGCCCAAGTTCGAATTATTCCGGGTCCTAGTTCCGTCACGGCAGCACTCGCCGCATGTCCGTTCAACACCGAACCCTTTTACTATGCAGGTTTTCTACCGCGCGATACCGCAGCTCGCCGCAAGGCGCTGCTGAAACTCCAAAAGCATCCCGTACTCGTGTTGCTCGATACCCCGTACCGCTTGCGACCAGTACTTGAAGACGCGCTAGCCGTCTTTGGCCCGAAGCCGTCTTTGCTCGCACTCGACATCTCTGGCCCACACGAGCGCTTTATTTTTGCACCGCTCCCAAAACAAAAGGCTCCGGAGGAGAAACTCAATTTTGTCCTCGTCGTTGCCTTGAATCCCACAAGCGCATAGACTCCTCTTATGATCCTAGCCGGTTCTCATGTGGTGATCGCCTCCGCCAATGTCCCTGCATCGCGAAATTTTTTTGAAGCTGTTTTCGCCATTTCCCCGCATTACAGCAACGAACAGTTTTGCGAATTTATTTTGCCAAGCCGTTTCCGTGTGGCCTTTTTTCAACCTGTTGGCAAAGCGGCCGAGTTTTTCTCCTTAGAAGGCCAGCGTCACCACAGCAGTTTCGGGGTAACAGTAAAAGACGTAGATGCTTGTTACAAGCGCTGGGAAACACTCGCCGCGCCGGGATCGCGAGTAAGCGGCCCGCCCAAAGATCACCCTTGGGGAGAACGAAGTTTCTTATTGGTGGATCCGGACGGCAACCGCTGGGAAGTCACCCAAACACCCTCCACAGACGGGCTGTTGGTGGATCGTGAGTAAACCATTGTGGGTCCTTTGTGCACGCATTGTGCTCTTGGCCACACAATTGCCAGGCATAGCGCCCAGAAATTGTCCGCAATTCTCCATGCGGGAGATCTCTTGGTATCGACGATAAGAAAAGACACGATGAAACTGTCGCCCATTGCCATATTAGGTCTTTTCGCCTTAGCCAGCTGTGCTTCTGCGGGAAAGAAAAACTACGATGACGGCTCCGTATTGTACCAACAGGCTAAGCAGTTTGACGCCTATGTTCAAGGTGCGCTTGACGTTGACCAAGTTCAAGCTTTCGTACAGTCCTGCAAAAGCAAAGGCACCAACAACCCCTTCTGTCATAGCGTCCGGCGCGCGAAACACCTCTTCCGATATCAGAGTCACAAAGAGCGCGTTGTAGCGCCTCCGAAAAAGCAAAAGGCTTCGCCCGCGCGCATCCAGTTTGGAAAGAACGGTCAACCCCTTAATGTTAACCGCCTGCGCCGCAAGCCGGTGGGAGAACTCCTAGAAGGAATGGAAGGACTCGAAAAAGAGCGGGTACAGCGCCTAGCCGAAGCCTCGTTAAAATACCGCTGTCCCAATCGACTTGCCGTCGCCGCAGCAGCGACACTGGAGAATTACCTTCCAGACGAGAACTACTGGGAACTCATCGCTCGCCTATATGTAAAAGGTGGGGCCTGCACGTCGAGAAGGTCCGAGGATCGCGAACACTTTTATACGCGAGCAGGGCTGATGTATTGGTGGGTGAAGCGCTATGATGAGGCACTCAAATGGTTTTCACTCTCTCCTTCACGGGATGCATTCTCGGGTCGCTCCCTATACTGGCGCTTTCGGGCAGAACGAGAGTTGGGAAAAGAGGCAGAGGCACAGCAAACTCTAAAGCGCCTGCTGACATCCTACCCGTTTGCATTTCACACAATGGTCGCCAGCCTGCAAGCCAATCTCGACTTGGCGGCCGAAGTGTTAAACGAACCACATCCCCTGGACAACCGCTCAAAAAAAAGCCCCGCGGCCAACCCCCTTATTGGGCAGGCCGAAATTCTGAAAAACTATGGCTTTGAACAGACTAGCGCCGTATTGGGGTCATGGATTCTCGGTAGCTACCGGCGTCTAGAACCCACGTTACGCGTCTACGTCGCCGGACTAGGGGACGCGCACACCAAAGTCACAACCCTCCCCTT
>JAGQZV010000156.1 GCA_020435295.1 Bdellovibrionales bacterium | reverse complement strand
CTCCTGCAAAGTTTTTGGTTTCTCTGCAATTAAACGCTGATCGAAGAACGACTTATCACGCCCCTCTAAGGTCGCCGAGAACTCCTCCAGTATTCGCTTAAAGTGCGTACGCTGCTCTGAGTCTGCAAGAGTCTCGTCAACCGCTTGGGCGTCATCCGCAAGAAACTGAATATGCCTTTTGTCATCGTCAGAGGACGTGGGGGCGTCCAGGGAAACATCCCGCCCGCCCATTCGTTGCTGCATTTCTACGACATCTTTTTCTCGCACGTCTAGCCGGTTAGCGAGGAGTTTCAAACGCTGGCGAGGCGCGATCCCTTCTCGCTCTAGCCGCGCCTGCTCTTTTCGCAACCGATAAAACAGCTTTTTCTGAGCCTGAGTGGTTCCCATTTTTACGAGCGAGTAGTTTCGCAGAATGGCGTCTTGCATATAACTTCGGATCCACCAAACGGCGTACGTCGTGAGCCGGACACCACGATACGGATCAAATTCTTCCACCGCTTTCACCAAACCCATGTTCCCTTCCTGGATCAAATCCAAAAGCTTGAGGCGGTAGTTGATATATTGGTAGGCGATCTTGACCACAAAGCGCAGATTGCTGGTGACTAGCTTCTGGAAGGCGTCCCTGTCTCCGTCTTTCTTGTAGAGCTCGGCGAGCTTGGCCTCCTCCTCCCTGCTAAGCAACGGATACTTGTGTACTTCCCTCATGTAAGCTTGTAAAAGGGGATCCGCCTGGCTGGGCGCAACTGCAGTGCTTTTTGCGACTGCCGGAAGACGAGTCACCCGGCCCAGCGTTGAGCTGGGCTTGACCATCTTTTTCGGTCCTTTGTGAGACGTTTTTGCTTTCTTGCGAATTTTCCGCGAGGAAGGCGCTTTTTTTGACCGACGCGGACCGGAACTCGCTTTCTTGCGCTTGGCAGTCATGGCATTATTAGATAGCACATTATCGCTTAGAATGGTTCATTGTGGATAGGCTTTTTGAATACCTTACAGGACTCTCCGGCGGGGCGGCATATTGGATCGTATTTGGAGTCTTGGTCGCTTGCGGTTTGGGTTTCCCGCTCCCCGAAGACATCCCCCTCATCGCTGCCGGCTACCTGACGTGGGAAGGATCGATGCAGCTGGCCTTGGCCCTAGTCGCCACGATGTTTGGCGTCTTAGTCGGCGACAGCATGCTGTACTTTATCGGCCATAAGCTGGGTCGAGCGATGCTGGATCATGAAACCTTCCAAACCTTCTTCAAGCCGGAAAAGATACGACGAACAAAGGCGTATTTTAGGAAGTTCGGAGACAAAATCGTTTTTTTCGCACGTTTCGTGGCGGGTTTCAGAGCCGTCGCCTTCTTCACCGCAGGCGCCATGCATATGAAATACACGAGGTTCATTCTGTTGGACGGATTGGCGGCCATGCTGAGTGTGCCCGTATGGATCGCCATTGGATATTATCTGGGCCATTACTTAGGCGATGAGATCGAGCAAATACTGGTACAGATTCGACATCTAAAGCACTATGCGACGATAGGAATTTTTTCTATTTTTGCTATCGTCGTCATCCGAATCCTCGTCAAATACCGACGCTCACAAGAGAAATTGCACCCGGACGCGAAATAGGGGATCTGAAAGTTTCGTGATTGAGCAGCCAGCGCTTTTTGCTCAAGCCCCCGCTAAACCCGCCAATCCCTCCACCTGCATGCAGGACGCGGTGACACGGGATCACTATCGGCAGTGGGTTTCGGCCCACAGCATTACCGACCGCACGGCTCGCCCGAGGACTTCCCACCGAGTGGGCAATACTTCCATAATTGGTCGTCTCGCCGAATCCGAGCCCGCGCAAACAGTCCCAAACACGTACCTGGAAGTCTGTTCCTTTTATCGAAAGCGGAAGTTCAAAAACTTGGCGACGCCCTCTAAAGTATTCTTCGAGCTGCGCTAAAGCTTCCTGGTGCAAACTCGTCAAAACTTCCTTCTTGTGGTTGTGGAAGCGGATTTCTCGCACCCCCTCCTCGCTAGCGTAGACACTAATTTTTCCAATTGGAGTTTGAAGAATATTACTCTTGTATTTCATCGCCACATGTCCTGGTCAAAGCGCCGCTTGTGTTTAGAAAGCGAACGCCTATTTTTTATCCAACTAAAAAGGTATGGGCCAAAGAAGATTAGGTAAGGAAGCAATACTATCAGCAAAAAAATCTTTGTGTAAAATCCACCCACAACAAATTGAAAAAGCAGGAGCGCTCCAGCAAAAAGTGCGAGCCACTTCGCCCTAACAGGGACTACAAAGAATAGGTAAAAGGTGACATCCGGGAATAGGGTTCCAAAAGCAAGACTGACATTTTCCAAAACGTGGTACCAAATGGAAACAGGTTGCCCCACCGCAAAAGCTCCCGCGATAGCCATCAGATAAGAAAATCCAACAAAAATGGTCAGTGGACCGGGGCCCCAATGCGATTCCAGGCTTCCCATTACGTAATATACGTACAAGACATAAAAGAAGAGAAAAAGCGGGTTGGTTAGCCCAGTAGGAAAAGCGAATAGCCGCCACCACTCGCCCTGGGAGACCAAATACGGATCAAAGGTAAAACGTTCGAGCGGGGCATTCATCCCCATGCGCGCTAGAAATGCTAAGACCGCTAACCCGGCGACAAGCATTCCTAGATTCGGGATCCCTAAGAAATCCAACCTTTGAACGATTCGGCGAAGGTATTTTGGAAATAGGTCATCCATGTTGCTTCACTCATGCTGTCCCGCACAATCCCAAAAAGTATCTGTGAATGGCGGAAGACTCGGTCAACTCAGGATGGAACGTGGAAATCAGGTGCTTTCCCTCTCGCGCCATCACCGTTTCATTTTTATAGGATAACAGCGGCACCACCCGTGCGCCCAGACTCTTTATGCGGGGAGCACGAATAAACACGCCTTCAACTTCCTCTTCTTCCCACGCCGGAGACGGTTCCAGAGCGCTCACAAAGCTCTGAAGCTGGCGCCCGTAGGCGTTTCGCTCGACGGTAACGTCAAACACATTGAGCGACCGCTGAGCCGGGTGCAAAACTTCGGCGGCCATGAGAATAGCACCCGCACATATCCCCCAAAGCGGCTTCTCACCAGAAAACTCAAGAAGGGCGTCCCAAAGGTTGTTCATTTCGATGAGGTGCAAAAAGGCGGTACTTTCCCCACCTGGAACAATCAACCCCTCGACCGAGCGCAGAGAATAGGGAGTCAGCACTTCCACCGGTTCGACGCCAAGCCTCTCAAGCTTTTCAACGTGCGGCCGAACCGCTCCTTGCAAGGCCAGGATCCCAATGCGCGGCTTTGCTACCACCCGCGATCCTGAAGGCGTTCTTCTGGTGCTAATTGGTGGATATCCAGACCCTTCATGGGCTCCCCCAAGCCGCGCGAACACTTGGCAAGAACGGCCGCATCTCGGAAATTCGTCGTCGCTTCCACAACGGCGCGCGCACGGGGTGCAGGATCTTCCGATTTGAAGATTCCCGATACCACAAATACGGCTTCGGCTCCTAACTGGCGAACCAGCGCGGCGTCGGCTGGGGTGGACACTCCACCAGCAGCAAAGTTGGGAACGGGTAATGTACCGTGTTTGGCCACCCAACGGATGAGTTCTAGTGGGGCCCCCGTCTCTTTGGCCTCATGGACTAGCTCTTCCTCCCCGAGCAGCGTCAATCGCCGCATTTGAGAATGCATCGCCCTCAAGTGCCGCACGGCCTCCACAATATTACCGGAGCCCGCCTCGCCTTTGGTTCGGATCATAGCGGCGCCTTCGGCGATGCGACGCAGAGCTTCCCCCAAGTTTCGAGCACCACACACAAAAGGCACCTTGAACTTGAACTTGTCGATATGATGCTCCTCATCGGCGGGGGTCAGCACTTCGCTCTCATCCACATAATCCACCCCCAAGGCCTCGAGAATCTGAGCCTCCACGAAATGGCCGATACGCGCCTTGGCCATTACCGGGATGGAAACGGCATCCATAATCTCCAAAATCATCTGGGGATCGGACATCCGGGCGACCCCTCCCTGTTTGCGGATATCCGCGGGCACGCGCTCGAGCGCCATCACCGCTACCGCACCAGCCTGCTCCGCAATTTTTGCCTGCTCCGCATTCACCACGTCCATGATCACACCGCCCTTAAGCATCTCCGCCAGGCCAGTTTTTAGTCTCATTTCACTCATTTATATGCCTCCGAAATCGCACAACCGGCTGTAAATACCCCACCTTTTGATACAAATCAAACCGCCCCTGGAGGCTTGATTTCTCTAGTCATTTCAATTAGAACAACTGGAACCTTTTTGGGCCCTTCAAAGCCTTGTAAACCTTATGGATGTGACCGCTCGCAATGTTCTTGGAATCAAGTCAATCCTTGGGACAGAACTTTTAAATAAGCACCAGATTCAGCAAATATTGGATTGCGCCTTTTATTTCAAGGCCATCCGCAACACCAAGGCGCCATTTCCGAAAAGTCTGGCAGGCAAAAATGCGGTCATGCTGTTTTTTGAACCCAGTACCAGGACGCGTAGTTCCTTCGCCCTTGCCGCCAAGAATCTGGGGGGCAACACGGTGGTGTTAACCAAAGAGGCCAGCTCGACGGGCAAAGGCGAAACCTTGCTCGACACCGCGCGCACCATCGAAGCCATGCAACCCGACGTCCTCGTACTCCGCCACCCCTCAGCAGGATCCCCACACCATATCGACCGGGCTTTAGCCATCCCCGTAATCAATGCGGGTGACGGGTTTCACGAGCACCCGACCCAGGCGCTCCTGGATCTCATGACACTGAAAGAGTTTAAGGGAAATTTTGCCGGCCTGCGCGTGCTTATCGTAGGGGATATCGCCCACAGTCGTGTAGCCCGCTCGGACATATACGCGCTTCAGACGATGGGCGCCAAGGTGAGCGTTTGTGGGCCACCGACACTTCTGCCTCCCCAGATTGAAGCCCTGGGTGTGACGGCTTATACAGATCTAAGAGCCGCGGTCCGCGATCAAGACGTGGTCATGGTTCTGCGTATCCAGTTGGAACGCTTGAACCCCGCGCAAAACCCGAGTGGCGGGGAGTATGCCCGCTTTTATGGCGTTTCGACTGAAACGCTAAAACATTGCAAGCCAGACGTACTCATCATGCACCCAGGCCCCGTGAACCGCGGCGTAGAACTCTCACCCGACGTGGTCGATGGCCCTCGATCGGTCATTTTGAACCAAGTCGGCAACGGCGTGTTCGTACGCATGGCAATTTTCCATCTGCTCACGGGCGGCGAAGCGCTTCACGAGGGGACGATGGTATGAGCAATCTTCTGATCAAAAACGGAAGAGTGGTCGATCCAAGTCAACAAATGGACGACACGCTAGACGTATTGATCCTCGACGGGAAAGTTAGCGCGATTCAGTCTGGAATCGATGCAAGCCCGGGTGTGCGCGTTGTTGACGCCGCCGGATGCATTGTCACTCCCGGGTGGGTAGACATGCACACGCATTTGCGCGATCCAGGTTTTTCGCACAAGGAAACCATTGCCAGTGGCGCCTTAGCGGCCGCAGCAGGTGGCTTCACGTCTATTGCTTGCATGGCAAATACTAAGCCAGTCAACGACAATCCTTTTGTCACAAGCTACATCTATCAAAAGGCAAGCAGTTGTGACGTTAATGTCTATGCTATTGGCGCCATCACCAAAGGTTTGGAAGGCAAACAACTGGCTGAAATCGGATCGATGTTTGAAGCTGGAATAGTGGGAATCTCGGACGATGGTGCAACGGTGCAAGATTCTTACATCATGCGCAAAGCTCTGGACTATTCTAGAAAGTTTGATCTCGTCGTTATTTCTCACGCCGAATGTACTTGCCTAAAAGGCTTGGGCGTCATGAACGAAGGCGTGAATTCAACCCGTTTCGGACTGCGAGGAAATCCCAAAGCCGCAGAAGAAGTTATTGTGGCGCGCGATATTTTACTCGCCGAACTCACGGGTGCGAGACTGCACATCGCTCACGTTAGCACCGCCGGAAGCGTGCGTCTGCTGCGCGAAGCGAAAGCAAAGGGAATCAAAGTAACGGGAGAAGCCACACCGCATCACCTCATTTTGACGGACGATGCGGTCGGAAACTATGATACCAACACAAAAGTGGCTCCGCCGCTAAGAGAACAAGTGGATGTGGACGCGCTGATTGAGGGCGTCAAGGACGGAACAATCGACGCCTTGGCTACGGATCACGCTCCCCATTCAGTTACAGAAAAGGAAGTGGAGTACGATCTTGCCGCGTTTGGAATGGTAGGGCTGGAAATCGCCCTGCCGTTTTACTACCGCCTACACCTTGAGAAAGGCGTCCCGCTCAGCCGGATCGTTGAAGCCATGACCACCGCACCTGCAAAAATCTTGGGTATCCCTAAAGGAAGCTTGAAGCCCGGAGCTGACGGTGATGTTTCTATTTTTGACCCCAAATCCGAATACAGGATCGACAAGACGACCTTCAAATCTAAAAGCCGAAACACCCCGTTTGACGGGTATAAAGTTCAAGGCAAAGTTCGCTTCACCGTTACTGGCGGCAAAGTGATTTATAGCGCCTCGGAGGAAACACGATGAGCGGTTGGCCGTCTGCCCTATATTTAGAAAATGGGCACCTTTTCACCGGAATGGGTTTTGGAGCTAAAAATTCCCGGGGGGGCGAGGTCGTTTTCAATACCGGAATGTCGGGCTACCAAGAAATCTTTACCGATCCTTCGTACAGCAATCAAATTGTCACAATGACCTACCCTCATATCGGCAACACCGGTGTCAACCGTGAAGACACAGAATCAGCATCGCTCTTTTTGAGCGGTGTTGTGGTTCGCGACTATTGTGAAGAACCGTCGAACTGGCGTGCCCACGAAAGCTTGCACAAATGCCTCGAAAAGGCTGGCGTACCTGGCATTAGCGACGTCGACACACGGGAAATTACGATTCGCTTGCGTACCGAAGGCGCCCAACGCGGTGTCATTCTCTCAACGGAAGGACTCTTCAAGGAAGCTGTTGTTGAAAAAGCTAAGACTCTACTGCAGGACATCCCTTCAATGGATGGTCTTGAACTAGTCTCATCCGTAAGTTGCAAGTCGGCATACGAGTTTGAAGCCAGCTCCAAGCCCGGCAAGACTATCCTTGTCTACGACTTTGGGGTGAAAACCAACATTCTGCGCCACTTAAAGCGAAGGGGATTCCGGGTAATTGTGGTGCCCTACAACACAACCGCTGAGGAAGTTTCCGCGCGCAACCCTGATGCAATCTTGCTCTCCAACGGTCCAGGCGATCCGTCCCAAGTGAGTGAGCAGGTCTTGCAAAGCCTGCGGACGCTCATCGGAAAGTACCCCATATTCGCCATCTGCATGGGCCACCAGCTGCTCTCCCGCGCGTTGGGAATGAGGACTTACAAACTGAAGTTTGGCCACCACGGCATCAACCACCCAGTCCAGGATTTGCGCAGTGGACGCATTTTGGTCACCTCGCAGAACCATGGGTTTGCGATTCCTATCGAAGAAATTGAAAACAACAAGCACTTGGAACTGACTCACCTTAGCCTGAATGACAAAACAGCGGAGGGCTACGTTTCGGATGAGCTCAAGTTGCAAAGCATTCAGTTCCACCCGGAAGCCGGTCCCGGGCCAAGCGATGCGTCTTACCTCTTTGACAACTTCATGGAGCGATACCTTCAATGAGTGAAGCATTGAAAAATCAGACTCAAAGCACCGCACCTGACTTCGAGCATCTCGTCCAACGAATTATCGAGAGTGTCGACAAAGCTAAACTTGCCGAAATGCGGCGCGATTTTCACACGCGCTTGCGCATTACCCTCAATCAGCCGGACAACACAGGACTCATTGAAGATCTGTGGGACTATTTTTACGATTGGTGTTTTTTCGAACACAACTTGCCCGAAACTATAGAAACACTAAGCGGTGAAGAGGCTGGCGTGTGGAAGCACGTAAAGGTCGCCAATCAGAGGGGCTTGTACTCGGTACAGAAAACTCCCGATACCGAGCTAAAACTCAAAGAGCTTTATACAGGAGAGATCTTTTGGGTAAAAAATCTGAAAGGAGCCGAGCAAGTAGCCTTCTCAAAGGGCGATTTTCTAGAAGCCAGATTGGTTGGAGATCCGCAAACCAGTAAGAAACAAAAGTATCTGTTTTTGCGAAAGCCCTCTTACCACCCCGCAGAGGTTCACCCGTACATAAAAACAAAGATTAAGACTTTTAAGCGGAGCAAAGATTTTTCTACGTACCAAAACTGGCTGTGGCTTTTGGTTGGAATGTACTTGAAACACAGGCTCTATTCACATCTTCC
>JAGQZV010000155.1 GCA_020435295.1 Bdellovibrionales bacterium | reverse complement strand
TAATGGAGTCGTCTTCCCGGATCTCTCGTTCCCTAACTCGCCCCTTCATCTCGACCGCTACGGGTTCTCCTCCAAACAGAAATCCATACGATCCCCCCACTTTGAAGGTTCCCCCTTCTTCCGCTTCACGTAGCGTGAGAATAAAAGTCCGTTCTTCAAATTGCGCTGTCCCACGCTCGTCTTTCCTGGCATCAGCGACAAGTCGACTCAATTTATTTCTGAATGCTTCTGTGGGAAGCACTAGGAAACTATCGCCTTCTCGACGAAACGTGCGCAGCGAAAACATAGCGTTCCAATGCGAGCCATCACTCCACAATGAACCGGGTTCTTTGGGCTTCGGCTCGGAGGCCGTGCTCTTGTTGTTGGCTTCTTTTGGGTCTGCGTCCGCCGTAGCCGCCTTGGGATCGGCCACCTTGGTGTCCGATGTCGCTACTGGTGCCACCGCCTCTGACGTTACGGGGGCAGGGGTTTGCGTATTTGCAGTCGGCTTGGGCTTCGGTTCGGCTACCGCCTCCAAGGAAATGTCCGTGGTCTCCTTGCTCCCACAAGCCGTAACAACCAATACTAGTGCAACAAAAAGAAGAGTTCGCATTCCTAACCTCTCTACTCTACGCGGAGCTGTCCCGCTGCGGTCACTTGTGCTCGAAACACTTTGTGCGTTTCGGGGTTTTTCACCTGAATCCAATCGCCCGTTCGCCCATTCTGAAGCGCTTCCACGCGAGCTGAAATACGGATATTCCCCTTTTGGGTCATCACTTCGCTTAACTGCCCTCGGGACACTTCGTAGGGCTTGGTGGTATTGCCTGCGCCCAACGCTTCGCCTGGGCGAATATACTGACTTGCCACTAGGCCATGCACATCGTTCCAGGACGCATAGAAGCCGCTAATTCCAAACCGGCTGACTTCCTTTTCCACAAACTGCAAATCGTCGGACGAAAAAACCGTTCCCTGTGCTAAGGGTCGGCGTGCGACCGCAACTTTGGAATAGCCACGCACCACGGCATGGGTCGCAAACCGCTTTAACTCCGAGCCTTCGTACCACTCCCAAGCCATACGAACCATTCCGAGCGGAGGCCCGGCGTGCTGCAGTACCAATCGGGCGTTACCGGGTACCCGTGGGGGAATCGGGGGGGCGTCTATCTCAAGACGAGCGGGGCTCAACAGAGCCTCTTGCAATGTTTCATGCAGACGCTGGCGCAGCGACTGCACATCTGTAGTGCGCGAAACGGCTCCAACCGAAAGAATAGGAATAAGCAAAATGGCGAGTGGTAGCTTTATCATCGAAGGTTGACTGTATGCTGCATCAGGGAATCGACGGTTGTGATGACCTTGGAATTCATCTCGAACGCCCGCTGAGCGGTAATCATATTCGTCATTTCCTCAACAGGGCTTACGTTTGAGCGCTCCAGATAGTATTGCATCACGGTGCCGGAAGTGCCTTGCCCGGGGGCGGTGACAACGGGAGCCCCGCTTCCGGGGGTCTCAACAAAAATATTCTTCCCTACCGATTTCAAACCGCTATTGTTTACGAAACTGGCCACCTGAACTTGGCCAATTTGTGCGCGATCGGTGTGCGAGAAGAACGCCCACACGGTGCCGTCTTCGCTAATTTGCACTCCCTTTGTATCCACGGGAACCACCACTTCGGGTTCCAGGGGGTAGCCTTCAATGGTTTCTAGTCTACCCGCTGCTGACTTGTAGAACGCTCCATCGCGTTTGTAGCCCACTTCCCCGTCCGGCATCCGCACCATGAAAAAACCTTCACCACGAATCATCATGTCAAACGGGCGCTTAGTGTGTTGGGGAGCACCCATTTCGAAGTTTTTCTGAGTCCCGGAAACTTTCACGCCAAGTCCGCGCTGAATCCCGACAGGGGCTTCCGTTTGTACCGATGTCTTAGCCCCAGGCTCCTGCATCGTTTCATAGAGCAGATCTTGAAACTCGGTCCTGGACTTCTTAAAACCCGCAGTCTCAATGTTCGCGAGGTTGTTTGAAATGGTTTCGATTTGGGTTTGCTGGGCTTCCATCCCGGAAGCAGCAGCGTTCATGGCGCTAATCATCATTAACCTCTTGCAATTTCATTGGCGGTTTTGCCATCTATATCATTGAATGTCTTAATTGCCTGAAGCTGGGCCTCATATGCCCTGGAGGCCTCAATGAGCAAAGTCATTTCGCGCAAGGGATTCACGTTCGAACTTTCAATCGCACCTTGGTGCAATCGAGTTCCCTGGCTTCCCTCTTTCAAGTTGCGCTCATCGGTATTTCTAAAATAGGCATTCCCCACCTTTTCTAAATATTGCGGTTCATGAAACTCGCGAATGGCCAGTGTATTTAGCTGAATTTCTCCCTGCGAGATGACTCCATCAGAGCTAAATTGCAGGCGTTGCTCGGCTACGTCGACGGTACGTTGTTCGGGGGAGAGGACGTCCCGAATGCGAATAATGCGATCCTCAGGGGTTCGCTCGTAGTTCGCCGACAAAACGGGCAGCCCGTTGGCAGTCACAAGCACCCCATCCTCAGAAATTTTCAGGTTGCCCTGACGGGTGAAAATCACATCTCCTTCTGGACCAAGTACCTCGAAAAACCCTTTTCCTTCCAGAGCGAGGTCAGTCGTACGGCCGGTCCGCTTGAGTGTTCCTTGTTGAAAATCTGAGTAGATCCCGTCCAACTCAACAAAGCTTTTGTCCCCGGGTGGGCGTCCGTCGAACATTGTCTGGGATTTGATCTCACGGTCAAGTGCCTCGACGGTATCTGGTCGTCGAAGCTCGGGGAGGTATTCGTTAAACGTTGCAGTATCTCGTTTAAAAGCAGGTGTGTCGACGTTGGCTAAGTTGTTGGCGATAATTTCAAGCTGGTGGGCTTTTGCTATTCCACCCGACAACGCCGTGAAAATTCCCTTGTCCATGCTTACCTCGATTTAGGACTGAGCCCAGTGTAGAAATGGATTAAAGCGTACGAACGAAAGTGACGAAGAAGGAATGAAGCTTCTACATCCCCTTTCACACTTCGCTACCTTTCCCAGTGCAAGGCAAATGCCAAAATCGCGGATGTAAAATCAAGCGCTTGCGTTTTCGTACCCGGAAGATTTTTCCTAACTGGGAATTTTTTTCCTCTTTTAGGCGGCCTTTTTTAGCTTCTGGATGTCGTGGGTCACGTAATGCAGGATGTCCTTTTCGGGACGCAGAGTCTTTTTTAAGAACTCCCAGCAGTCTTTGGGATCCATGCCTGAGTTACACAAGAAGATATTTACCGTGGCGTACTCATATTCCGGCCATGTGCTCAAAACTAGATGCGACTCTTTTAGGATTAAGCACAAAGTAAGGCCGTGGGGCTGAAACCGGTGCGAAGCTGTCTCCGCGACGGTAGCACCGATTGACTGAACCGCTTCGATCGACTTGTTCATGAGCAGCGTCTCGTTACTCAGATCCGCTTTACAACCATACGCGTCAACGATCAGTTCTTTGACCTTATCCACTTAACGCTCCAAGAGTTTGGGAAATTGCTGGAAGAGGAGTGATATACTTATGTTAGCATTTTTCTAAGACAAAGTGCAGTCCGCGCAACTCAAAACCCATCGTGAACCACCCCCTCCCTCGGAAACCAAGGCCCACGTATGGGTTTTGTACCTGGGGGCCGGCATTGCGGCCTTCACGGCGATTGCCTACGAGCTGCTCCTGGCTAGCTACGCAACGTTCCTCCTCGGGGCATCCATTTTCCAGTATTCCTTTGTGTTGTCGCTCATGATGGCCAGCATGGGAATGGGTGCGTTGGCGACTCGACGCAAGAGGTTTTCCTCTCTTGAACAGTTTCTGGGGGTAGAAGTCCTATTGTCCTGGCTCGCTGCTGCCGCCATTCCCACTCTGTACGCTGCCTTCGCGTCCACTGTCCCCCCTCACCTAGTCCTTTTGTTCTTTGTGGTCGGAATCGGAGTGGGAATCGGAATGGAAATTCCGCTGCTAAACGACATGCACCTCAGTGGCCAGGGGCTTAGCAAAATCCTCTTTTACGATTATTTCGGTGGTTTTGTCGGAGGCTTGTTTTTCCCAGTGCTTTTGCTACCCGAATTGGGCTTTTTCCGCCTAGGAGCCGTGCTTGCCGTTGTTAACGCAGCTCTCGGCTTGGTGGTCACGGTGGTCTACCGAAAGGAATTGCGGAATCGGTTCAAATTCTGGTTGGGCCTTACGCTCATTACTATTGCCCTTGCAGCTAGTGGACTCTATTTCGCAGAGGCACTACGCCGTTACATGGAATGGGAATTTTTCAAAATATATAAGGTGCTATGAAACGGCCTGACAAAGACTCGTTTTTCCTCTACTCGCTGTCTGTAATCGGATCTGGGTGCGGCTTTCTATCGCAAATTTTGGTGTCCGGATTTTGGTCGAGTGCCTTTAGCCAAGATGTTTTTTTCTTCTCCATCAACACCGCTTTCTATTTTCTTAGCCTCGGGCTGGGGAGCTTACAGTCAGAACGCGTGCTACGACCGGAGCGCCGTCACCTCAGCTACCGCGTAGTCTTTCTCTGCTCCTGGACCGCCCTTTCCATCCCTCTTCTACGCTATTCAATACAGGTATATGGAAACCTTTTTCTCATCCCAATAGGAATTGTCTTTGTCTCAGGTTTCATTGCCGGCCAGATTATCCCGCTCACTCTACGGCTAAATGAAGCTCAGAACAAACTCAGCCTACCGATGCTTTTTTTTCTGGACTACACCGCAGCTATTTTTTTCACTTTTGTTTTCACCTTCGTACTACTTATTCCGCTCGGATACCTCCGCACGTCTCTCGTCTTAGCCTATAGTTGTTTTGCTCTGACCCTGTTGCTCATGCTGAGTCACCGAGAAAAGAACCGCCCCCTTTGGGGAACCGCAGCTTTAGGGCTTCTTTTGCCGGTTTTCGCGATTCTCGCCCAACCCGCCCCCAAAGACGCGCCGGGCTGGCGGTCGCCCAATCCGGCGAAGGTCATTTTCAAAAAACAAACCCACTATCAGAAAATCATTCTTACGGAGGAAAGAGGAAACAACCCGTACTACCCCGATCAGCCAGAGCGCGTTCTATATTTGGACGGCTTCATTCAATTCAACAGTCTATACGAACAAGCCTACCACTTTTGCTTGGCAAACATCCCGGTTTTCGCCGCCGACTATCTGAATGCGCCACCAAAACGAGCGCTTATTCTAGGCGGCGGAGATGGGCTAGTGGCGAGAAATCTGCTGGATGTCCCTTCTATCGAGCATATCGATCAGGTGGAGCTCGATCCCGAAATGATCCAGCTGTCCAAAACAGAGCCTCATGTGCGGCACTACAACCGTGATTCGTTTTACAACCCAAAGGTAAACGTCATTATTGCGGATGCATTCCGATGGGTACGCACAGCAGAAAAGCACTCTTATGATCTAATTATTGTAGATTTCCCCGATCCGAAAAGTATCACGTTATCCCGACTCTACTCCAGCGAATTTTACTCGTACGTGTGGCCACTTCTATCCCCCAAAGGTTTTCTGTCCATTCAGTCGGGTCCGGTCTATGCACTGGAGGACAAAGAAAAGCACACGCTTTCACGCGTTACCACGACTGTAATGAAAACTTTGGCAAGCGTAGGCAAAGCTTCCTACGTTTACTACAACCCTAGAGACCTGGACGCCTTTGTCATGGCAACACCGTATCCCGACTTTGATATGGACGCCTTTACGGCCAAGATCGGTATCCGAGCGGACATCGCCAACGCACATTTTTGCAAATACAAGTCTTTGTGGAAAGTACCCGACGTCAGGGTAAACACGCTCAACACGCTACCAATGACCGAATACCTTCTACATTGGTACGACATGGCCGGAGGCTTTTTCCGATACGGAGATAGCTACGCTATTTTTCTTCCAGAATAAATTTACCGAGCCGCAGAGGTACCAGGCTTCAACGTGACAATTGAATATTCGTAGTTGTCGCCGCGCGTGGCTTTGATGGCCAGCGTGGTTTCCTGATACAAGCTACCGCCCTGGCTGTTGGCATAGCAATAGGCGCGGGCCGCGGCCGGAATGCATTGCAAGCCAGGAATGTTCGCCGGGATAAAGCTGATCTGGACGTTGGGATCGTCGTTTTCAATCACTACCGTGATGACAGGCGCAGCGTACCCCCCACCAAAAGAGGTGGAAACCGGAATAACCGATCCACTTGCGGGTTGCAAAATCACAGGGCGTCCATTTCCGCAGCTAATCAAAACCAAGCTAAAAAGCAACGCCGTAAAATAAAGTTTCACACTCGACTTCATCTTCTACTCCACGCTATCCACACCACTCCACGATCGCGTGCACACAGGGCACACGATTTCAAATGTCGTTAAAGACTTATTGCAACGCCAATGCCAGAACCGTGTGGGAATAGGCCCTACACCGACAAAAATTTCGCTTAACACTTGTCTACGGCACGCACGGTTTGCCCGCCAACTTGGAAATCGCGCCTAAGAGCCTTTAATTTCTGCCCCTTTTTGTCACCTATGTAGAGCGCAGTGGCGCCTGCGGTTGCGGGTATTGGGATTACACACGCCGCATGCCACAGTGTCGCATGTGGCAAGCGGCCCAAAGCGCCTACAATAATAGAAGACTAAGCCCAGGAGCCCCCATGAAGCCAGCGCTGCGGTTTGGACCCCTCATTTGGGCACTTGCTCTCTCGTGTTCACTCGCCACCGCACTTCCCGAAGGCGCTCCCCCGCCTTTTGCACTTGGGGCAGAAACGGTGGTACCGGTCGACTTTTACGACATGGACTTAGATCTTGTCTTCGACGCCTTGGCCAAAACCGGAACCGGCCGCGCCATTATTCGGTTTCACGCCCCCGAGGCAGGTTACCCTTTGATGGACATGGTGGCCGAGCCAACTGCCCTCAGCCTAAACGGGAGTCCCCTAGCCCCCAGCCTGCTAGAGGAAATCAATAGCCCTGACGGCCGCACCAAAATACGAGTCCTCAAACAGCACGTCTTTGCTTTTTCGATGAACACGCTTGAAATCCAATACCGCTTCCCATCAGAGGAAGTCACGTACGCCAATGGCGGCATCCGCGTAGGTTTTTTTATGGGAGATGTGGGTTCGGAGAATCAACGCGGTTTTCTGGAAAAGTTTGCGCCATCCAATTTGGAGTTTGACTCTTTCCCGATGACGTTACGCGTGCACTTAAAAAACTCGAACTCCACACACCAACTTTTCACAAACGGTGAAATTATTTCGCAAAGCGAAACCGATTACACCGTGCGCTTCCCGCCCTATTTCACACCGTCTTCATTTTATTTCCACCTCACTAACCAAGACTTTCAAGTCCGACAAGCAACCTACCAAGGACTTACAGCCCCTATACCCGTTACCGTTTACGCTAGCAGCACCGATCTCGCTTCACGCGGATTGTCATCTGCTACAAACGTTCTGAGTGAGCTCGAACAAACCTACGGTCCGTTCACACACGAACGTGCCGTCGCCTACATCACCCCAAACGGAGGGGGTATGGAATACTGCGGGGCCACGATCACATCGCTCTCCGCATTGGAGCACGAGTTCACACATTTTTGGTTCGCACGCGGCGTAATGCCCATCAACGGCAATGCAGGGTGGATTGATGAAGCCATTGCAAGTTGGCGCGACAACAACTACCCGAGCCACAGCACACTGTCTTCTTCCGGCTCGTTATTGGCAGGTTTTCCGGATTTCCAACGGATGACACCCATGGCAGCGTACAGTTCGGGCGCACGCGTCATGGGGCATCTAGACTACTTGTTCCGCGCTAATGGTGGACTGAAACCGATTCTTAAGGAACTCTTCTCCGAACACAAACGTCAGGGTATAAGCACGCCGGAGTTCCAAGCGTTCGTAGAAACCCAATCCGGAAAAGATCTAAGTGGCCTTTTCGCAAAGCATGTATACGGTACAGGAAGACGGCTTGAAGCCCCCTCAAAAGTAGAGAGCCCCCACCACCCGCGCCCTTTCACGGCGGCCGAATACAAAGCCCTACGTTAGGACTAGTTCAAAAGATCGCGAAATGGTTTTCCAGGACGAAACTTCGGAACGACTGAAGAGGAAATCTTGATTTCTTCGCCGGTCTGAGGATTTCTTCCCTTTCGAGCCTTGCGCTTGGTACGGGTAAAGGTTCCGAAACCGACTAGTGTGACGTCCTCAGACTTACGCACCGATTTCTTGATGGTCTCAATAGCAGCATTCAAAATCCGCTCGGTGTCCGCTTTGGAAACGCCCGTTTCAGCAGCGAGGTGATCGACTAGTTGTGCCTTGTTCATAATTTTCCTCCCCAATGCATGGAGATTGTCCTATATACGAGATAAGGAACGCTTGTAACAAAGAGCAAAATAC
>JAGQZV010000154.1 GCA_020435295.1 Bdellovibrionales bacterium | reverse complement strand
AGTAGGGGAAGTGCCCATACGGGATCTCGTGGTAGGTCTTGATGCGGAAGTCCATACGAAGTTGCTGGATTGCATCATACGGAATGTAGGGATCGTTAGGGGAAACAATCATCTGCATTGGCATTCTTAACGCCGGTGTAGAAGATACTCCCACCATGCGTTCCAGCTGAAGGCGGGACGCAACGCCTTCAACCAAATTGAACATTACGATGTAACGGTACATGGCGCGAATTCGTCCCATGTGTGCCCGTAGGCGTAAGTCTACTTGTCCGCCATGACCCAACACTTCGGCTGCGGCACGTTTATAGGGAAGCCATTGAATCCGCAACGGGTGATTGGCGCGAAACAAGCTTACGCCCCGGAGTGCGCCGTTGAAAATCGTAATCGATGGATTTAGAAAACTTCCGGATCGTTGCAAGCGCATCAAACTAAGTAAGGTCATCGACACGCCAAACCCGTGACACACGATCGAGTGGGGCTCGAAAGCTTCGATTTGAGATTCAACGTACTTTGAAATCTCGCGTAAGTCGGAAGAGTTAGTGTTGTCCAATACTTCAAAGAGGGACACGATACGCTGATCTATTTTCTTCCCAGCTTTGTGTTTGCCGAGCCAGTTTTCCCACGCATCAGGCGGGCACGGTAGCCCTGTTACTACGAGCCTTTTCACATCATAAATGTGGATCAAAACGCAGAATTGGTCAATTGAGTGCAGCGGGTAAAAAAGTCCCTTGGGCTTAGGCGGCGCATCCTGTAACATGGGTCGGAAAGAAGGAGGCATGATGGGTTTGAATTTTCGATGGCTTGGGATGGCGCCCGACGGTAAAAGCATCACCCTTCGGCGCTATGGCGGAGAGATGAACGTTCCTGGCTACGCGGACAACAGCTGGCTTGAAGCGCACAGCTCCGAAGTGGGCGTCGGTCTCGGGCTGGATGTGGAAACGACCGGATTACGACCCGGTGAAGATCAAATCATCGAAATTGGTTTGCAGCAATTTCGGTTTCATCGTGATACGGGCGAAATACTGTCTCTAGATGGAGCCTATGCGGCGCTCCAGGATCCGGGAATGGAAATTTCTCCTGAGATTGAGCGGCTCACCGGAATTACAAACGATGCGGTTTCAGGGCATCAGATAGATTGGAGACAAGTTAGTAGCTATTTTGATCGAGCTGAGATGATTGTGGCGCACAATGCGGGGTTTGATAGGGCTTTTCTAGATCGGGCGTTGCCGCTTTCCCGTGAAAAGTTGTGGGCGTGCTCTTGCTCGCAAGTGGATTGGTATGAAAAAGGATTCAATACGCGCAAACTTGAGATTCTGAATATCTACCATGGTTTTTTTACGGACTCCCATCGGGCATTACATGACGTGGAGGCATTGCTATATCTCCTGTCGTTGCCGTCGCCTGAAAGCAACGTGCCGTATTTAAAAGAGTTGCTGGAAAATGCAGTAAAGCCAAGAGTGAATGTCATTGCCGCAAACTCTCCGTATGAATCAAAGGACATTCTTCGGCAGCGCGGGTACCGTTGGGATCCGCAGCGTAGGTATTGGAGCAAGGCCATTTACCAGGAAGAAGAGGCCTCTGAGAAGGAATGGCTTACGCACCGGGTATACGGTGGGCGATTTGGTGGAAAGTTGGAGTCTATCCCACTTACCGATAACTTTAAGATGCAATAAGGCAAAAGAAAGCCCAAGTGCTGGGGCACTTGGGCTGAGACATGTCTAATGGCTTAGACAACGAAATCGTGCGCGCGGACGGTCTTGCGTCCGTTGGCTTTTGCGCGGTTGGCCGCTTGCTCAAGATACCAATAAACGATGTTGTTGAGACCATCGAAGGCGTCACCCGCGACGTTGCATTTGGCCTTTTTCAGAACGGCTTTCGCCTTGCTTCCGACAACTAGAGACTCAAGTTTCTTACCAGCGGCTTTTTTCTTCGCCATGAATTCCTCCAAGAATGGTTGAAAAGGTATGGCGTTCCTTTGTGAACACCGTACGTTGATCGCTATTCACAAAGTGACGCCATACCTTTTATCTACAACCGAAGCGGGTAAGTTGCAAAGGAATTGAAAAGGAGACTAGCCAGAAAGCGGCTTCTATTGGGGGCTAGAGGCAGTTTGAATCAGTGCTGCGTTGTGCTGCCGAGGGAAAACAAGGGCGCCCGACAGTAGCCGCGTCTGCGACTACTTGTCGGGCGTCTTTGAAGCACCAACGAAAGGTGGCTCGAAACTAGTTGCGATTAGTTCGGGGCTGCTGGGGCTGGGGCGCCTGCGGGCGTCCCCCCTGTTGCTGAATTCTGCTTCTAAAATTGTTCTGGTGCGTTTGGTTTTGCTGCCCAGGAGCTATCTGGGGCCCAGGGTGGTTTACGTTCGGCACGTACTCTAGGCTTCCTACCGTTAGTTTCCCTGAGTCCAACGCGCTAACCGACATCATGTTGATGCGATACTGTGCCATTACATCTAACAGGCGACTTGGATCTTTTACGGCGTGGGCCGTCGTTTTTCTTTTTTGGGGGTGGATTTCGTTGCCGACGGGTACCGGCGCGTAGCCGTCCACGTCCTTTTGCTCGCTCTCAGTCAGTCTCACAACTTGGTCAATAGTTTGGTTGCCCATATTGGCAACGAGCATAACGCTGGAACCATCTTTGAAGTTGATGACGAACCACGCGATATGAGGGTGTTGTGCTGCAGCTACGTCCATCCCGCGGTGGATCGTGGCCGACGCAATGTCGTTCCCAAAGCGTGATTTAAACTGAGAAAGATAAAGAACGCGGTTGTCACGGGTTTGCAACATCTGGTTCTTGAGGGCCATGACCTCTTCCGCCTTGTTGGCGGCGTCTTCTGCAAACAAAGTATTGGGGATTAGCTGCAAAAGCAGAATAAGAAACGTAACCGTAAGCAAGCGAACCATGTCGTACTCCTCAAAAATCGGGCGTCGCGTGCCCGTTGACCCGGGACCGAAATGCAGGATGAATGCCAACGGAATACAGGCTTAAATGGCGTCGGGAGGTCCAGCGAATCGTGACAATTTGGGGCCATCAGGCGGCCCAGAGGCCGTTTCCCGGCAGGTGTTTCTCCACAAAGGCGATAATCTTATGCACAGCTTTTTTGCTTTCTGGGAGGTGGGGCAATGCGATCTGCCAGACGTGCTGCATTCCATCCCAGACCTCTAAGTCCACCTGGACTCCGGCCTCACGGGCACGCTTTGCAAAACTGCGGGAGTCATCGAGCAGCATTTCGCACGCGCCGACCTGCAACAAAAGCGGCGGGAACCCCGAGAGTTCCCCGAAAAGCGGGGAAATAAAAGGGTTGGTGGGGCTGTTCTTGCCAACATACAGCGGCGCCCACTGCACAAAATGTTCCGGCTGGAACATGAAATCGTGCTTGGCGTTGAAGCGGTGAGACTCTTCGCCGCACGAAAGATCGGTCCACGGGGAAAGGCAGAACGTCGCCGCGGGGAAAGGCCCTCCCGTTTCTTTAAGCTTAAGAAGGAGGGCTAAGGCTAAGCCACCGCCTGCCGAGTCCCCTCCAATAATGACGGATCTGGGGGGATGAAGTTTGCAGAGAGCTTCGTAACTTACGACGGCGTCGTCCAAGGCCGCGGGGTACGGGTGCTCCGGGGCTAGGCGGTATTCGATCATGTACACGGGTCTCTGGCTGCGGAATGCGAGCTTCAAACCAAAGCCACGGTGGGTGGCAACGGACCCCATGAAATACCCCCCGCCGTGCAGATATAGCAGGCAGCCCGGCTGCGATTTCCCCTCAACGTGGATTTTTTCCGCGGCGATTCCACCGAGGGTTATAGATTCAAACTGAGCGCGTGGGAATTTCTTGTGCAGGAAGGCCGAGCGTACGGCGGCAATTCGATTCATATTCCGGCGGGCTGTTTGAATAGAATTGGAAGGAACAAAGTTCCGCCGGCAGTACAGACGCAGAAGTTGATTGGCGATCTTACTCGATAAACTTGTATTTGATTGGTTGGGCATTGCTTGTTACTACTCATATCACTAGATGGTTACCGCAGCAATGAACGGTGGCCTAGAAAGAGGATTCAATGGCTGATTCGGACACCGAACGCAAAAGGTTGTGTCAGGACGTGGTGGATATTTGTTTGCGGATGAATGCGCTTGGCATCAACCAGGGGACCTCGGGAAATGTCAGTGTACGGTGGAAGGACGGGTTCTTGATAACTCCTTCGGGCGTTCCGTATGAGGAAACCAGTGCGGAACAAATTGTAGAAATGGGAATGGATGGCGAGCGCAAAGGAGACGTCCTGCCTTCCAGTGAGTGGCGCTTTCACTTGGACATCTACAAGGCCCGATCCGATGCCGGGGCGGTGGTGCACACGCACGCACCTTTTTGCACGACGCTTGCGTGCCTACATAGGGAAATTCCTCCTTTTCACTACATGGTGGCGGCAGCCGGCGGAAAAAACATTCGATGCGCCAAGTACGCCACGTTTGGAACCCAAGACTTGGCAGATAATATTTTAGACGCTCTTCGGGGACGCAAAGCGTGCTTGATCGCTAACCACGGCATGATTGCGCTCCATGACAATCTTAAGAAAGCTCTGGCTCTCGCGGTGGAAGTTGAGGCTCTGGCGGCGCAGTATTGGAGAGCTTTGGCTATAGGGGATCCAAAGCAACTTTCCGATTCGGAGATGGATCTCATTTTGGAAAAATTCAAGACCTACGGTAAACAACCCGGCCTAATCGGAAACAGTACTCGCTAGCGCTTTGTCGCATAAGCGGCTTGCCACTGCCTCAGCCACTCGGACTCCGTCAACGGCAGCACTCGTTATTCCGCCCGCGTAGCCGGCTCCTTCTCCCGTGGGATACAGGCCGGAATGGCTGGTGGATTCCAAACTTAGTTTGTCGCGTACCACTCGCAGAGGGCAGGAGGTGCGAGACTCCACTCCGTGTAGTTGAGCCTTGGCCGAAACAAATCCTTTCATGTTGCGATCAAACTGGTTCAGGCCGGCGGCGAGTCGTTCGTAAATCCAATTTGGAAGCAAGCTGTCTAGCCGCACAGCGATTACTTTGGAGGGGCTGGAGCTAGGAAGCGTGGGCCCCGACTTGGCATCCAAGAAGTCGGTAAGCCTCTGGGCGGGAAACTGGTGGGTGCCGCCCGCGGAAACAACTTGAGCTAAAGCGGCTTGCTCCAGTGCGGCTCGGAAATCAAGCCCTGCGAGGACGTTCGTACCGAATTGCTTTTCGTAATCGATGGATACAACTACGGCGGCATTCGCGAAGGGGGAGTTACGCGCGTAGTTGCTCATCCCGTTGCTGACAATGCCACTGTCTTCAGTTCCACTAGAAATAACATAGCCCCCGGGGCACATGCAGAACGTGTACACCCCGATACCTGTGCTTGGATCGTGATCGGCGAGGCGGTAGGTTGCGGGGCCAATGTCGGGATTGCCCGCGTAACGGCCAAATTGCATGGCGTTGATGTCCGCCTGCGGGTGCTCGATCCGAAGTCCTACCGCGAACGATTTTCCTTCGACGCAAACGCCGTTCCGATGCAAGTCGAGAAGCATGTCAGTGGCAGAGTGCCCCGTGGCGAGTATTACTTGGTCAGATTCGAAACTCTCTCCCGAGACCAACTCTACGCCCCTGACACACCCTTCGCCGTATACTAGTCCCTTCACCTTCGCATTGAAGTGCAGTTCGCAACCATTCTCAATAAGGAACTCTCGGATAATGGGAATCACTTTGCGGATTCGATCCGAGCCGACATGCGGGTTTGAGAGGTAAAGGATTTCCTCTGGCGCCCCGAACTTTACAAGACGCGAAAGAACATAGGGGATGTGAGGCGACTTGATGCGGGTAATGAGTTTACCGTCGGAGTAGAGTCCGGCACCCCCCTCACCAAAGCAAACATTATCCAGCGGATCTAGGACTCCGTACCGCCAATACTTGGCAATGGCCTGCATGCGTTTTTCGGCCCTTGAACCTTGTTCGAAAAGTCGGCAGCGAATGCCTCGTTCCACTAAACGTAGAGCAGCAAAGAGACCGGCTGGGCCGGAACCCACAATTATCGGCAGCGCATAGTTCTCTGGAACGCGATAGCGAGGGATGTGCACGTGCCCATCGGGTGGTGTCTCATTCTCTGAAAAAACTTCAACGCTATAGACCCAATGTGGTTGCTTGCCACGAGCGTCTATAGACTTTTTTAGGAGACGGTAGCTGTGGAAACTGGGGCTGAGCAGACGCAACTTCTCTTCGAGCGATCCGCCAAGTAGAACTTTTATCTGCTCGAAGCGCTCGCTCATCGGCGGCCTCTGTCGACAACAGCAAGAATCCGCGAGACTGGGTGTGCCTCAAAGCTAAAATCAATCGGCAGTGGCGCGGGTTTAACAATTCTCGCTTGGGGGAGCGTTAGGCGCATCAGACGGGAAAGAGAGTCGTTATTCCAATCAAATAAGTTTGAAGAAAAATAAATTTTCCCCCCGGGGCGCACAACAGCTTCTGCCAGTCGAAGCAGTTGCGGCGCATCTCGACGCACCGAAAACGTTCCCTTGCGGTTTCTAGCGAAACTGGGGGGATCGAGGATGACAAGGTCAAAGAACCTTCCTCGCTTAGCGGCCCCTTTTAGAAATCCCAGGGTGTCGTTCGGAAAAAATTCGTGGTCGTCCGGGTTGAGTCCGTTAACGCTAAAATTTTGCTTGCCCCAATCAAGGTATCGCTTGGAGATATCTACACTCGTAACTTTTGCTCCCCCCGCAGCGCACGCGACTGAAAAACTGCACGTGTAGGCAAACGTATTGAGCACCTCAGTTGCTTTGGCACCCGTTCGGAAGTCGAGGCGTTGGGCGCGCTGGTCGAGGAAAAGCCCGGTGCTGAAACTATCCAGGGGGGATACTTTGTACACGAGCCCGTTTTCTAAAACAGTAAAGTCACTACTTAGGCTATCCCCACCCAAGTGGCGAGCGGGGGCAGGTTGCGCCTGCGACCGATCGGAAAGGACGTCCTTAACGTAGACGCTCGTGATTGAGGGCTGGCTTAAGAAGAAGTCAGCCGCCTCCTCTAGGTAGCTATCAAGTAGAGTGCGTTTACCTACCGCGCGATAGAGTAGCGCCAAATTTCCGTAGCGATCGGCAGAAAGCCCGCGCGTGTTTTCTTCTCCCGTTCCCAGAAGGCGGTACGCATTAGTGGAGCTGTCTTCTAGGAGCGATCGGCGCCGCTCCCACGCGGTCTGAAGGGACATGCGAAAAGGAGTGCTCACTGGCGAAACTCACCAAAAAAATGCCCGGGTTCTAGCAGCGCTACGATTTGTTCTTCATCTTGAGTGGCTTTCTTAAAGCGGAGCGAGTGCGCGAGAAGCGCAATGGTGTCCCCTTCTGTTGAAGCGGCGCCATATTTAGCGTCGCCTACAATGGGATGGCCCGAGCGGGCCAGCTGCGCGCGTATTTGATGCTTACGTCCGGTAATGAGCTTGATCTCTATCAGGCTTTGGCGAGGGCCGCGTTCAATTGCCATGTAGTGAAGTTCGGCGCGCTTTAGACCCGGCCCGTCGGTGTCCTGCACATGCACACCTCGGCTGGCGTTATCGCCCAAATAGTGAACCAACGTTCCGCTTTTGGGTATCCGGCCTTCCACCAGGGCCAAGTATTTTTTTTCAATCTGTCGGCTTCGAAACTGCTCGGAAAGGCGACTCGCGCCTTTGGAAGTTTTTGCAAACAGCACAATGCCAGGTACCTGCTTGTCGAGGCGGTGAACAAGCCCTAAGAAAACGTTGCCAGGTTTGTGATACTTTTCCTTTAGGTACGTCTTAGCCCAGTCCATGAGCGAGGGGGCCCCCGACTGATCCCCCTGCGTAAGCCAACCCGCCGGTTTAAACACGACCAGCACGTGGTTGTCCTCAAAAAGGACCTGGCTTGACGCCCACGCGCCATTTTGAGTAGAAAGGGGCGACATTCTCCTCCTAGCAGAAGGCAGCTATAAGTCTAAATATGCGTAGGTATTCGAAAAAATCTCAGGCTCCCTCGGTTGAAAGCCTGAACCAAATCCTTATCCAAAGCGGCATTCGCCTTAGCCGCGAGCAGCTTGGCCAACTGTGGCGGTACCATAATTTATTGAGAAAACGAAATCAAGACAGGGACCTGACCCGTTTGATTGGCTTTGAAACCATCGCGGTTAAACACTATGTCGACTGCCTGCTGGTTCCCAAGATGGTCCGCCTGGAGGGGCCTTTACTCGACGTGGGCACCGGCGCTGGTTTTCCGGGCATCCCGCTTAAGATTTTCTTACCCAAGCTTCACATCATTTTGGCCGAACCCCGCCCGCGCCGGGTGGCGTTCTTGGAGGAGGCCATTGCACTTCTGGGTCTGAAGGGCATAGAAGTGTTTCCGCACAAAGTG
>JAGQZV010000153.1 GCA_020435295.1 Bdellovibrionales bacterium | reverse complement strand
GGTTCTCTCGTATACCACCGCCTCACCGGGCGTGAAAATCTGGAATACTTCGGAAAGCTTTATGGCGTACAAAATTTAGATCGGCGAATTTACCAGCTGGCGGAATTGCTCCGCTTGGAAAAAAACTTAGATCAGCTAGTTGAGAGTTATTCGTTCGGTATGAAGGTGAAGCTTGCGCTCGCGCGCTCAATGGTACACTCACCCGAGCTTTTGATTTTGGACGAGCCCACACTCGGAATCGACTTACAGCTCGCAACCCAAATCAGAGATTTTGTTAAGAACTTAAACTGCTCTGTACTTCTAACCACCCACTACATGGAAGAAGCAGAGTTACTAGCCGAAGATGTTTGCATTATTGATCACGGCAAAATTTTGGCCAGCGGCTCTAAGGAAAACGTGTTACGAAAATTTAAGGTACAAACCATCCCGCAGGTTTTCTCTCTAGTGGTGAACCGCACCCCTGCCCTGGAGGGCCACGCATGAGCGCCCAGAACCGCATCCTAGCTATCGCTTCCAAAGAGTGGAGACTCAATACCAGGTTTTTCTTTGAGTACCTTGCGAACAACCTCATTAGCCCCGTAAAAACCGCAATCCTCATGTACTTCATCTATGCCGGTTTTCTCGCCAGAGAGAGCTTCTCTTTGGGAATGGTGAACAAGGATAACTTCCACACCTTTGTCTTCATCGGTACCACCTGCCACGGAATCATGCTGGCCTCGGTCTACGTGTTCCGTACAAAGATGCTAATGGAGAAGTGGTGGCAAACAGTTACGGCCACGCTCATCTCCCCGGTAACGACGATAGAAATGATATTTGGGTTCATTCTTGGCTCAGGAACCGTGCATGTGGCGGTGGGGGGCATCATGTTTGCGCTGATCGCCTGGTTTTCAAAGGTTTCTTTCGTCTCCTTTGCACTTTCTTTTCTGACTCTGTGCTTGCTCGCCACTTTCGCATTCGGTTTGGGCCTAATCGGTGCCACCATGGCGCTATGCTGGGAAGGAAAATCCTTTCTTTTCGACTACGGCATTCAGGGACTTACCTTTCTTAGCTGCTTTTACTACCCGATCGAGACCTTACCACGTTTCCTGCACCCTTTGATTCAACTGCTCCCCACCTACCATGCGGCCACCCTCATCCAGCAGCTTTACCTCTATGGAACTTCCAACGAGCTCCCCTTCACGCTTGGTTATTTGGGTGTAGTTGCGCTCACTGCACTATTGATTCCCGGCTATATTTTTGAAAACTCTCTGAAGAGGTATGGCATTGTTGGATACTAACAAATACTTTAAGTGGTTGATTAGTGTTCTAATACTTGGGGCGTTTTTCACCTCCCCAGCGCGCGGAGAAGAAATCGGAGCAGACATCCGATCCATCACCGTTCTACCCCCTGCCGATGTCACGGGCCTAAACGTGGTAACGCCCTTACAACAGCACATCGGTGAATACTTGTATGGAACGCGGCAATACGTCGTTCAGTACTCCGCCTACTCCATCCCTGGATTTACGGCCAAAGACCTGCAGCAGACATTTGAGAGATTGGATTCGCAGCTAATTCTCTACTCCTATGTAGAACCCCAGCGACTCTCCCTATTCCTTTTCGATTCTAATCGCCCCCAGGAGTTTGTGACAGCCTCCGTCCCGTACGCGGCGACAGACACGACAGTACTCACCCTGCAACTGATTCTAAATACCTTTCCCGCCGCGTTCGATGCACTCATGAACGCATTCTATCAAGGACAATACCAGCCCCTACCAGGTGCTCAAGTCGCAGAGAACAAGTTTGCCGGGGATGAAAAAGGCCTCACTCGTGAACTTTTTCGAGAACTGTCTTCTATGCAGGCTTCTTCAACGTACGCCGGAGCCAATTTTGGCATCGCCCGAATGGCGGCGAATGGCGCAGCAGGAAGCACCGTAAATCTGAGCGTATACGCTGGCTACTCTCTTAACTCCGACATCGCGCTCCAACTAACGCTAGACGTCTTTACGCACCTGATGCCTTCTGCACGCCTTAACTACAAACTCCCCTTCTTTTCGGACAAACTGCTTTCCCTCCACGCCAATTTCGGCGCCGGAATGATCCTCGGCACGGTAGCCGAACACCGTGGTTTTCCCTCCCAAAACCTTAAAACTGGCGGCATGCTCTTCGGCCCCGGCCTAGGGCTCTATATCCCGCTCGCAGGTGCAGACGTACGCTTTGATTTTCGCTTCCTTCTCGGCTCTGGGTCTGTTTTCCTAGGTACCTACGGCCTCACCTACTACCTATAGTGCACTGGCGCTATTGTCGATGCGTCACAAAATGCTTGCCATTTACGTAAGCATCCATGACGCTCGATTTCCTAAGGGAGCACCTACAATGCGGCACGGCGTACTCATTCTGTTTGGCTTGGCAGCTAGCGCTCTTGGGCTGGAGGGGCCACTCAACCAAAATGTCGCAGATGCCGCACGACGGGCCCTTCTGGATCCGAAATTGGTCCAGGCCGTAATAGAGGTCGAATCCAATTACAACACGCGGGCTCTTTCCAACAAAGGCGCGATGGGCCTAATGCAAGTCATGCCCGCAACGGCCGGAGAACTCGGCATCCACCAGCCCTTTCACGCCCTGGATAACCTGCAGGGGGCCTGCCAATACCTTCGCCGGCTCATCAACCGTTATAGTGGCGATCTGAAGCTTGCGCTGGCGGCCTACAACGCCGGCCCCCACAACGTAGACCGGTACAAGGGAGTTCCCCCGTTCAAAGAAACGCGTAACTACGTCAAACGCGTTTTGCGCATTTACGATCGTCTCAAAGGCTAGTTATAACTCCGCCGCAACAGCCAGCTCCTCTGAAATTGGAATGATGTGATAGGTGTTTTCCTCGCTCTGCGGGAAAATCGTCTGCTGCGTGGTCGCACAATGACGCTGCAAGTCCGCAAAGATCGCCTGCCGGATGGGGTAGTCCTGCTCGTGCAAAATTACCTGCCGGGCCAGCCGCTTTTTCACGTTAACGACGATAGGCGCTTTCAGATTAGCCGTCATCTTGCTTGGATCACTCGGGATAGTGATAATAGCAAACACTTTTGCGTGTTTTAGGTCCTCAAGTTGCAGAATCTTGCGATCTTCATCGCACAGCTCGACCTTATATTGAAGTTCAAATAGCTGTGGCTCCAGTAGCGGAAAAGCGACAGATGGCTTTTTTACCGCTTGCAGCCAAAGAAAAAGAGAGTCGTCTGTGTGCTCGACAAGTACGTACTTATCGATCTTTGAAAAACCGAGCATGCCTTCGGGAATGGTAATAATATCCTGTTCACTAACGTTTAATTCACCAAACCGACTGGTCTCCACGATCATAAAGTCCCCTATGGTTATTCCCCTATGATAATTCCGCCGATAAATACGAGCTATAAGATGGGATTTTGGATTTAATGTTAGCTGGCGCGAAGTATCTTAGCAACTTTTTTTGGGGTGGTGGTCTGTGACTCTGCGGCGGACTTGTTTTCTTCTTGGATGGAAAGGTAGATTTCTTCGCGGTGAATCTTGGTTTCACGCGGCGCTTCAATACCCAAGCGCACCTGCTTGCCTTTGATTTGAACGACAACAATCTTGATATCGTCGTCAATAGCGATGGTTTCGCCTAGTTTGCGGGTGAGCACTAGCATCTACAAACTGTATCGGCTAGTTCCCACAATTCCTGAATGGATAAAACACTTTTTGCAGATTAACGAAACAATTTATCGGGCGGGACTTCAGTGAGAATCTTGTGCGCTGTGTCTAGCGTGGCTTTGAGAGCAGTTTGATCGCGGGCCAAATCGGTGAAAACCTTCACCGGATCGGCTTCTTCAAGTTCGGCAATGGCTTCTTTGCGCTCCACACTCTCCATTTCGTAACTGGAGAGGACTCGATCGATGCGGTTCATTCGGGCGCCGATTTCTGTACGTACACTGGTCAATTGGGATACTGCTTTTTGAAAATCCGGAAAGGTGCTACCAATGAGTTCGTGGTCGCCGCTTTTTAGGCCCTCAATAAGTCGCTGGAACACCTCTGTAATGTTTACGGCACCGGATTGACCGCTCCCGCTTATCGCGGCTTTGCCGTTGATGTTAATAGGAATACGTTGCCCGCGTTCTAATTCAATTTCAATGCTACCGCCGTCGCCAAGAAATTCACCGTCCGCGTTAAACGCTGGTTTGTCTGACTTAAATCCGCCAAGCAAAGTACGACTGCCGTAACGAGCATTCAAAGCATGAATCACGCTCTCATACACTTCCTCTACTTCCTGAAGCGCCGCCGTACGTACGTCTTGCCCCTTGTAAATGGACGCAAGGCCAAGCTCGTAGACACGTTCGACGTGATCGGTTGCCTGCTTGAAAATGTCTTCGGTAGCGGTCAACACGTGGCGTGCCAACGCCGCGTTTCGAGACAGGGTATCTTGAATCGAAAGCTCATCCTTTATTTGCTGAGCCACGGCCCAGCCACGCGGATCGTCGGAGGGACGCACGATTTCCTTCAACGTGGAGGCTTTTTGCGAGGTAATGCTCTCTCGATCCCGCGACTCGCCAATGCTGGAAGTGGCGCGATCGTAAAGTTGTATGGTAGATATTCGCGGCATAGTTAGACCAAGTTCAGGATAGTTTCAAGCATCTCATCGCCAGCATGCATGGTCTTCGCAGCCGCGTTGAACGCGGCCTGATACTGCATCATATTTACAGCTTCTTCCTCCAAAGACACGCCAGAAACAGATTTTTGGTAATTCTCAAGCTGATCGAGAATTTCGCCCTGGTGGGCGAAAATCTGCCGGCTTCCGTGCGTTTGGCTGGCAATTGCGCTAATGATGCTATTGATGGACTCGTTTAGCGTTGAGGCCTTGTTCACGCCCTCGCCTTCGAAAACGAAGCGGTCGTCCTGGAGACCCGCAATTTCTAAAGCCACACGGTTATCGCTCGGAGCATCGCTCTCATAGCCGATCATAATGAGCGACGGATCTTTTTCCAGAGCCCCATTCAACTTCATCGCAAAAGCAGCCCCTTCAGGTGACTCCTGCGTCTCGAAGAAATCCCCCGCAAAATCCGAGTCCCAATCCAGGCCACTCGCTCCGCGGTGGATCTCATTTACTTTCTTCATAAATGAGTGAGCGACCCGGTCCAATGACTCCAGAGTACTTGTGATCGTTTCGTCGCGCACCTTTAGGAGCCCGCCCAGTTCTCCTTCAGGAATCCCACGCGTGGCGTATTGGAAGCCCCCAGATGTTTTTAAAAATAGATCGATATTTCCGCTGTGATCCGCATCCTTGCCTGGGGTGCGCGATGTAGAAAGCTCATTAAACTCCGCCCCATGCACCAAAATCCCCACACCAGGGATCACGATGTTCATCGTATTGCGTTCGTCGTAAGAAACAGAAACACCAAGCATTTTTGAAAGATCGGCGACTACCCCATCGCGCCGGTCCATCAACTCGTGTGGGGGTTCCTGGTTCGCGGGAACCCCAGTTATTCGACGATTCAACTCAGCTAGTTCCTGAGCACGGAGATTGACCTCATCGACTGTCGCTGCGATTCGTAAATCTGTCTCATTGCGCAAGTTCTCCAACGAATCTGCGGTTTTTCTAAAGCCATCCGTTAGGTTGACTGCAGATTCCTTGACAGCTACCCGAAGTGCGGGAAGCTCGGGATTCAGTGACAGTTCCCGAAAGTTACTGAAAAACTCATTGGCCCGCTCGCTCAAATCGGTCAAACCGTGGTGTGCAATCCCCTCAATCCGATCCAAGCTTTCGGTACGGGCCTTAAGACTGCCAAAAGCTTTCGATTCTTCCAATACTTGCCGCTGGATAAACTGATCATGAATACGAATCGTTCTCCCGACGTCTACCCCCCCTCCGCTTGCCCTCCAACCAAAGTTTGTATTGGCGCCGCGGGCGTTCAGCTCCGCACGTTGTCGGCTGTAATTCTTGGTATTGACGTTGGAAATATTATTGGAGGTAGTTTGCATCGCCTCCTGCTGGGCCAGCAAACCACTTCGTCCAATTTCTAAAATGTTATCGATGGCCATTAGTATTCCGCCTTCAGTACAGCGCCTTCAGTTTGGATATCCACTTCCTTACCCTGTTTGGAGTACACACTGTGCACCCCCAGAAGGCGGCGAAAGTTTTCAGCAAAGAGATTTAAGTTCTTGAGCGAGTGCTGGATAAATTTCTGGTTTAGCTTGCACCTTTCACGCGTGGCTTCCCACTCACGTTGCCAGCTCTCCACTGCTTCAAGCCACGTTTCTTTCTCGGCGCTTACCAAGCTCTCTGCAACAGCACGCAGAGTATCTGTCCCAAAGCGTACTTGAAGCTGGGCCTCAAGTTGCTTCTTCGTGGAGAGCAGCTCCCCCAGAAGACTTTGTTTTCGGATATTGTTTTGCAGCATATCCTCCATGCGAAACTCGATGAGTGCCCGTCGTTCGTCGCGCAAGCACTCTTGCAGCTGACGACACAGCTCCTCACTGTGCTTCATTAGTTGGACCGATGCAGAAGATTCCGTGGAGGCGTTGGACATAGGTGTGCCCATAATGGGTTATAGAACAAGAAAGCGATGAGTTCCCTGCTATAGGTGGTTCTTGCCAAAGTTTGTCAGAAGGTGCTCTTCGACAATGCGATCAGCAAGGCGTTCGCTATCCACAGAGTAGGTGCCGTTACGAATGCTGTCTTTAAGCGCCGCGATTTTCTCAGCTCGTGCACTGGCGTTGGAGCCTTGCACTAGCTCCACAGCCTTTTGCAGCAGCCGTGCGTTGTCTGAGATCTCGACCTGGGATGCGGATTGGACCTTCGGAGACACCGCGGAACGGGAAACAGCGTCCGAGCGTTCGCCGGGGCGCGTCGTCCGTGTCTTTTCCAGAACTTGTGTGGCTTCAGCAGGGGGATTATTGGTGACCTTCATGGTCATAGCCCTCCTAGTATTATTCTATCACTGGCCCTCTAATGTCTGCAACATATGCCGATAGAGCATGTCGCCAAGCCCCATGGAACCGGTTTCAGAGATTTGCTTGGCATATTCGGTGTCGAGCATAGATTGATACACCTTCTCGGCCTGCCCCTGTGGGATCACGCCGTCATGCCCAACCGTCTCCCTCATCGTTTTCACGAGTTGATTGACGAGCAGAGATTCAAATTGGCGGCTGACTGCCTGCAAACCCGCTTTGTCCTTTTCACTCACGGCGGGGGTCACAACCGGCGCTTCAATCTTCATCGTGTAATGACCTCTGCGGTGAGTGCCCCACTTGCTTTGAGAGCTTGGAGAATTAGGATTAAATCGTCCGGAGCCGCTCCCAGGCTATTAAGGCTCGCAGCCACGTCAGAGACATTGGTCCCTCCTTTTAGTGCGATGACGCTGCCTAGTGGCGCCCCCCCATCCAAATCCCGCGCTTGCACGGAGGAAAGACCCCGCACAGGCGGTTGATTGGGCGCGTTTTCCGTGGGCACTTGGGTCTGGGGGGCTTCAATATCAATTCTTAAATTGTTGTGTGAAATACTGGAGGGAGCAATCGCAACATCTTTTCCCATTATCACAGTACCGGTGCGTTGGTTAATAACTATCGTCGCACGTTGATCGGTTTGAACGTCAACGTTCTCAATGCGGGCCGCAAGCTCCACGGGGTTGCCAACATAGCCTTCCGGAAGATCCAAATCCACGGTTCCCGCGTCCTTGGCCGTAGCCCAACGAGCTCCCAGTTCCGTATTGATCCCGTGCGCAACGCGCGTGGCAGTTGTAAAATCCGGGTTGTTTAAAAGATAGCGAAGGCTTCGCTGCTTAGCGAAATCAAACTTAACTTCCTTTTCGAGCAACGCACCTTCTGGCACATAACCAGTTACCAAAGACTGGCGCAAAAACTTCGTACCTTTACCAGTACGCATGTTGGTAATAATTTTTCCTTCAGCAATCGCATACACTTTACCATCAGCCGCCTGCAAGGGAGCCATCACCAAAGTCCCCCCCTCCAAAGACGTCGCGCTCCCAATGGAGGACACGGTCACATCCATGCGCCCCCCGCTCCCCATGAATGGACGCAGTTTGGCACTCACTAGAACGGCCGCTGCATTCTTGGTTTCGACCTTTTTGGATTTCAGATCCACTCCAAGTCCCTTGAGCATCAGGTTCAAGGAGCCCTCAGTAATCTCGTGTCGGTTGTCTCCAGTCCCGGCAAGCCCAACCACGAGCCCATAACCCCACAACTGATTGTCTCGCACGCCTTTTAAGCGAGCCACGTCTTTTAAGCGCGCTGCTTCAAGCGGCAAACTGCCAAGGACAAAACAGGCCACGAACGAACACCAGAACGGGAGACTGCTAATTTTCTTCACTGTTGTCCTCTTTCTCTTCAGCGGCGGTGGTTTTGCTTCCAGATTTCTGGCCCTCAAAGCGCGCTATGGCCCGGCGTTTTTTTTGGGCAGCAGAAGAATTTTCATCTTTCACCGTCTCAACTATTTTTTTCTTTTCCGGCTCTTTACTTGCTGCCTTGTCGTTTGCGGACTGTTCCGCGGGCGCTTGCTTGCCATCCTTCTTAGAGGGATCCGCGCCTACCACCTTAAATTCGGCATCGATGAG
>JAGQZV010000152.1 GCA_020435295.1 Bdellovibrionales bacterium | reverse complement strand
TCACAGACCCCGGAATTGCGAGATCATTGTTGGCAGGTCCTCTCTACCGAGGCTGGTACACCGTTCCCGCGCCCGCGTTCTCGACGCTAGCGTCCTTGTAAGTGGGAAGAAGATCTCCTACGCTCGGCGCATGCGCTTTACAACACTTCTTTTTTTTCTACTTTGCGTTACTGCCCATGCCCAGACCCGAGTGGTTGGGGAAAATTACATAGCCCGTGTCAACGACGACGCTCTGGAAGTGAACCTAGTGAATATTAATTCTTGGGCCCTTGAGCGGAACACGTGCCATGTTTGGGCCGAACAGAGCTCTCGATGGGACTTTCGCGATGCCGATACCAGTACTGTCCCATTCGCCGGAAGACTTGTTTCCGATGTAGAAAACGGATCTGTCCTTGTAACAAATGGTACCCAGTTGCAACGCAGAAGTATCCCGACGGGTGAGCTCGTCGCCGACGGGGCCGTAGAAAACGGTAACGAGCTCCAACGAGCCGTGTACACCAACGGCCACTACTGGTTACTCTTCCAAAAGCAGCGCCGCCTCTGGCTTGAAGAATGGACTCAAGAGCTAAGTTACCTGCGATCCGTTTCTCTTGTAGACGGGCGCGACTTGTGGAAAGCACCTGTGATCCTTTCGGCATCTAGCGGGCTCTGGGTGGGCTTTAGCGTGACCTCGAATTCACACGCCTACAGCCCAGTCGTCGCTAGAGTAGATACCGACGGAAAAATTCTGGAGTTCTTCTCCTGGCAGGAAAAAGGACTTTTGTTCGCACTCGCGGTTTTGGGGGCGGACGTGCTGATTAGCCGTGACGTCCCCAGCTCGCCGTTCACGCTTCCGGTGTACTCACACATCGAGTTGCTAAAACCAAACAGTACGCCCCAGCCATACTTTTCAGCCGAAACAAACTGGTTTGTGGACGCGATGGCGGTAGGGCAGCAAGGGCTCTGGACGGCCGAGCGCTCGATCCACAGCGGCACGGGTTCTCGCTTACGCCGCCACCAGGCCCACCCAATCAACGAGAAAGTGTGGCCGTTGCCCGGCGGTGTCCGCGCTCTTTGCGCATGCCCCTAAGAAGGTTTTTTTGTAATCGGGTCCAACGGTGGTATAAGTCGCGTAGACTTGTGGAGGAAGAAATGAGCGAAACCACCCAAAACCTCAAAAAGCACGGAGAAGAAGCCGTCGAACGCCTAGAAACCTTTCGCGACGAACTGAAACTTAAGGCCCATTTGGGCAGGAAAGAGGCCGAAGAAGGCTGGCAGAAAACAGAAAGGTTTTTGAACACGCTTATCAATAAGATCCGCAACTTCGTTAACAAGCTTGAAGGCGGAGTAGAAGAAACTGAGCTGCAGCTTCACCTCGGTCTGATGGAGGCAAAGGCCAATTGGGACGCCTTTGAGAAGCTGCTTTCGGAATCCCTGAGCGAGTTTCGCGCTGAAGCCGAAAACTTGGAGGGAAAGTTGGACTTGGCCCGCGTTCGGGCCCACCTGGCCAAAATGGAAGCCAAAGATTTCATCGAAAGCCAACGGAACCGCTTCAAAGAGAAACTCACCGGCCTTAAGGCCGAAGTCGACGCCAACTCCTCGACGCTGCTAGATGATATTCGCAAGTCAGTGGAAGCGATTGCAAACGCGCTTCCGAAATGACGCAAAACGGGACACTCACCGCAATGGCCACGTACGCAACTCGGCTGGCATTGTAGCGTAGATTTTTTTTGCTTCCGCAGTCACATTTTTGTGTCCGCACCGTCCTTTTGCAAACGGGCACAAGCCCACACAAAAAAGGAGAAGAGAGGTTATGCGAAAACCAATTCTTTTGGTTGGGGCGTTTTTGACGTTGTTTTTAGGATTGAGCCAGCCGGCGTTTTCGAACAAGAAAGCCGAACCGGCCCACGAAGCGGCAGCACCGCAAGCCGAACAGCCGGTGACTACTGATTCCCACAAGCTGCCTGAATTGAAGGAAGACGAAGTCCCGCAGGCCGCCGTCGAAGAAGCTCCGGTCGCTCCCACGACCGACGAAGCTTCCGAGTAAGACGTATCGGGCCCCGTTGCAAGCGGGGCCCACCCTTCCCGTTCCGCCGTGGTACCCGCAGCGGTGGCCGAAAACGTACGTCTACCCATAGAAGTCTCCTCTCGTTGACCTAAGTATTTATTTTCATTACTGTATAAGAAGGGTTTGGCACTCTGTGACCCAGTCACAGAAATAAGATAAGCTTCGTATTCAATGGCAGAGAACAAACGGGCCGATAGCGGAAAGATGGCGGAAGAGGAGCAGACAGACGAGGCCCTCATGGTGGCGTACCAGGCGGGGGATGCTACAGCTTTTGAGGTTTTGTACCGGCGTTACGCGAACCACGTGTACAACTATTTGCGCAAGCGCATCCCAGAACCGCAAGCCGCCGAAGAGGTCTACCAATCTGTCTTCTTGAAGTTGCACCGGAGTCGCACAAGGTACGATCCGAAGTTTAGGTTCGCTCCCTGGCTGTTCACAATCTGCAGGCACCTGGTGATCGATGCGGCACGGACGAAGCAGATATACCGTCAGCCAAGTGTTCCGCTTGAAGAGATTCCGCTCGCAGCACCCGCGAGCCCCGAGCGCGCGGAGCTACCTCTTGCAGATTTGACGCCGGACCAACGCGAGGTCTTAGAGCTCCGTTACGATCAGGAATTGGAGTTTAAAGAAATAGCCGCACACCTCAATCTGAGTGAGGCGGCGGTTAGAAAACGAGTTAGCCGCGCCATAAAGAATTTGCGCGCCTTGGTGGGAAAAAAATAGAGTTATGCCAAAGGATATTGAAAAAGAATTTCAAAGCTTCCTTCAGGATAACCGCAAAACTTTGCCAGAAAGGCTTTATTCCACCACGCTACTGCAGACGGTGCGCGACCTAACCGTAAAACCCGTCCAGTTTTTTGTGAAGCTACTTGCCATACAGTCGATCGCGGGAGGACTAACGCTTCTCGTCTGCCCGCAATTTGGTTTGGGCCCCCTTGGCGGCGGCCAGGGACTGATGACCTGGGTGATGGCCTACGGCCCTATCGCGTGCGCCGTTTTCTGCGGCAGTGTTTTTCTTGGCAGTAGCGCACTGCTAAGCCTGTTCGCGTTTCGCTGGGCAGAGCGTCGTTACCTTTACGAGCGCCAACTATGGATTTTCCCGCTGCTGGCGCTATTTTCAGTTTGCGCGCTAATGCTCGCTTCCGCCATCCACTTTCAGAGCCTACACGTCCTGGACCACTTAGAATTCGCCTTCTATTGGATACTGGGCGGAGTCACTTTCTCCCAGTTTCTCTTTCTGCTGGGGCAGAAAGCCCGTGAGCGCTTCGAACTGAGCGCGGGGATTTAGTCCACCTCCCTATCTCGCCTATAGGCGTCACCGGCCGTTCAAGGCTATAATTCAACTAAGAGTTACCACCCTGCCTTATCTATCCTGGGGAAGCACTATGCTTGAAACGTCCATTGTGACCGGCCACCAAGATTCTGGGCTCGCCACGCTCGTCCCATACCTGCGTTGTGTTCACTGCGGGAAAGGTGCCGTTCATTTTTCTAAAGGTCTTGCTAACTGTGAAGAATGCGGCAAAGGCTTCGCACTTCGTGACGGCCGCTTCCCGGACTTTCTGACGGATGAGGACCGAGAACAACTGAAAAAGGAATTGGCCTTTTGGGAAGATCATTTTGCCAACACTGTGTACCAGGACGAAAGCGAGGCCAGCTACCAACGTTGGGCCACGCTGATGCAGGTAAAAAACCAAGACACTGTTTTGGAAATAGGCTGCGGGTCTGGGGCCCTGCTGACCCGGTTACCGGCGAAAGTACGCGTTGGCCTTGAGCCCGCCGCGTGTCTGCTCACCGCGACTTCCGGTTTTTTTGGAGTGATTGGCTCGGCAGAGGCGATGCCCTTTAAGGGCGAAGTTTTCGACATGGCATTTTTCAAACACAGCCTGCACCATGTACAGGACAAAGCTAAGGCCTTTGCAGAGGCGGTCAGAGTATTGAAAAAAGGCGGGCGGCTTATCATCATGGAGCCCAACGCCGAGCACCCTCAACGACGCCTGATTTCTAACCCTGAAAGTCTTTTTCGAAAGTTAAGCCCCGTCGTCAAACTCATCGGACCGGTGGAGACTTTTCAGACTGTGGATGAGCTAGTTGAGCTAGGATATGAGAACCACCTCAAAGTCGAAAAGATCCTCTACACGGAAAGCCACTACGATCGGGTGACAGTGCGCCAGCGACTTCAGCGCTTGTACAGCCGCAGCCTGCGTACCGTGGTCCCACAAAAATATCTAATGCCCAATTATTATGTTCAGTTTAGGAAACCGCTCGATGTCTAAAATAAGTCCTTCCACAGAGGATGTGCAGCAGCTCTATGATGCCTGGGCGGACGAAAACGTCTACCCTCATTTTATACCTTCGGACTACCGCGAGATCTTCTCTGTCTCTCCGCTGTTGTCCACAGGACCGCAACGTATTTTGGACGTCGGCTGTGGCGAGGGGTTCGTGGCTGCCTTCTTGAAGGCCCAGGGCCACCACGTAACAGGCTTTGATCTCTCCGCAAAAGCAGTAGATAAAGCCAAAAAGTTCGGTCGAATCGACGAGGGAATCGTTGGGAATATCTACGATTCCAAGATTGCGGACGGTAGCTTTGATGTGGTGGTTTTCTTTGGCGTACTCCTTCATATTTTTGATCTGGAAAAAGCTTTCTCCGAAGCCCACCGCATCCTTAGGCCCGGTGGTGAGGTTGTGGTGATGGATCACCACCGACGCAATCCCTACACTAAACTCCATTTCGTTCGCCCCAACTGGATCGATCGCATCCTAGAGGGAAGAGACAACATCGGACGTAGGGCGCTTGACGAAAAAATGATCTACTCCGCAACGGGCCCAAACTTTGCCTGGTACTCTCCTCGCTATTTGTCATGCTACACGGTACACCCAAACCGAACGGTAAATACGGTACACAATTGGGCGCGCGACCTTTTTGGTTCCATCCGCCGCCTTAGCCAAGCCCCATGGACCGGCAACATCCTAGCGATGGGGGGCCAGACCCGGCGTGGCGAAGCCTAGCTAACCAATTGAAAACACTAGCCTTCTAAAACGCTTCCCCTCCCGCACTCAATTTGCTATAAACGGCCCATCTTAAGGTCTATTACGTGAAGTTTCATACCAAATTCTCCTGGGGGGCCATCGCTCTGCTTGCGTTGCATGTGTCGGCCATCCCGGCGCACTCCACCGATTTTAACAGCCGCGAATGCCAAGACTTCTGCGCCGCTGTCGAAGGCGTCGAGGCATTTGTTGCGCAAGCTAAGCGAAACAGGTTTTTTGGGGAACTCGACACACCCGCTAAAGAGCAAGAAGTTGCCACTCGCTATCGACAGTACCTGTACGTGCGCACTCGCTATTATGAACTTGAAAATAAGCTCCGCTTTTTGGGAACTCTTCAAATGTTGCGCACACGATTTGCTGGGAGGATCGCTTCGCCAGGCAACCCCTCTGCCGCCGGTAGGGTTTCGGGACAACTCCTTCGGCAACTCGTCGCGGGATTCGGCGACGCCGAGATGGAACGCTTCAGCGAGTACGCGATGGAATTTCTTGGAACCTCGACTCCCACTCTAGACGAGTTTAGTACGGGCGTTGAAACGGGAGCGGTGGCCATGACGCTCGCTCTGATCCGCAAAACGTTTTATAAACTGGCGATGAAAGAACAGCCAGTTTCCCGCAGTTGGCTCCAAATGGAGCCCCGTGAAGTCAAAGCCATCCACGATTTGACAATAGCCGCCCTATTTGCCGAGGCTCGCCCAGCTGGGGAAACGGCCATCGAAGCTGCGGCGGAGAGCTTGGCGTCGCTCCGCCCGAGGGTAGCCGCGCTTCTGCAAAAGCCCTCGGTCCCAAGCGCCTACAAGCCCGAACTTCGCGACCACCTGGCCTACCTCACTACGTACTCGCTCCCGCCTGAGACCGCCTTTGTGGTGCTCATCGGGTGCCTAGAACGCGATTACCGATAGCCCGCAAACCCTCTCTTGACGCGCCTCTCCCGGTATGTTGCATTGCGTCAACACGAGGAGGATGCCATGTTGCAGTGGTTAGTAGTTTTGCTGACAGTTTCCCTTTCCGGCGTTGCCGCTACCCGTACCAGCACCTGTGAAAAAACGAGCTTCGATACACACATTTACCCACACTTGCTCCGCAGTGAGCCGCGACTAAAGGAACAAATCGAGTTGATTAGAAACACCTAAAAAAAAAACGGCTCGGAAATAGAACTCACCAATTGTCACGTCACCATTCCAGTCGACGAAAAAAACGAGGTCATAGATGGCCAGTGGAGCGTAATCATTGATCACGTATGGGAAACCCGGAGTTCCCAGGGCGCTTTGCGCAACCACCAAGCCGGCATCCGCCTAGTCTTTGACGAAGAGACCAAGTACCGCATCGATCCTAAAACCTGTGATCGCGTGAAGTACTATGACTACAGCGTTCGCGGCGTGACGTACTGCTGGGGACCGGACGGCTGCGAAGCGATGGGTATCCCGTTTCCTCCCAACCGCGACATGCGTGGCAGGGCCCGCTGGCGCTGGCCGAAGACCACAGTCACACGCACCATCACGGAAAGCGCGCCAGTGTACTGTGCACCGAGCAGCGCGCCGGTGTATATTAGCTCACCGGTAGTGTCGCCGTTTGGGCCGACGACGATTTACACGATCCCGTAGAATTTGACCACCCAATCCGCGATCGTGGTCCCACTTGGCTTTGGTATAATTTGCTAATGCCCAAGTCAGTCATTCTGCTTTCGCTGCTCGCCGTGATCGTATTGGTGCGATGTCAGGGTTTTTGTCCCCTAGATGGATGCGTGGACCCCGGAGGTGGAAACGCAGCGGAAGGGGAGAACCCTTATTTCGACGCCGGCACAGGTTTTAACGGGACGGTGGAGGTGATCCGCGCACTGACCAACGGTGACCTTTACGTCGGGGGGTCGTTCACCCAGTACAACGGGACCGACGCAGGCCGGCTGGTCAGACTCCACTCTGATGGGTCGTTGGACACGGGTTTCGACACCGCTACCGGGTTCAACAATACCGTTTACGACATAGAAGAAGTGTCGAGCGGGATAGTGGTCGTAGGGGCTTTTTCCGCCTACAACGGCAACACGATCCGCCACATCGCCCGGCTTACCCCGAGCGGCACGTTCGACGGGACCCTAAACCTGGCCCCAGACCAGACCGTTTTCGCGGTGGAGCCGGCCCCAGATGGGTCGGGTAACCTTTACTTTGCGGGAGCTTTTGAGACGATCGGGGCGATGAGCAAGCAACGAATCGCACGAGTTAGTGGCGCCGGGGCAGTCGATACATCTTTCCCCATTGCGGGGGGTCCGAACAATACTGTCCGTAAGATGGATATCCTAACCGCATGGCACCGAATTGCCATTGCTGGCGATTTCACGAATGTTGCCAGCGCCGTTGCAAACCGCTTGGCTTTGCTTTACACCGACGGCAGTGCGGTTACTGGCAGCATATTCGGTTGCAACGGGAGCGTGGACGCGATCGCAGTCCTTGCTACCCAGTCGGCTTTTCTTTGGGGGGGAAATTGTACGGACTATGAAGGGAACGCCGTCGATGGTTTTTTTCTTACCTCTTCGTCCGGCAATCTGATACCGTGGGCTGACCTCGCCGCCTCCGTCGGAACACGCGCGATTGAAGTCTTGAATCCGGCAAAAGGCACTCTGTTCGTAGCAGGCAGCTTTACCACCTGGGGCACGGTTACCGCTAACAGAATCGTCCGGCTGACCAGCTCGGGGGGCTTAGACACAGCAAGTTTCGACTTCAACAACTTTAATAGCAATGTGAATGTACTGGAGATGTCGCGGGACGGAACCAATAAACTTTACGCCGCAGGCCAGTTCACCTCCGTCAACGGCGTTTCCCACGGACGAATCGTGCGCCTGCACACCAACGGCGCTCTTGATACTGCGCCCTAACAAATCGCGCTTGCCGACACTGGTCTAAAGTGCAATCGGACTAAATGCGAATTCCCAGGCCGAAATTGACGAGATGGACCGGCCGCGCCGCAAAGAGGTATGTATAGCCGGCGAAAATCCTCTCAAAGAGCTTGAAGTCTTCGGACAGCTCGGCGAGACCGATGTTGCCCGTGGCGCACACGCGCGTGCCACCGAAGTTGAACCACGAACTAGCCCCGCCGCCCGCTTCGACGAAAACCGGACTCGAACCAAAACGAAAAGCTACCAGGAGCTGGTATGTACCGGTGACAAACAGCCCCCCCGACGCCTTGTTGAATGCCGAAATGCCGAGGTTGGCGCGCACACCGAATGTGGGAACGAACATCCAGGTAGGGTTCCAACTGAACTGGCTAGAAAAACTTTGCCGTCCGCCCTGGAAACCGGCCACAGCACTCAGATGGAAATCCAAGGGATAAAAAGAACGCGCGCCGCCCTCGCTGCCCTCGCTGACCTCAAATTTTCCGGGTGTACCACGCAAGACCTGCCCCCTAGTGTCGACCGCCACTTCGTAGGAATAGTCACCCGGGGGTAGTCCCTGCGGGGCAAGGCGTTTAAGAGCGACCGTGTCGGGCGGTGTTCCGAGTCCCGATACCCGTCCTACGACTTTCTCGCGACGGTT
>JAGQZV010000151.1 GCA_020435295.1 Bdellovibrionales bacterium | reverse complement strand
GGACTGCATTAGCCAAAACTCCTCACCAAAGATCCGACTATAAGGTGCCAGCCATCAACTAGAACAAATAAGATGAGCTTGAAGGGCAGCGAAATGATTACAGGCGGCAGCATCATCATTCCCATCGCCATGAGTACGCTGGCCACCACCATGTCTAGAATTAAAAAAGGGACATAAATCATGAATCCAATTTGGAAAGCGGTTTTCAATTCCGAAATCATGAACGATGGAATCAACAAATAGGTAGGCACATCTTTTCTTTGTTGCGGTGTTTCCAAATGTGCTAGCTTTACGAACAAACCAAGATCCTTGTCGCGGGTCTGATTGAACATGAAACTTCTCGCGGCAAGTTCGGTGTAGTCCAAAGCCTGTTGCTGCGTAATCTTCTTTTCCATGTAAGGATTGAGCGCTTCCTGGTAAACCTTAGTCCACGTCGGGGCCATCACAAAAGCGGTAAGAAATAAGGACAACCCCACAATGAGTTGGTTTGGAGGCAAAACCTGTGTCCCAATGGCCTGGCGAACAAACGAAAGCACGATGACAATTCGAATGAAGCTCGTCATCATGATGAGAATAGAAGGAGCCAGCGCCAATATGGTCAAAAGCGCCAGGACCTTTAGGGCCACCGCTGTTTGCTCCGGAGTACCGGCCGCCCCCACAGATATCTGCAGTGGCGGCAGAGCAAAGCCTGGTTCTGCTAGAGAAAGACGAGCCGGAACTACACTCGCCCACTCCATGAGTCTAAATAGGCCTGTCGTCATACTTGAATTTCCGCTTTCCCTTTGATGCGAAGAAACTCCTGCTCCACCGCTTCCTTGAAGTTTTCTCGTTCAAACTGAGACTCTTCCTCATATTGGGCCTGAAGTTTTCCAAGATTCGAGAGAAAACTGATATTCTCTGAAGTCACCCCAACAAGCACAAATTCGCTGCCCACCTTAATCAGGGAAACACCCATCTTTGGCCCAAGCGAGCAGTAGCTCATTTTCTCAATTAAGTACTTCCTGTTTCCATCGCGCACCGGTTGTTTGCGAGCCAAGCGAAGCACAAGGTATAGGACCGCACCGAAACACAAAACGAGTCCCAATGCCAGCCCCATGCGCACCGCTGCATGGCTGGTTACGGGCGCTTCCTTTTCTGCAACGATGGCCGGAGCAATCGGTGTCTCCTCGTTCTGCAGATATTCCGATAGGGACTTCGATCGCACACCCGCGAACTGTTTGCCGTTCAGATCCGACTGCGCCAACGCCGAAAAGCAGTTTAGAGCAAATAAAAGAAAGAGCAGCTTTCTCACCCGTTTTCCCCCAACTGACGAATACGTTCGGTGTGGCTGACTATATCGGTTAAGCGAATCCCGAATTTCTCGTTCACCACCACAACCTCACCTCGAGCGACAATCTTGTCGTTGATGAGCACTTCCAGAGGCTCGCCAGCAAGCTTATTTAGCTCGAGTACAGACCCCTTGTGAAGATCAAGCAGATCTTGAACCAGCATGCGTGCCCGCCCCAGTTCCACGCTCACCTTCAGCGGGATGTCCATTATCTGAGCAATTTTATCGTTGGACCCAGCGGTGGTTTTTTCCGCAGCTGCTGGCGTTTCGGACATCACTTCCTTAGGCTCGTTCATTTGTCACCCCTTTTGGTAGTATCGAAAACTTCGGTAATTTTGACGGCTGAACTCCCGTGCTGCACACCCATCTGGCCCAGAAATTTGGGAATTCCTTCCACTTCTACAGTGAGCGGCGCGACCGCGTCTTGGTCCAAAATGACGGTATCGCCGACTTTCCAGTCCATTATTCCTCTGAGGCTCACGTCCGCCTGCCCTAGCTTCGTCACAACGGAAAGGGGCAACTCGCTGATCTCGTTTTCCCAATGGTCTTTCCAAGTTTTTTTGTCCGCAGTAATCTCCTTGGTAACGCTTACACTCAAGTACTTACGGATGGGATCCAGAGCTCGAAGCTGAACAATGAGGCTAAGGGGTCCGGATACATCTTCAAATTCTACTTCGAAATTCACGACGGCTACCGACTCCGAACCATGGATGTAACTCACGAAAATGGGATTCGACTCCGCGGTCGAGTAGTGTAAATCCACGGGGTAGTTTAGTTTCCATGCCTCTTGGAGATCTTCGATGCATAATTGGACAGTCTTGTGGATGAGGTTTTTTTCGATCTGCGTAAAGTCATCACGGTGGCCAAGTTGAGAAAACGGCCGTTCGCTGCCCCCGTAGTAAGCATCCACCAACGCATACGCCAGTTTGGACCCAATCACAAACATCATGTAACCGGCCGGGTTGCGCATCGAGACGATATTGATGGACGTAGGCAGCGTGATACCCGAAAGGTATTCAGAAAAACGCAGAATTTCAGTATTCCGGTAGGTCACAGTAGCCGTTGTTTTTAGCAAATTGTGTAGAGTGGCCCGCAGCAACCGACAAAAGCGCTCGTGTATCCCCTCTAAGGCCACCAATCTCCCGCGAAGAAACTTCTCCTGTGAGGCTAGATCGTACGCGACCCAGTCAAAGTCTGAGGGTTTTTTGTCTGCCCCCGGCTTATTCGATGGGGCTGCCACATCGCCGGTAGAAACTGCCGACAACAGCGCATCTATCTCGTTCTGTGAAAGGATCTCTGCCATGGTGCCTCTAGTTAAAGTGAAATTGCGTGAAGAATACCTGCTGAATCTTGCCCGTAGACAACAGATTGTTAACCCGTCCTTTAATATCTGTTCGTAGCTTTTCCATTCCTTCCGTTTGGCGGAGATCGTTGTAGCTTCTGCTCGTAAGCAGGCTAATGATAGAATCCCGAACGACGGCCTTCTTCCGTATCAGCTCCTCCTCCACGCTGGGGCTACTTAACTCAAGTTGCATTTGCAGCTGTAGGAATTTGGGACCTTCGCTAGAAGCGAGATTTACTAAGAAACTCTCAAGGGGGAACTGAACGCCAAAGTTCTTCGGTTGCAGTTCTCTTCCAACGGGGCTCTCCGCCTCCGCGAGTGCAGGGTGCTGAAGCTGCTCCACCCTTTCATTTAGCTTTTCGATCCGATCCCAAATCGCTCGGTTGTAGTATGCCACTCCACCCAGCGCTGCTAGATTCATGAATGTAAGAAGTGCAGTTAACCAGCCCCAGGTTTCGCGCTTCTTCAGCGGCGCCGCGGAACTCTCCTGAGGTCCGATTGAGCGAGCGGGTTGAGCCATGTTGCCTCCTAAACGGTATGCAGTGCGATAACCGATCGGCGGACGCAGATCGGCCTATTGACTCCAACTGCAATCGCAGTGCCATTCGGGGGCTTGGAATGATTGTACTTTCGCCTGTAATGGCGTCAGAGGACTGTGAACAGCGTCAAGGAATTGGCGCTGCTCTACTACTTTTTGCTGCGCAGTATTACCACCACTACCAGTAATAGGACCAGTTGAAATTGGACGGGTACATGTTGTCCAGATACCCGTAAGGGAACCCCGTGTACGATCCCCAGTAAGAACTTGGGCTATAGCTCTGAGGGTAAGATGTTTGGTAACTCACCCACGGGTACACGTTAATCGTGTAGTAGTCATACAGCGGCTGCAACTGTGTCCCGCTCCACGTGTTGCGGCAATAATCTAGCCAAAAAGCGCTGAAGTTGTACTGGTTGTAGCCGCGGTACTGGGCGTAATAGTACCAGTTGTTCATCATCGATTGGTAATACTGATACCGGTACGGATTCTGAGCCATCCATTGTTGCAACGGCATCCACGGGGTGTATTGGCTGCTGTAGCCATAAGGGTACTGCGAGGGCTGAAAGGTATTACCGGTGTAGTTGTAGGGGTAGCTGATCTGCGGGTATCCGCCAGTCGGGTAATAACTCCCCCAAGGGTTCGTATAATTTGAGGCTGGGTACCCGCCGTAAGGTGGGACGGGAACCGTCGGGTTGTTGTTATAGGGCGTATTATTGTAACCGTACGGGTTGTTGTAATACCCGTCGTTTTTCCCACAACTTGCCAAAACAATGAGTGCCGCAAGGGCGATCAAAAACCGCTTCATCCACTACCTCTACCAATTGCATGCGCTCTTCCCCGCTTAGAAGACGTTGCAAAGGTATGCCAGAAGTGCTCGCGTTGAATTCATTTGGTTTTTTGATGCCTAAGCGGTCGAGGGGACGACACCCGTGACAAAATTCGGCTAGTTTAGAATCCAATTCTCAATCGCCAAATCCCTAGGGGAATAGGCCCGGAACTGGCCGGCAAGCGACTTTTGAAGCTCCCCTTTGAAACGGTCGTAGTTTCCGCCTTTTTCAGGAGAAAAATCTTCCACATAGAATTCCGAAGCCACTTGATAAACGGTATTGAGTACGCGCGCGCGGTGCGCGGTGAAGGAGCGCTTGGCCTCATCACTGGGTAAATCCAATTTCAAACTGAATTGAGCGTAGGCAATTCGGCTGGCGTCCCGGGTAGCCAAGGGAATGGATATATTCTTGATTTCGTAGCTGTAGGTAAACGCAGCTACCTCGCGCGGTGGCTCAGGGGTACTGGCCACTTCCCGCTCGAAATGAAGCGCGCTGGGATCATTTTTTAGCAGAAACTGAATGACAAACGCGGTACCCGCAACGGCGAGCACTCCTGCGCTCATCAATGAAAGCGTAAATACCTTGGCAGAAAATCTGGATTTCTTGAATTGAGTCCAAAGCATATTTATCCCCCCACCCTAGCGTCTATACGTATTATAGGCCGCTCTGGTGGGGGGAGTCATGACTTGATGCCGCCCGTTAGGGCCTTTGGTGCCTAGTCCAGGCTAACCGTGATGCCGTCCGGAAACTGGCCTTTCAACTGCTCGCTGATCTTCTTGTTGATCAGGTCGCCGAGGCTTGTTCCCCATACGTAATTCAGTGCTTTATCGAGGATGCCGCTAAGGAACTTCTCAAACCAAGCTGGCAAATACTTGGAGAAATACACGCGGTGGATCTTCGTTTCATAGATCTTCAATTTGATCTCTAGCCCTTCCGCTTTCTCGACAAAGTTCACTTTGGCCCGCACTTCGAACCGCTCTACTTCCGCGGAAAGCGCACTTCCCAACGTCGTGCACAAACTGTAAGACGATCGGTACTTGCCACCAATGCGCCCAAAGATCTGGCTGAGATCGCCATAAGCGTCCAACGATCCGTCTTCCGCCATCGTGAAATCCAGTTTGCTGATCTTGCCATTGAGATTGATGTCGTAAGAATAGCTGCCATTACATAAAGTGCCGCGCCACGTTTGAGCGTTCTTCCAGGTACCGCGGAAAGTATCCTGATCGATTGTAAAGTCATCGGCAAAGAACAAGTTCGTTACCGCAGACGCGTGCGCCACCGGTGTCACCGACACCCAAAGCACACAAAGCCAAAGAGATAGTTTAGTGATTGTTTTCATTAGCCCCTCCCATGTTTGATGGAATCAAAGTATGGAACACCTTGCGTCAAGACAAGACGTGGCGCGGCGAAGGGCTCCCATCACGGAATTCGAGCAGAGGCAATTCGCTGGCGAGGGGCCAGAGTGTGGACCCAGAAATCCGAAAACGCCACCCCTTTGGAGCGGCGCAAGCCTAAGACGGATTGGCATGCCCTTGCAATTCCTTCCCTGAAAAGGAGGGTACCATGCCAAAAACCCAGATGTATGCGCTAAAACCCGCTGCTATTGCTAACCTAATTGAAGCCCAACAACTAAAGCGTTGGTGGGTGGCGGAACTGTCGGGCGTGCATAAAACTACGCTGCGCCGCTGGCTTCGCGGCCGAATCGCACGGGCGTCGGCGGTACACATTCGCCGACTGGCGGCTGTATTGCAAACACAGGTACAAGAGATTGGAGAACCTGCAAGCTAGCGGAGCGTTCGGAAGGTTTGTAGTTCTGACTGAACGAAACGGGACCAAAAGTCTTCTGACGACACTTGAAAACCATACAAGGAGTTTGGTTGCAGGTTCTGAAGGAGCACGACATGGCTCGTGGTCATTTCCGCATCGTACTGCTCGCCGTTGAGATTTCCGATTCCGAACTGGACGCGGCTATCGGCCGGTACGTTTGTCGTCCACGTAATTAGGGCTGTCGTTTGAGTGATCTGACTGACGCTGACCTGCGTAGCCTCCAATGGTGTGCTATCTATGTTCCACGTATAGCCCACCGGATCTCCCGCGTCCCCAAGTTCGGCTACCCCGCGGACTTGAAAGCTGTGATCGCCGTCCACAAGGCCGAAATACGCCATAGGGCTAGTGCACGGCTCAAATTCGCCGTCATCAAGCTTGCATTCGTAGCTCTCGGCGTTGTTCGAGGAGAACTCAAACACCGCATCCGAGGAAACAGTCGGCGACTCACTCGGCGTGACTGAGTCCAAGGTTACCACCACCGGGCTGGTTACGGTCCAGTAATGGGCACCTTCGTCGTAGTTCCCTGCCCCGTCTGTGGCGCTGATCACTAGTTCGTGCTCCCCGTCGGCAAGCTCGTTAACGATGAATGGCGACGCGCACTCCACCTGCCCACCCCCGTCTACCTCGCATAGCACTTCGGCATTTTCGGAAACACTAAACCGCACTTCGAGCGTACGTGATTCGGTCACTTCCTCGGGCGGAATAATGGCATCAAGAGTAATCACTGGAGCGGTGCTATCCACTTCCCAGCCAAAAGAATTCGCCCCTTCATTGCCCGCGGCATCCACACCCCGCACAACAAACGTATGTGAACCCTGCGAGAGATTGCTTACAGAGAACGGCGCACTGCAACTTCCAAGACTGACGCCGTCCAAAGAACACGTGAAGCCGAGAGGTTCATCCGAGCTAAACTGGAACTGAGCTCCATTGGCCGAAGTGGGAACAAAAGCCGGAAAAAGTAGCGTCAGGCTAATGGCGGGAGCGGTTAGATCAACCGTCCAGTCATAGCGTACCGCCTCACTCTGGTTGCCTTGTAAATCAACGGCAACAAAATACGCTCGATGGGTCCCCTCGCTAAGACCCTGCAACAGGAGCGGAGAGCTACATTGAAAAGCGTCCAAATCTGGCGGTGGGAACTCAGTATCCACCACACAGCGAAACCCGGCAGGCTCATTGGCCTCAAAATCAAATCGCATTTGCGCACTACTGGTGAGAGGTTCGCTGGGGCTAACCTGCGTGAGCGCCAAAATAGGGGCGCCATTGTCCACCTGCCACAAATACTCTAGCGTCGTGGAACGGTTGGCAGACAGATCTACACCGTAAACGGCAAAACGGTGCGACCCTTCTTCCAATTCATTCAATTGGACGGGACTTGTACAGTGGTTAAAATCAGATCCATCGATAGAACAATAAAACTCCACCTCCTCGTTGCTCGTAAACCCGAACATCGCCGCCTTTTCACTTGTTTGCGGCGGGGGTGTCTGCGTCCAGGATATTTCGGGTTTCAGCGAGTCGACGATCCACGAGTACTCATCGGCAGCAGATTCGTCGCGAAGACTTCGTACGGCGACAGTATGCGCTCCATCGTTTAAATTTTGGTAACGGACCGGACTCCGACACGGATAAAAACCCGCGCCGTCTAGCTGACACTCCGCGTGCGTTCCCCAGTGTCCACCATAAATTTGATCTTTCAACCACACGCACGCCTTCAGTTTTCCATGATGACCGCGGCAACGCGCGTTGTACGCCAACCTGAGTATCCATTCCCACATGAACCACGGTGGGTTGTTGCGTGTTTGAAAATGAATTTCCATGGAGGTAGAGGCTGTCGGCGACTCTTCGGGGAGGGTAGAGGTAATGCGGACATCCTCCGAGTGCCAGTGCTTCTTGAAGTGGTGGACCATGGTGGGGCCACGGCGCCCGCTTAATGAAATCGCTCGCGCTCTAAATACATGGTATCCCGGTCGCAGCCAATATGTGGCAGGAGACTGACACGATCGAAACCGCGCATGGTTTAAGCTACACTCGAAGCCACGAACAGCTTGATCAGCATGAAAATAGAGCGAGCCCAAACGGTGGAAGAATGCGCTGCTCCCATACTGTATGCGATCAAAAATCACCCGCGGCAACGCTGCGGATCCGCGTTGTCGTGTCTCATCGGAAAAACGTAATTCCAAATGCGACACTTTCCTAGGAGCCGACACCCAAAGTCGTACCTGCCCGCCCTTTGATTGGACCGCCGCAATGCGCGCAAGCACACTCTGTCCGCCGCGGAATCGAAGCCCCGTCAGGTCCACGAACAATTTCCACTCTCTGCCTTCTAGTTCCCACTCGGCGTCTGAGGCCAAATCAAATGTCAACGAGTGCCGGTCTCGGATCCCATTTAGTGCAAGCTTGATTTTTTCTTTGCCAAATTTGCTCCCGTCTTGAAAGCGAACGACAGCGAATAGGCGATGGGCCCCTTCTAGTAACAGTTTGTGATGAATTTCGGGAAACACGATCTGACGACCGTCGTCCGAAACAAGGGTGTCGTACTGCGTTTGGTACACCTTCGCTGCGGCCGAAACCCCGGGCTCCGGGAAATTCGACGCAGACGTGTCCGGCTGCTCTAAACACCCAGCTAAGATGGCGACGGTGAGGAGTAAAACAGAAATGCGGATCGCGCAGATTGAAGGGTTCTGTATACGCACCACTTACCCTTTCGTCTTGATACGAATCCTACCTTAATTATACGCTGTGGCGTGTCAGGGGCACAATAC
>JAGQZV010000150.1 GCA_020435295.1 Bdellovibrionales bacterium | reverse complement strand
TCCCTGCGGCGCCTACACTTCGACACCCGCTGGCAAATGTTGAGTGGGACAGCAGCCGCAACCCTTCTGAAGACGTCAGCCACCTAAATCAAAAATCTTTGCGGATGGAAATTAAGAGGGGCTCCAACCTCTATATTTTGCTTCGACAAGTGGGTGTGAGTTCCGATCAAATCATGGAGATTTTGAAGGCGGCTCGGCCATTGCGCAACTTAGGGCAATTGCCAGCCGGCACCAAGGTGCTCATGCGCTGGAACCGTTCTGACACCGAGACGCCGTCTCGCCTCGAGTTTCTCCTGGATCCTATCCGAAGTCTGGTGGTCGATAAAAACCTCGATGCCTGGCGGGCTCGAATTGTCTCGGCCAAGCGCAACGTGCGCTACATGGGGTTCAGTGGTCTTATCACCGAATCTTTTTGGGAATCCTCACAGCGATTAGGGCTACCACCTCAGCTTGCGATTGAGCTCGCCGATGTGTTTGCTTCCTTGATAGATTTTAATCGTGAGTCCCAGATTCGTGATCGATGGCGAGTTGTGGTGGAACGTGTGTATGCGGACGATCTGCCCGTTGGCTGGGGGAATATCGTCGCCGCAGAATTTGATAACCGCGGCATCATTTATTCCGCCGCTCGATTTGAAAAAGCCGACTTGCGCCGACAATACTACTCACGCAACGGCAATAGCCTAATCCGCATGTTTCTAAAGAGCCCGTTGAAGTTTGGAAGAATTACTTCTGGGTTTTCTCAAAAAAGATTCCACCCCATATTGAAAATAAACCGCCCTCATCTTGGAATCGATTACGGGGCTCCGCGCGGTACACCTGTTCTTTCCGTTGGTGATGGGGTTGTAGAATACGCGGGGTGGCGCGGAGGTGCCGGAAAGACCATCAAGATTCGGCACAGCTCCACGTACCAGACCGCCTATAAGCACCTTTCTCGGTATGCGGATGGCCTCGCTCGAGGGAGCCGTGTCCACATGGGGCAAGTAATCGGCTATGTGGGGGCGACGGGGCAGGCGACGGGCCCCCATTTGCACTTTGAATTCTATATTAAAGATCGTTACGTCGATCCCCTGAGCGTCGATTTTCCGTCCGCAGACCCTCTTCCTGAGCGCTACGTCGCAGAACTCCAGGAAACTTACGACGGCTACTTCGAACACATGCCACCTTGGCAGGATCCTGAAAAAGTGGAGCTCCTTTTGACTGGGGCTAGTGCGCCCGTTCGAATTGGCGGCGAATAGTTATTCAGCTACTGTCGGTTGGACATTTGGTACTCACTGACACCCGTTTGGATGAGTGTGGAGGCACCCGAATTGAAGTCAGTCACGAGATACAGTGAGCTCCCTTTTCGATAGACCACAGTGCGATCGCCCACCTCATAGTCGTCGACGTCCAACGAGACCTGGACGGTCGCTGCTTTTGCAAAGTTGGAAACCAAACTCAGGGTATCGGAGATTCGATACGCTACGGCGCCGGGTCCTACCTTGTAATCCGAAATTGAAAACGCGACAGCGCGCGATGTCCCGGCGCTATAGTCGGTGATGACATAAAGATCGTTGTTTCTTACGTACGCAACAGTCCCTTCGGCGACGTCGTAATCGCTTACCCCGTCTTGAACAAGTACGAAACTACCGGAGTTGAGATCCGTTACCAGATATAGTCCACCCGCGGAAGTGAACGCGACGGTACCTCGCGCGACCTGGAAGTCAGTAACGTTGGTTTTTACGCTGCGAGCTCGGGAGGTACTAATGATAAATAGTTGCCCGCTTTTCAGGAATGCCATCGTACTTTCGAGCGCTGATGAATTCGGATTCACACACGCGGCAAAAAATACCAATGCCAGCCGAGCAAGTGTTTTCAAGAATTCCCCTCCATTGGGCAAGGCCCATTTTTCAGTGTAGCACAGATTGAGACGCAGAATGTCATCGGTAGCCAAAGTTTGGACAGGCCAATCCGCGAAAGAGCAACGTATGCGAGGATTTATAGGCACACAAAAGCGCTGAATACCATTGGTATTCACCTTGCATAGTGCTGGGGCGAGACCGGCGCCGTTAGCGGCGCCGCGTGGGAGTGGTATTTTGGAGGCGACGATGTTTCGGATGTTTGTATCGGTTCTTACGCTAGGTATCGGGCTCACTCTTTCTTCCAGTGCTTTTGCAAAGAAGTCGGCGAAGGGTACGGAGGAGACGGTGCACGCGGGGGCTTCGGTAGCGAAGAAAGATAAAAGGAAGCACCGGCCACAAGCGGACGATCAGAAGTCACCTGTTTCGGACTTGAGCTATGGAAAAATCAACGACTGCCTTACGCTTGCTGGGGTTCAGTGGAAGGGAATGAAGGTCAGCCCGACAACGGGCGAATACGTCCTTGAGGGGCCACGAAAAAAAGGCGTTCCCGATTTCTATTTGGTGATGGGAAAAGACGGCCTGCACCGAATTGATACGAAGGATTTGAAAGATAATTCACTACTCGACGTCAGGTTGGGCGACAAGCAGCGCAAAATGGCGTGGGGGCGGAAATCCGGTCTTTGGGTGCAATCCGAGGCGCAGACGGAGATCCCGGCCCGTTTTAGGGACTTGCAGCCTGTGGAGTACGACGCCAAAGTTCAGCAGTACGACAAACTGGTCCGTTCGTTGGTTTCAAATCCCGTTCGTAAACACTACAAGAGCGGGATAGGACAGACCATCGCCAACGCGGGATCGGTCGTAGCCGACAGCCGCAAACCGAAGCCAGAGCTCTTGGCCGAGGTAGAAAAAATGAATGCGCTCATTTCCAAATACCAGACGCAGCAGTCTGAGCTGCAGTCTGAACTTCAGAACGGGGCGCTCACCCAGGCGGACTTCGACTCTCGCAGCCGGCTGGGGACGTCGCTTATAAATATCAACCAAGCAGGTATAAAGGCCTTGTCTGCCCTGCAGGTCAGGCGAGAAGCGCAGCCTTACAGTGCGAGCGAGAAACTCATGGCGTACCAGGCCATTGATGCGCAGCTTGCTGATTCCCCGTTGAGTGCCGGGTTTTCAGCCTGTCAGGCCCTTCTCGGTAAGAACCTCTCCGCGCTCTTTCCCAAGGAAGACCCGTACGGAGTGGCGAATTATACGCGTCTGCGCTTGATGGGTTCGTCTCTCTAATCGCTGGAACGGTGTAATAGTAGAAAAAAAAGGCGGCTTTTAGCCGCCTTTTAAAGAACCACCGCATACCCCAGCGGGGCCTTTGGTGATCCAGATACGCACCCACTGTACGCCCCGCATTTTCGTCCAGGCAAGCCCAAAAGTTTCCGCAGATAGTTATATTATTTCAATAGCTTAGATTGAACCCGCAAGGGACCAGTCCGGTCCGAATTGCAGCAGCGAATCGGTGCGCGGATTTTGTTTGGCAGCCCAGTTTGTGTGTGCTACTTGAGGGGCATCCTTTAAAAAACTTCCGCAAAGTTTTAATTGACGTGCAATCCATACTGATTTGTAATATATCGCGCCTTAGGTCATCCCATATTGTTTTGTAATGATTGTGGGAGAACCTGAAGGCGCTTTGAAAAGGAACTTCTTTGGAGGATGCGGCCTATGACTGCCGAGGGTGGAGTCGTTACGACAACTGTGGATGATATTCTGAAATGGGGGAGAACAAATTCCCTGTGGCCCCTTACCTTCGGTTTGGCCTGTTGCGCGATGGAGATGATGGCGGCCGGAGCCGCCGACTACGATCTCGAACGCTTCGGTTGCGGAGTCTTCCGTGCGACTCCCCGTCAGTCGGACCTGATGATTGTCGCCGGTACGGTGACAATGAAAATGGCCAACCGTATCCGCACCCTCTATGATCAGATGCCCGAGCCCAAGTGGGTTATCTCGATGGGAAGCTGCTCAAACAAGGGCGGCCCCTATTGGCAGCATGGGTATCACGTCCTCAAAGGCGTGGACCGCATCGTGCCAGTGGACGTGTACGTGCCCGGGTGTCCTCCACGGCCTGAGACTTTGCTAGAAGCCGTGATGGTCCTGCAAAAGAAAATTCGCACACAGGAGTCCGCTCTTGGCGGTATCCTCGGCGGCTTTCTCAAACGCCAAAGCGCCTAAAAAGGGAAAACATAGAAGGATTAAGGGATGAATATCTCCCCATTGGAGGAATACGCGTTGCGTTGCGCGGTGCAGCTTGCACGTTTGGACAACGAAACGCATTTGTCCGCCTCCAAGATTGCTGAAACGGAAGGGATCTCTGTCGAGTACGCGAGCAAAATCATGTTTTTGTTCCGGCAGGCAGGTCTGGTTCTTTCGGTTCGCGGCCTTCGGGGCGGGTTCAAGTTGAGCCGTCCACCTGCTGAAATTACCTTGAAATCCATTTTTGATGCACTTCCCGTCGCCAAGCGCATCGATCCAGCTTTTTGCGAACAGTATGGTGGGCAAAAGCCCGAGTGTGTTCACCTTGGGTATTGCTCCATCCGTCCGTTTTGGTCGATGTTGTCCTCATTTTTTGACGAAGTTGCGGGCGCGGTTAATCTTGAGGATCTCTTGGATCCCGAAGCCAAGGTGCACCGACGGCTTTGGCACCTAACAAATTCCACAGTGGAAGCGTTCAAACAGGGGAGGGTCCAATGAAGATAATGACCCACGACAAAATTGAAGAGCTTACTAAGAAAGAATATAAGTACGGTTTTCATACCAATATCGAGAGCGACTCGCTAGGCAAGGGGCTAACTGAAGAAACGATCCGGCTGATTTCAGGCAAAAAAAACGAGCCGGAATTTCTTCTCGAGTGGCGGTTGCGAGCCTTTGAACACTGGAAAACACTTTCGGAGCCCACCTGGCAGTACGTTAAGTTTAACGCCGTCGATTACCAAGACATCGTCTATTATTCGGCGCCGAAGTCTCAAAAAGACGGTCCCAAGAGCCTCAACGAAGTGGATCCTGAACTTCGCAAGATGTTCGACAAACTTGGGATCTCCTTACATGAACAGCAGCGCCTCACAGGCGTGGCGGTGGATGCTGTCGTGGACAGTGTTTCCGTGGCGACTACCTTCAAAGAAAAGCTTGCCGAGGTGGGAGTCATATTTTGTTCCTTTTCGGAAGCCGTAAAAAGGCATCCGGAACTTGTTAAGAAGTATCTTGGTACCGTGGTGCCGTATACCGACAATTTTTTTGCCGCGTTGAATTCTGCCGTCTTTAGTGATGGGTCGTTTGTTTTCATTCCCAAAGGCGTTCGTTGCCCTATGGAACTCTCCACCTATTTCCGAATCAATGCTGCCGAAACAGGACAATTTGAACGCACGCTTATCGTCGCCGAGGAAGACAGCTACGTGAGCTACCTCGAAGGTTGTACCGCGCCCATGCGCGATGAAAATCAGCTGCACGCGGCCGTGGTGGAACTGGTGGCGATGGACCGCGCGGAGATCAAGTACTCGACGGTTCAGAATTGGTACCCTGGGGATGAGAACGGCAAGGGCGGGATCTACAATTTCGTTACCAAGCGTGGCAAGTGCAAAGGCGTTGCTTCGAAAATCTCGTGGACGCAGGTGGAAACAGGCTCCGCGGTTACCTGGAAATACCCTAGTGTCATTTTGCAGGGGGATAACTCGGTAGGAGAATTTTATTCCGTTGCGCTTACTAATAACTGTCAACAAGCGGATACGGGTACCAAGATGATCCACCTTGGCAAGAATACTCGCAGCACCATCCTCTCTAAGGGGATATCCGCGGGCAGAGGCCAGAACGCCTACCGTGGTTTGGTGAAAATTCAAAAAAACGCGGCTGGAGCGCGCAACTACACGCAGTGTGACTCGCTACTGCTTGGTGACAGGTGTGGAGCCCATACATTTCCTTACATCGAGGCCAAGAATAAGACGGCTCAAGTTGAGCACGAAGCCACGACGTCCAAAATTAGCGACGCTCAAATTTTCTACTGTAAGCAACGGGGCATCTCTGAGGAGGACGCAGTTTCGATGATTGTAAATGGCTTTTGTAAGGATGTTTTTCAGAAGTTACCGATGGAATTCGCAGTGGAAGCGCAGGCGCTCCTGGGAGTGAGCCTGGAGGGAGCGGTAGGATAATGGAGAAAGCGGAGATGGGAAAAACGTTACTTGAGATTCGGAACCTAAGAGTAAGTGTTGATGGAAAGCAGATTCTAAAGGGGCTAAGCCTTAGCGTCAGGCCGGGGCAAGTGCATGCCATTATGGGTCCAAATGGTTCTGGAAAGAGTACTTTGGCCCATGTCCTATCCGGGCGTGAGGGCTATGACGTAACCGGGGGCGAGATTTCCTATTGTGGGAAAGACTTACTAGCTCTCAAGGCTGAAGATCGGGCGCGCGAGGGTATCTTCCTTGCCTTTCAATATCCTGTAGAAATTCCCGGGGTGAATAACATGTATTTTCTCCGCACCGCAGTGAACGCCGTGCGATCGCACCGGGGCGAAGCCGAACTGGATGCCATGGATTTTCTCAGCTTTGCTAAGGCGAAGATGGAAAAACTGGGCATGAACAAGAATCTTACTAGCCGATCTGTAAACGAGGGCTTCTCGGGCGGCGAAAAAAAACGCAACGAGGTTTTCCAGATGTCCGTTCTGGAACCCAAACTTGCCATTCTGGACGAGACAGACTCGGGTCTTGATATCGATGCTTTAAAGACGGTTGCTGAGGGCGTGAATGCGTTGCGGGCTCCGGATCGGGCGTTTCTGGTGATTACCCACTACCAGAGACTCCTGGACTATATTGTTCCCGATGTGGTTCATGTTCTGGCGGGTGGGCAGATTGTGAAGTCGGGCGATAAGAATTTGGCGTTGGAACTAGAAGAGCGCGGTTACGAGTGGGTCGACCGTGGCGAGACGGAAGCGGGAAAAGGTCGGGTGCAGGGATGATTGCATCCGTTCAGAATAAAACACTTTTTTCGGATGCTTTTCGCTCGGGCAGAGCGCTACTGCCTGGTGAGCCCTGGTTGCAAGCTTTGCGGGACTCTGCAATTGGCTGCTTCGAGGAGCGGGGACTGCCCACGCGCAAAGACGAGGAATGGCGCTACCTCGATCTCAAAACACTGGGAAAAACGCGATACGGCACGCCCGCTGGAAAACCTGAAATAAGTGAGAGCTTCGCAAGGGAACACTTTCTTGGTGGCACCCTTGCCCGTTTTTGCTTTGTCGATGGAAAGTACGACGCAAGTTTGTCGGACGTGGATGAGTTGCCCGCCGGAGTCGAATTGTTGTCTGTTGCTGAGGCCATGAATAAGAACGAGGTCCAACTTAAAGAAGCTTTAGAGGCGTCTGACGTGGACTTTAGGCACCCGTTTGTGGCACTCAACACCGCATTCTTACAGGACGGCTACGTATTGTGTCTAAAAAAAGATGTGCAACTTGAAAAGCCAGTGCAGATACTATTTCTGGGCTCGGAGGCTTCAGAGAATTGTGCCGAGCATTCCCGACACTTTTTGTTTCTTGCAGAAGGGGCAAAGGCCGAGGTGCTGGAATGCTATGTCTCACCCAAAGCCGGGAATTTCCTCAACAACGTGGTGACTGAGGTGGCGCTGGAAAAAGCGGCTCAGCTCTCACTCTATCGAGTCCAAGCTGAGGGCGGTGGCTGTTCCCATCTGAACTATTCCAAGGTTAGCGTTGGAGAATCGGCGCACTTTGAATCTAAAGTGTTTTCTTTCGGAGCTGGGACTTCGCGCAACGAGATAGAGACCGAGTTGTCCGGTGCGCATGCCGTTTGCTCTTTGGAAGGCTTGTATATAGGCGGAGGCGATCAGTGTCTGGATAACCGCACAGTCATCGATCACCGGGTCGCCGACGGGAAGAGCCGAGAGTTTTATAAGGGGATTTTGGGGGGGAACGCCCGTGGTTCGTTTAGTGGGAAGATTCTAGTGGAAGCGGGTGCGCAGAGGACGGATTCCGAGCAGAACAACCGCAACCTTCTTTTGTCGGATGATGCAGAGGCGGATTCCAAACCCCAACTTGAGATCTATGCAGACGACGTCAAGTGCAGCCATGGCGCTACGGTGGGGCAACTGGACGCCGATCAAATTTTCTATCTGCGTGCTCGAGGTATCGGTGAGGGTCAAGCCCGCTCGCTATTGACGGCGGCGTTTGCGATGGATTTGGTCGAGTCGGTTGCGAATGCGGACATTCGAGAGTTTCTGGAGCGTCACGTAAATCAAAAGCTGGCGCAAGAGGTTGGGAGATAATGGAATTTCAGATTAAGCAAGTCCGAAGCCAATTTCCAATTCTCGCGCAGGAAGTTCAGGGCAAGCCACTGGTTTACCTGGATAGTGCAGCGACGGCGCAAAAGCCTCTGGCCGTGTTATCCGCCTTAGATACTTATTATAGGCACGACAACGCCAACATCCATCGTGGCGTTCACACACTAAGTGAACGCGCGACGGCCGCGTACGAGAGTGTGCGGTGCAAGGTGAAGGGTTTTATCAATGCGCGGGATGCCCACGAAGTGGTGTTTGTTCGCGGCACAACGGAAGCCGTTAATCTGGTGGCTCAGAGTTTCGTACGCCCCAAATTAACTCGTGGTGACGAGATTCTCATTACCTGGATGGAGCACCACTCAAATATTGTTCCGTGGCAGATGCTTTGCGAACAAACAGGCGCTACTTTAAAGGTTCTTCCAATGAACCAGGACGGCGAACTGGAGTTAGACAAGCTGGACGGCCTACTTGGAACCAAGACTAAGTTTTTCGCCTTTACCCATGTTTCTAACGCTCTTGGTACGATCAACCCGGTTAAGGAAATGGTAGAGAGGGCGCATGCCTCAGGC
>JAGQZV010000149.1 GCA_020435295.1 Bdellovibrionales bacterium | reverse complement strand
AATTTTAGCGAGCTGCCTGCGCGGACTACCCCACGCACACGCAAGGTGTTTAGAAACTCGTCGTCCAGAGGCGAGGGATGAGATCGACTCAATACCACTCTGTACGGCGTTCGCGTGTCCTTTCGAAGTAACCGGTCAGGAGTCCCTCCTTCAGCTACTTTCCAACTCCCCCCGCGCTGGCTGGCGTAATATAGCGTGTCAGGAACCGGTGCATAGATGACACCGACTACCGGGACACCCCGCTCGATGCGGGCTACATTCACGGTAAATTCATCGGAGCCCCTCACGAACTCCTTGGTTCCATCGAGCGGATCGACGAGCCAAAAGTTATCCCAGCTTTTTCGGGCTTGGTAACTGGGAGCTGTGGACTCTTCGGCAATCACCGGAGTTGCCGGACTTATACGAGATAACGATTCGACTATAAACGCATTAGCTTTCTTGTCCGCCTGGGTTACCGGCGAATTGTCGGCCTTCCACTCCACGTCGAAGCCTTGCTTGCGAAAGTCTAGCAGAATCCGCCCCGCTTCCCGCACTATGGCAATTACCTTTTGAAGTTCTTCCGTCATCACTTAAAGCGAATGTAACAGGTCAAAGAACTCAAACGAAATATTTTTATCCGCCTGCTATAGTATGGCTTCCGACGATCACAGACTTGATTCATCGCGTCCAAAGGAGACCGAACCCGGCGTGGATAACATTACACACTCTCTGATAGGAATCGCCATCGCTGAAGAGGCGGTGCAGTACCGTCGGTACCGGGGCGAAGAGGTTTCTAAAATCTCTCACGTTTCGATGTGGTCGGTCTCACTGCTTGCCAACAACGTACCAGATTTGGATTTCTTTTATTCACCCATTACGAAGGGCCCCCTCGGCTATTTGCTTCACCACCGAGGGCACACACACACATTGGCTGCACTCCTTCCGCAGGCACTTGTCGTTCTGCTTCCATTCTATTTTTACAATCGCTGGAAAAACGCCCGGCTGGACAACAAGGACTTCCGTTACCTTTGGTTGATGGCGGTCTTTGGAATCGCCGTACACATCTTTCTAGATGGTCTAAATTCCTACGGCATCCACCCGTTCTGGCCATTCCAAAACAGCTGGTACTATGACGACTCGGTTTTCATTGTGGAACCATGGATCTGGATCACGCTTATTCCAGCGCTGGTGCAGATCAGCCCTTGGAAAATCCCCCGTCTCTTTTTCGCACTCATTTGCTGCGTGGCTCTCACTCTTCTGTGGGTGACCGGGTTGGTGCCCATTGCGATGGCGCTTCTAGTGACTGCATGGGGTATAATGCTCTACTTTTCCATCATTAAGCTAAGGCCGATGTACAGAATGTTTGCGACCTCGGCCGCGCTCTTGATCGTTCTAAGCACTTTCGTAATAAGTTCGCGGCTCGCAAAAGCCTACGTTCAAGCCACTTTTCCCGCCGATGGGTGGAAGCACTTGGACACGGTGGCCAGTCCCTTGCCATCCAATCCTCTTTGCTGGGCGGTGATGGAAGTCCAAGAGAGCGAAGATCGCGGACGGTACAGAATACTGCGCGCCCTTGTAGCTCCGTATTCCAGCCTTTATGAAGCGAGGCACTGTGATTTTTTTAAGTTCGCCGAAGGCACCGCGCCCATCCAGCGCTTCCCGTACCGTTCCACCGCTGGGATTCACTTTCTAGGCTACTACGAAGGTTCTGCCTCGGAGCTGCGGGATTTGTACGCCCAAAACTGTTTTGTGACCGAATACCTGAAATTTGCCCGTGCCCCTTTTGCGCTGCAAAACCCCAAGAGCCTCTCGCTGGGAGATCTGCGGTTCGACCGCCGCAAGGGTAACGATTTTGCCGAACTTACCGTACCACTGCGTCCGCAAATTTGCCCGAAAAACACCCCTAACTGGGACCCACCACGCGAGGATTTGCTCCGCTAAGCATTCGCTATTCCCAACATTATCGCCAAGCGTCATGACGTGCGCAACGCCTTTCAGATACCCTGGCTCCATGGCTTCGCTTAATCTGACTAAGAAGTTTGTAATTTTGGCTTTCTTTCTCTGCTCTTTAGCGTGGGCCAGAGTCTATACCTTTGCCGTACTTGGCGATGCAGGCGTTTGGGACAAGCACACAAAGGACATACGCAAATCCATCCGCAACAGCGCTGACATACACCGCCTAATCCTCCCCGGGGACAACCTTTACGATCTCAAACAAAGTTATTTTGATGTTTGGTCGAACTGGGCCGGTTTTTCTTTTTCGGCTGTGGCCATCGGAAACCATACCTTGGGCTACAAGGAGGAGGTGGAGTTCTTCCGTCTCCCTGGTGAATATTACACGCGCGTTTGGGGAAATGACGTCCTTTTGATAGTACTCAATTCGGACAATGAAAATAGCGTAGACGAACAGATGATATGGCTTGAAGGGCAACTAAAAGTCGCTTCTCAACAGTTTGTCGCGCTGATATATCACCACCCTACTTATACAGTTAGTGCGAACCACGCGTGGAAAGAAAAGAAGCGCTTTCAGAATAGACTTAGGGACATTCTCCGGCGTTATGCGGACAAGATTGACCTAATCATCAATGGGCACGATCATATTGCATCTTTGGTTGAGCTCGATGGAAAACTTCCGATGCTCATTTCGGGTGCGTCATTTGAATCCCGCCATGCCAAACCGGTGGACTACAAAGCGGAAGATGGGACCTCGGTAAAGACGCGCTGGCTTTATGAGGACGGATCGCACTGGACCCGACTGGACTTCAATACGGAAGAAGGTGATGTTTGGATAAACTTCGTCGACGCGAAACTTAACAAGGTAGAGTGTTCGATTAGGGCCAAAGATCACAAAACAACGTTGAACGACAACTGCATAAAAGGATAAGTCCCTAACGGAACCTATTTGGACTGAATCTCAGCCACCAGACGCCCCTTGATGTCACGTAGCGTCATCCAACGGAACCGCGAGAGCTCACTTTTGTAAATTTTCGAACTTACTCTTCAGGAAGTTCCACGGATGTGCCGAGTTGAAGTATATTTATTATGTCAGTCTTTTCAGGAGTCCTTAAGGTGAATCCCTTTTTTTCAATCCTTTCCCGTTCTGCGCTCTCCCTTTTCCTGCTGACCAACTCTGCACACGCAGACATTCAGCTAGGCAAGTATGGGAAGGTCTATTCAGGATCGGACGGAGTTCGCGTAGAGGTAGTTGACCTCGATAGTACCACCCAAAAACAGAAACTTGTCCGAATTTCAGGAACAGATTCCGAGATCGATGATGTCACATTGCTTCACGACGAGGTCCCAGACGGGAAGGGGAATGCCCTGCAAACGGTAGTACACGACGACCTTTTTTGGACCATTCGAAGTCAGGACTTCCGCTGGGGTGGGAAAGAAATCGTGTTAACGCTCCCTGAAGATTTTAGAAAAAAATATAACTTGTACTTCGACGAGAAAGAAACCAAGGCACTCGATAAGTCCACTATTCTGTCCAAGTATAGGGATCAATTGAAGTCGGGTGCCGTCCGGAAGGTACAACTCTACATGGGCGACGATTGGAAAGCCCACACGAAACGAACCCTGAAAGAGGCTGTCGACAGTGCCAAGGAGAGGTGCGGCGCCCCACTAGGCACTCGCCTCGACTGGGACTCGATGAAGGCTACAGTCACGAAAACAATCCCGGTTGCAAGCTGGTGCCGCCTTCCCGCTGACCTGCTCACAAACTGGTGCAATTCTGAATCGAAGACAAAAAGCAAAGCTTCTAAATTGACGGGACTCACTTGCACAGCGGGATCAGCGCAGAACCTGTCACTGGATAGTTCCAAGCGTCTTCTCTGGACGATCCCTTCTTCGTCGGAGTATGTAGACGTCGCCAAACTCTCTCAGCAACTAAAAACATTACTAAAATAAGTAAGGAGCCCTATCGTGACTTCTGCAATTTATTGGCGTCATTGTTTGATTTGCACCTTGTTTCTATCCAGATTTGCTAGTGCAGACATTTTTGCGTTCTCAAACATGAACGGGTTCGAAGCCTGCCTAAGGAACACGCACTTGGTTGAAACCACCGCCACCAAGACGGGGAGCCAAAAAAAATATCTCAATAAAATTGATATTCAGGAGCGGTGTTTTCAGAAAGCGCTTGAGCACCTGAAGGGAGAGAAAAACGCTTCAACCATCAAACAATGGGTGCAGAAGGCATTCAGTAACTCTGATCGCGCAAACGCCATCGATCTCATCGGCCTCCAAGTTGCCCGTGACAACAAGACCTGCAATGACTCGGACACATATGATGTTTTCCTTCGAATTCTTTCTGGGCCGAGCAGCAAGGATCCTCTCAGCTTGTACCAACGCGCCCGGTCCGCAATCCACACCTGCCTAAAAAACGCCCAGTTTAAGTCAGATTTTCTTGAAGAGCAGAATAGCACCAAGGGCTCGTATCAGTACACGAACGTATGTGAGATTTTGAAGAGCGAAGGCCTCATAAAGAAATGTAGTTAACCATAACCACAATGAAAAAGGAGAATCCATGCTTCAAACCCTAGTCGGGCTAATTGCCCTCAGCCTATGTTCGTCCGTCTTTGCGGGGAAAGCCCACCGCGAAGCTAAGAAGGAGCTCGGCGCCAACATCGCCGCCGCAACTTCTGCGATAGGAACGGCTTGTGGAAGTAAACCTAAAGTCACTGTCGACTGGAAAGCTTTCGACAAGGTAAAAAACGACAAAATTCGTGAAGTTAAGAGCAATATCGGTCACGAATTGAACTACGTCGGCGAGCAAGCAAAGGCATTCTGTTCGGACGCCGACAGCAAGGCCTTGTTCAAATCCAATGCGAAAGCGATCGAGATCTCTGTAACCGAAGGCGATCCGGAAACCACTTTCGCAAAAGGAAGATTCGTCATCAAGACAAGCTCCCAGATGAACAGTGGTGGGTATAAGTTCAAAGCCATTCTGGATGAATGGTAAATACTAGCGTGCGGGTGCGTCCCCCTAGGGGACGTATCCGCGCGGTTTCAAAGAAACACGTCACTCGCTGTTATACAGCGTCGGAAGTTCCCAATTCTCGTGATTAGTTTCCCATCCCCGGTCACTACGGATTCCCTTTTTTCGTGTGCGTGTGGCGGGACCCATCTTTTTCGAAGCCCTCAAACTCAACAACCTCCCCATTCTCAAACTTCGTGCGAGTAGAAAGGTACCCTGACGCGTATTCGGATTTTTCTACAAGCGCCCCTTTATCATCGAATATTTCTTGAGTGCCGGTGAGGCTTCCCCTTTCGAACCTAAAAACCCTCTGCTTGGTCCCATTCTCATAGTACGACGTATGTGTACCATTTGGGCACCACTCAGAATAGCTCCAACCACTGAATCTGCTCTTGCAACGCACCATCTCGCCCTTTTCCCTAACCTGTCCATTGTCATGGTATACGATCAACATCTTATGTTCGGGTGAAGAATACGTCTCAATACGCTTCTTCTTTCCGTTCAGAAAATACTCGATCCTTTCTTGAACCAGATCATTATTGTACTTCGTTGCAGAAAGAAGCTTATTATCGACATCCTCCACGCGTTCCAACCCATGTTTCTTTCCAGCCTTATATTGGGTAGTCGTTTTCTCTTTCGTTCTTGGATCTACTACGATGGATTCCCCCTCGAGCTTGTCCGCCGAAAAATGTCTAGTGGTCCCGTCTTCAGCTTGTTCTAGCTGCTTCTCGCCTTTATAGAAGGTAAGCGTTTCGTAGACTTTCCCCCTGCGGTATATGTCCACTGTTGTCTTTGATGGATAACCGCAGGCACGGTGCACTTTAGGAACAAAACTAAAGTCTCCCCGGCAGTCCAGCCGCGTAAAGTTACCGTGATCGTCGAAGGCAGCCGAGTAGGAGCGCTTGTTCTTGCGACTCGTAACTACGCGCAGCTTGGAGTCTTCGAACTCCTTGGACCATACTTCTTCGTCGTCTTTATAGAGGGACTCTTCGACTTTCTCACCGTTCCGAAAACTTTCATACTTGCCGTCTTTTTTCGCGTTTCGATACTCCCAAACCCTCCAAGTCCCGCGGTTCTTGTCTGTTTGATCCCCATCTAGCCGATACGCCCACTCCCTACCGGTGCCGCGTCCATCAACGAATTTCATATCAATTAACGGGAGACCATACCTCGTACACTTCAAATGCCCTGTTTTTGGCTTATGCGAAAAGCGGCCTTGAAAAGCATCGATTTCTGAGGAGGCATTTACATTTTCCGGAAGGGGTTTGCCGTTGACCCAGCATTTCTCGTAATTTTCAGAAGCACCGCCGCAAAGATTCGAAGCAAATAAGAAAGTAACAATGATAACGGGTAGACGCACGTCGCCCTCCCAACGCTTGGATTAGACAAAGTAGTATAGCGTAGGGGGGCGTTCCGTGCTACCGTGCAACGCGAGTAGAGGAGTCATCAGACGTGCCCGATTTTCCACGCAGTTTGCGCCATTTTCCGTGGGCCACTTTCGGACGCCCTGAGGACACCTCTGACCTCGCTGAAAAAATCGAAGACCAGAATCGCAGCGTCCGCCTGCTGGAGTTTCAGCCTCGCTTCACGGTATTGCTTACTGTAAAACCCGGTACCAACGGCCGTCAGCTCGGCCAGAGCCTTGCAAGCCTCCGACTGCAATCGTACCCAAAGTTTGACGTATTGCTGGTTGCAGAAAACCCCACCAAAGCATGGACCAGGGAACTTAACGCATACAAAGATCCACGCTTTAAGTGGGCTCTTAGTGGGACTTCACGTTTGACGTGCAGCCAATTGAATGCGGCGGCAGAAAAGGCAAGCGGTAGTTATCTGGTCTTTATGGAGTCTGGCAGTGTGCTCGCCCCATCGGCGCTCTTCGAATGGGCCCGTCAGCTCCAGGGTGAGGGATCCGATGTCCTTTATTGTCACGAAGTCCAAATCGATCGTCACGGAAAACGAGCAGAGAATTTCTTGTCCAAACCAGAATTCAGTTGGTTTGATCTGCTACACTTTAATTACATCGGCGGCAATTTTGTTGTTTCGCGCACACTTTTTGAGAAGGTTGGGGGATTTCATCCGGATGCACATCCCCATGCAGAACATGACTTATTATTGCGTTTGTACGAAGCGAAAGGCCGCTTTGCTTCGGTTTCAAGTTTTTTGTACTACCATCTTGAACGCCCGCGCTTAGCCATCGGATCACTGCCCGCTTTGGTACAAGCGCACTTGGATAGAATTGGTTTCCCCGCTGCCGCAGAATCCCACAAGCTAAAGACGATGGTGGTCAAACCTCACCTGGCAGCACTTAAGAACTCCTGCATTTCTGTAATCATCTGTTTTAAGAACAACGCCACGTGGACGGCGCGTTGTCTAGAAAGTCTTTCGAAGCAAATTGGCGCCGTCAACGCGGAAGTCATTCTGGTCAATAACCAGTCGCGCCCGGAAGAATTTGAAGTCATCCGCCGCGAAACTGAGCGCTATGCCTTTCCCATTAAGCTTGTCGATTACCCCCACCGCTTCAATTACGCAGCGATGCACAACTGGGCGATTAAGGAGCACGCGCAGGGCGATTTGATCTTTCTTCTCAACAACGACGTATTTTTTGACGGTAAGTATGCGCTGGACGATTTTGCTCGGTGGCTTCAGTTTGACTGGGTGGGCACCGTCGGGTGCCGCCTGAATTTTCCGGACGGGAGTCTTCAATACGGCGGAATGGAAGCCAGCTACGGCGGCTTTAACCGGCTCGTACGTATTCGCCACATTACCAACACCGACAATTTCGCGCTTCAAAACAAGGAGGTCTTTGCCGGTACGTTTGCTGCCTGCGCGTTCACACGAAAGACCTTTGAGGCAGCTGGGGAAATGGACCCCTTTGATTTCTACAATAATTTTGGAGACGTGGCCTTTAACTTTGAATGTCTGCGTCAGGGCAAACACAATCTGTACCTAGGCCATTTGTGTGCGGAGCATCTGGAAAGCGCATCCCAGGGGGTGCGCTACAACTACTGGAATGAGTGCCGCCTGGAGGAAGAATACCCGGAGATTCTCCAGCGCATGATCCGATCGGATCTCGGGTATAATAGGATCCCACGCCTGCCACTGACGCTGAAAGGGCTCCTAGGGAGCGGGCTGCCGGCAACCCTAGCCGAAAACCTGCCCTGGCTAACGCCGCTCAAGAACAGCTTAAAACGCTCCCGACTCTTCAACCGCCTCATCCACTCGCATTGATTGAGAAATTTGAGGTGGACAACTCGCCAGGGGTCCATTAACAAAGGACAATTACCTGATGCGCCAGTAGCTCAGTTGGTAGAGCAGATGACTCTTAATCATCGGGCCCGGGGTTCGAGTCCCTGCTGGCGCACTTTTAACGATTCTATAATGAAAGTTAATCGGAGCCAGTCCAGCTTTTTGCGCCAGTCCCTTCACTCGTGGCGCTCGTCGGGCCATTTAGATTATGTCGATTTTTGGCAATTACGGCGACATGACTTCTTGGAATGAAGTGAAACAAATCGAATTGTTTCAGTGGTCGTTTTTGTTTGCTCTTGTCGCAGGCGGCGCCATTTATCACGGTCTTCGTTTTGACAACGGGATGACCAAAGGTTTTGGTTCCTGGCAAGCCGTGCCGAAAAAATATGGCATGTAGGCGAAAACAAGCTCCCCCCGAACAAGTAAGAAGGCATTGTGCGCAACCTGCCACGCTGCATTTCCTCAGGAAACTCTTTCGTGAACACCGTGCCCACTGCCATCTTGAATTCGATCCAGATACCAACTACGCTTTGTTGGTTTCATTTTGGAGGCACCGTGAAGGGTTTTCTAATTTCATGGATGGCACTGCTATTGTTCG
>JAGQZV010000014.1 GCA_020435295.1 Bdellovibrionales bacterium | reverse complement strand
TTTCAAACGGTAATACTCCCCGACATAGCTCGCCAAAACCGCCCCCCCCTCTGCGGCAAGCGCCTTCTTTACGGCGGCGATGTTGTCACCCAGTCTTTGAAGAATCTGCCGTTCATAGCTTTCTTTGGGAAAAGCTTCTCGCCGATCATGTTGCCACTCGGCCAACTCGATCAAAAAATGGTACAAATCGTTGGACACATCAGCAAAGCGCCGAGTGTTTCTGAACACCCCTTCCAGATCGAAACGCCTCTGGGTCCGCTGTTTCGCGTTTTTTGGGTGCAGGACGAAGTACCGAAGCGTTCTAGCCAGAGTGTTCAAGGAGTCCACGACCTCCCCCATGCGCTGCATCTCCCAGACTGCCATCGTGGCGCGCGGATCATAGTGACTTCGACGGAGATCTTGGGATGGGGAGCTCACGCTCCGCCCGTAAATGGCCGGGATGTTTTTTGCAAAGAGCCGCGTGTGAGTTCGCAAATACACCTGGCGCGCCGTTTCACTTTTGTTGGCCTCTAGCCGCAGCCGCTCTAGCAAGGCTTTCTCTTCTGCTGGGAAATCCTGCTCTGAATTCAAGTTGCGAAGCAATGTTCCGTAGTTGAAGCCTTTTCCCTGTAACAGAGCAGCCGATCCATAGAGATAATCGACAGCACCCTCCCACTCCAACCCAAACTCAATCTGTTGGTTGAGGCAGGAGTCACTTCCGGCCCAATCAATAGCGTGCCCCGCGCGGTATTTGGCCAAAATTCCCAAAAGGCCACCTTCGGTTTTCCCCCGTACCATTTCAGTTACTTTCATGTGGGAGTTGGAGCCGTAGTCAAACGCGAACCCGCCTTGGCGGTGCAGGAGATCACCCTCTGTAGCATCCAGCGCACCAGACCGGGTGTCCGCATCAAACCCTTCCCCGTGGCTCCAGCCAATCAGCGCCACGCGCTCGCTGGGATAGCGGCTAAGCGCGTAAATTAAGAATTTCCCAGCAGTACCCACGTCCCCACTGTCTCCCTCGGGAAGAATTTTGATCAAAGGCGAGCGCGGCAGCTCAAGCCCCTTGTCCCCCAAATAAAGCTGCTCCATCGCAGTGGGCTGGAGATCTCCTTTGCCCTGGGACTGTGCGTATCGCTCAACAAGTGCTTTGTACTCTCGATAAAAATTGTTCGTGCGTTTAGCAATGTGGTAGTAGCGCATTCCGTCCGTCTGCGCGTCGTCTTGGAAGACAATCACATCCACATCCAGTGTCGATCCCACTTGTTCCATCTCGGCAATGTCTCGCCAACTCATCCGGCTCAGATCGTTGTCAGCGGCCATGTAGACAAGAACGGTAACTTTTTTGAAGCAACTGGACCGGTCCAAGCGTTGGTAAAAGGATTGATATTCCGGATCCACCTGTTCAAAATAGCTCTCGCCTCGGGAGGGAAGAAACAAAGAACGCTTGGACGCGTCCGCATGGTTGCGTGTAAAGCCTTTTTCTTTCCAGACTACGCGGCACTCCGGCAACGGCTTCCCATCCCTTCCTAGAGGAACGTAGGGATCCGCATAACTAACAAGACAACAAAAAAGCACAAGGGTGGCGAGCCGCCACCCCTGTGCTGTCCTTACAGAAGGGTTAACACCCACAAGCGCTATTGCCATTCCGCGGGGATATTCTCGTCAAACGCACACACATAGCGAGGGGTGATCGCATGTTTGTGCTGTTTGTCCAAAGACTCGTTGGTCAAATACTGGACAAGCTTGCAAAGGGGCATCCCTTCGGCCGCACCTTCCCGCGCGCCTTCCGCGAGGTCCGCAGTAGCCTTGCCATCGTAGCGAAGTTCCTGCACGTTCGCATCTGCGCCGCCAACCGGGACGCTATTGCGCCGGGGAACCCATAGAAAATCTGGGTGCGCGTTTTTGTGCCATTCGCCACCCGCAGCAACCCATTTGTCGCGGTTTTGAGCTTCAATCTGGCCACCACCTGGGAGGGTCTTTCCCGTTTCAATTTCCAGATCTCCCGTGTAATTCACACGAACCAAAACCGCGTCAGACGGTTTGCCGTCCTCCGTAGGGTACGACTCGCTCACGTAGTTCACGCTCACCACGAAGCCGACAATTTTCTCGATAGAGCTGTCATCGTACCGCCCATTCCTGGGGTTGCGTTTGCCGCGAGTCGCCTTGAAACGATCTTTTCGTTTAAATTGTCGGTTGTAATCCACAGCACAGTCTTCCCACTTGCTGCAGCGCTTGCGCTTTTTCAAAGGGTTAAAAAACGTGATGCTGTAGGAATGTACCGGCTGATTCCAAACCTCGTAGTCAAAGGTCTTGTCCATCACAAAACTGAGTCCTTTTTTCCCAACCATGTTGGTCAATGCCAACAAGAACGTCGACGGGTTGTTGTCAAAACACTCTTGATTGACGAGCCGGCCGGCGCGGTTCGTGCGCGCGTCTTTCAGATTGCACCGCCCGCCAACATAGTTGCTCTCGGAGCGCACCCACCGCCCATTTCTATACTCCACAGTGCTACCATTGGCCCAAGCAAGCTGTTGCATGGCTGCGATGTCGTGAGGGTTCCAGCGGACATCGACCCCCTTTGCCCCTTCAACTGAAACCGCCCTCTCCGCGGGAGGAGTCATGATCGAGCCCGCTGCCCAGCCGTGGCAGATTCCCATCCAGGTTTCCACCTCTCCGTTTTTTTCATAGGCCTCGCCTTCGCCCTTTTGCTCGTTGGTTAAAGTAAAATCCGTATCCCCCGCGCTGATGTCCATTTTTTCTGACGGTGACCAGGGCCGTATCAGCCGCGATATGCCACGAGCGTTTCCAATCTCGTCCCAAAGGGCGGTCCATTCGAGCCGCTTGGAAGCTTTGCGACCGGTTTCCTCTCCGGGCTGTGAATACGATGTGACGTTCTTCTTCCAGTTCTCCTCATTCGTATTCGTTTCAAAACCCTCAGCGTAACGGGCGGACGTGATCCCTCCCGAAATGGCCCAGTAGTCATCAGACCACAAAGGGAGTTTGGTTTCGCCTTTTCTGCTTGCCTCCACGAAATCCATTGTGCGATCGACCTCATCGCTTTCAATCCAGGTCGCTGTGAGATCCGCCACGTCGTCATTTGCCTCTGCCGTAGCCCGAAAAGATGGCTGCCCTTGTTGCTGCAAGGTCGCGCGATCCATCTTCACAATTTCTTCGCAATTGATTCCCCTAAACGGCTCGTAGACCTGCTGTTGTTTGCCAATTTTTCGTTTTCCCAGCACTCGGTCGCAGTACCAGCGATAGAAGCGATCGGTACCCTTAGCTTGGGCAGTCTTGAGCAGCGGGTGCTGTTTTTCGGCTTCGCTGAGTTGCGATTGCTGCTGTTGGCTTAAAACAAGTTGATTTACCTTCAGAGGATCGGTCGGCTTAACCTGCGTTCCGGCTTGCTTGCCCTTTGCATAATACTTCGGTGATTGAGAATTCATTTGCTGAGTTTTTTGATCCACACTCAGCTCGTCCTGATAGAAACTCTCGAGAAAAGAATCCAGTTCCTTGGCTTCGTCCGCGCTAATACCAAGCTCCTGCTGGAGCTGCTGCTGCGCTTGTTGAGCCGTCGGCTCCTGCTCCTGCGCACGCAAAACCAGACTCAAGGAAATAAAAGCTAAAGCTAACCACCAACGATTCATAGATCGCTCCTCATGTGACTATTTTTTTTGCTCATTCGAGAGTGCGGCTGACCTTCCGGGATACGTCGGATCGAAAAAGAGTATGCGCCAACCCGCCCCCGCTCCTGCAATCCTTCGTGTTATTCACCTCACGCGCCGTCCCAATGTCAACGCGTTTAGTCGCAAAGTAGCCACGTACTGCGGCGGGTTGAGCTAGATATTCAACATTCTTATACTTTCTCGGTATACTAATAAGAACCAAAGCAATCCAGGATGAAAGCCTCTCAAACCATTTCCTTTTTCTTTGCGGTAGTTCTCGTTGGATTGATCCTGCACTTTGCCCCGTTTAACGAAGGGCGTGTAGCCGCTCATCGCCTAGAACGCGCGTGGAGCCAGGAGGGCGCGGGCATGCGCGCTCTGCTGCGCAATCAGTGCGACGTACTCAGCACGCAAAACGACACGCAGTACGAACGCCTTTTTTTGGGGTGGCTCGCGATAGACTCCTTGGAAGGTGGCGAATCGCAGCGAAAATGTGACCTTGTGGTCCACCAAGAACACTCTACTCGTTTCGATCTGCGCACACTTTGGGTGGTGAGTGTACAAGTGCAGCGGGAGGGGCAGCTGCTCTTACTGCGCTCTTTCAGCGTCGACACACCTCGCCCTCTTAGTTTCCTACCGGTTGTTGTATTCGTGCTGGCTTTATTTTTCGAATTCCGCCTTTGGAAATTCAGCTTCATGTTGATTTCCTATCTGTTCATGCTGAGTGGCGGAAATCTAATCCGCATGTTCGATCTTATGGGGCACAGTGCGTACATCGCCCTCACCGCGGATCAGACACTGGTTGGGTTGGGATTGATCGTGCTTTGGCTGAGTATCCAACAAGTACGCAGCCAGCGGGGAAACGGGATCCCCGTCGAGCAAAAACCGCACGAGTCTTGGTTGAACCGAGGTGTCGCTGCACTGGCGGGACTTTGGAACCCAACCGCTTTTACACTTTTTGGAAAGGTGATGGTCCCTAATCGCAGCGGGTGGATCTTCCCTTTTCTGGAAGCCCAGTTCGTTTTCACCGCGGTCAGCCTATATTTACTGACCATCCATTTCGGAAATCTGCGCAGCCTTTTTAAAGAGAGTCTTCTCTTACCGCGCTACTTCACCTTTGCAGTGCTGTTCTTATACGCCATCCAATTGTGGTTGAAGCCCGCGCGCAAACAGCGCGTAGTCTGGAAGCTCCCCAATTTTTGGCGTGCGATGGCGGTTTTGGCTGTTATTGAAATTGCCCGTCAATTTATCCCTGCTTTGCAGGGAATCAATTCCGTCACCCGTTTTGGAATGGCTTTAGTCTTGGGAGAACTGCTGTGGCCTAAAGACCTACATCTCAAGGCTAGTCTCAACCTCTGTTACCCCTGGATGAGCGTACTTTTCATGGGTATTTTCATTATGGTGGTAAGCGTAGAGTCGGGGGTGATAGATCTTGCCTTAGAGCTCTTCAATCCGCGCGCCCACCCGCGCGTCTTGTATCTTTTTACATTCCTAGCAGGGATGGGACTGGGCTTTCTAACTGGAAGTTTCTCCGCCGCCTTCTTTTCCCTTTTTGCATACATGCAAAGTCCCCAAGTTCCACTCATTAAGGCGGCGATTCTGGACGGCGTACTGGCAGGCCTTTTACTTTCACCGCTTTCTTTATTTAACTTACTCCCCGCAATTCAGTTCCGCATCGGCGTCCGCAAATTAATCTCCTTCCGTCTCGGCCAACTGGCCATTCCTCTTTTGATCGGCGTGACCATCTACGCAGTGGCGGCCGTAACTTCTGTGGACATCCTGCAACCTGTTACTTTCGTGTTCTGTCTGCTGCTGGCGTTCGGCTATACGCTCAAAAGAGCGGCTTGGTCGGTACGGAAGAATCGCTCGCTTCTGGCCAGTTCGAACGAGGCTTAGAGGTAGGTTCGTGCCAAGTGCCGATAGTGGTCCGAACTCCAAGCGATATACTCGCGTTCTTTATCAGTAAGTTCCCTAATCACTTTGGCCGGACGGCCGAATGCCAATGTACCCGACGGGATTTTTTTCCCTTCGGTAACTAGGCTTCCAGCGCCGAGCATCACCCAGTCACCAATCTGGGCGTTGTCCAGTATGAGGCTGCCCATTCCCACCAGAACATGGTTGCCGATCTGGCAACCATGAAGAATCGCGCTGTGACCAATGGTGCAGTGGTTCCCAACAAGTGTAGAGCTCTTTTCGTAGGACACGTGCACCATGCACAGATCTTGAACGTTGGAGCCTTCCCCTATAACAATTCGCCCCACGTCACCTCGCAATACTGCATTGAACCAAAGGCTGGCGTGCGCCGCGATAGTAACGTCTCCTTCGACCGCCACGCCGCTGGCGACGTACGCAGTTGGATCCACAACGGGGCGCTTGTATCTATGCGGAAACCGCTTTTTCAGAGTCTCGAGTTCGGTCTTGTCTGGGCGCTCCAACATAATACCCTTTCAAATTAGAGGCGTTGCCCTCGGTCACTTCCACATCCAATATTTTTCCTATACAGGCCTCCCCAGCGTTCAACACGTGGACCAGTTTTCCGTGTGGTGTCCGGCCGGTGTAGTAGCGTCCCTTCTTGTCGAGGGCTTCTATCAAACAGCTAACGGTACTACCCACCAAACCCTTGTTTTCTTCGTGAATTTTTCCAAAACAGACTTCCTGCAGGTGGGCGAGGCGCTCGGTTTTAACGCTGTCAGGTACCTCTTCGCCGAATTCAAAGGCACGGGTGCCGGGCCTAGGTGAATACTTAAAGAGAAAGGCTCCGGAAAACCCCACTTCGCGGATAACGTCCATGGACTGCTCAAAATCCTGGTCCGTCTCCCCCGGGAACCCGACGATCACATCGGTCGAAAGTGCGATATCGGACCGGGCTGCGCGCAGCGCTGCGATCTTTTCTAAGTATTCTTCGCGCGTGTATAGTCGAGCCATTCTTTTCAAGACTGCGTTACTTCCGGACTGAAAGGGCAGATGCAATGCCGGACATAGTTTCTCCACCTGCCCAAATTGCCGAATGAGATCCATTCCCAAATCGCGAGGGTGAGACGTTACATAGCGGATCCTTTCCACCCCTTGGATCTCGTTGGTGCACAGGACAAGCTCCGCTAAACTTTCCCCGGTTCGTTTCCCGTACGTATTTATGTTTTGCCCGAGAAACGTAATTTCTTTGGTCCCGCGATCCACAAAACGGCGGACGTCATCTAGAAGTTCTGCGATCGGACGGCTTTTCTCCCTACCACGGACGAAGGGCACGATGCAGTACGTGCAGAAGTGATCGCAGCCTTTCATTACGGTCAAGAATTCGCTGGGCCGCACCTTATCAATGACGGCAGGCTGCGAGTAGCTGCGCTCTTTCTGGTTATCAAAGGAGGTTTCAAGCACTCGCCGTCCCCGCGAAACGACTTCTTCCACAAGTTCGCCGACCCGTTCCACGCCATCGGGGCCCATGACCAAATCCAGGTGGGCCACCCGTTGGAGTAAAGCCCGACCCATCCGCTGGCCCACACAGCCCGTAATCCCAATTACTTTATGCGGGTATTTTTCCTTCAGGGGCTTGAGTTGGCCTAGCAAGCTCAGCACTTTGTGCTCCGATTTGTCACGAATGCTGCACGTATTGATCAAAAGCACGTCCGCCTTCGCCAAATCGGCTTCCTTCCGGTATCCCTGCCGCACCAAAATTGATTCCATTCGGTCGGAGTCAAAAACGTTCATCTGACAACCGAAGGTCTTGATGTGTATGGATTTCTCTAGCCCGCTCACTCGCGCCACCCTTTCGTGCCGGCAGTCTAGTGCACAACTCGGCAGGTCACAAGTCTCATAAGGCACCTTGTGGGCCCCGCAGCCCTATCCCAGCGCGTCTTTGCCCAAGCTTGCCTATTGGCGGGAAACTCCTCATGCTGTAACTTTCCCGGTTAACAGGAGGCACCGCTGTTGATACCTTTGTTTTCTCCGCTCCGCCAGAATGAACCATACTTTGCAGAATTCCAGCGCCAGTTTGAGCAAGTCCTCCGATCGGGGCACTACATCCTCGGGCCACAGGTAACTAGTTTTGAAACGTCTCTGGCCGAAAGTCTCGGCTACCGCTTTGCGGTTGGCTGCTCGAGCGGCACCGAAGCCCTCATCCTGTCGTTAAAAGCATTGGGCCTTAGCCCGGGCGCGCAGGTCCTCACCCCGGCGTATTCTTTTGTCGCTAGTGCTAGCTCGATTCTTTGGGCCGGCCTGCGCCCGGTCTTGGTCGATGTATGCCCGGAAACCGGCTGTGTCACGGCCGAGCGGGTAGAAGCCGCCATTACGCCCGCAACGGAAGCAGTCATTGCAGTGGATTTGTATGGGCGCCAAAACGACCTAGCAGCGATCCGCGAGCTGTGCCGTCGTCGATCTCTGCGTCTTATCGAGGATGGAGCCCAATCCATCGGTGTTCCTAATGCTGGAGCAGAGCTTTACACGTTGAGCTTTTACCCTACAAAGAATATCGGCGCCGTCGGCGACGCCGGCGCGATTCTCACAGACGACGAAACGCTTGCTGGCACTCTGACCCACCTCACTCAGCACGGTGCGACAGCGCGGGACCAGTTCGAACGCGTCGGAACAAACGGGCGGCTGGACACATTGCAGGCCGCCCTCCTCGGGCTAAAAATCCCCCACGTGCACACCTGGTCGGAGGATCGCAGGCGCCTAGCCCACCGGTACCGGGAGGCGCTCGCCCCCTTAGAAGCGCAAGGCAAGCTAAAGCTCCCCCCTCTTTCCCATTCAGAAAGTGAAAACGTTTGGTCGCTTTTCACGCTTCGGATTCCGGAAAACCGAAACGGACTTATGGAAGCCCTTCAGGGGCGGGGCGTAGGGTGTGGCATCTACTACTTGAAGTCGCTAAACCAACAGGCGGCGCTCCACCCACACCTGAACGGAGGCAAGTTCCCCAACGCGGAACGGCTTTCGCAGACGGTGCTTTCCATCCCCATTTATCCGGAATTGGCCCCCGTAGAGCAGCAAAAAGTGGTAGATAGCCTGATGGAATGTCTGTCAGGTTCCATATAGTCCTGCACGAACCGGTCATCCCGCAAAACACGGGATCTATCGCTCGGCTTTGCGCGTGCACAGGCGCAAGCCTACATCTGATTCACCCGTTGGGATTTGCAATCGACGAATCCAAAGTAAAACGCGCCGGCTTGGACTACTGGCCGCACCTGGACGTCATGGAGTACGAAAACTGGGAGCATTTTCTTGAGGCCCGCAAACCTGAACAACTGTTTCTCTTCACTAAGTTCTCCAAGCGTTCCTTTTATTCGGTGTCGATACCACCGGGGGCTTACCTGGTGTTCGGAAGCGAAACCAAGGGGCTGCCATTAAGCTTGCGCGAAAATTACCCCGAGGCGTGTGTACAAATTCCGATGCGCACCGAACTCGTGCGTAGTTTAAACCTCGCCCAGTGTGCCGCAGTGAGTGTGTACGAAGCCATTCGCCAAAACGCGATCACTTTTTAGAGCTAACGTTTTTCTCGGAATAGGAGCCGCAACGGAGTGCCATGAAATCCAAACTCCTTGCGGATCTCATTTTTTAGGTAGCGTCGGTAGCTTTCGGGGACTTGCCGGTTCCCAAAAAATACAAAAGTCGGAGGTGTCTCCTTCACTTGACTCACATACAACAAATTGAAATTTCCCGTTCCTCGTACCGGAGGCGGGTTTCGCGAAATGATCTGTTTCATGCGATCGTTGAGTCTTGAAGTCGTAATGCGTTTTCCTAAATGTTGAGACAGCTTCAACGCTGCCTTCAAGCACCGGTCCGCATGCCACCCAGTAGCCGCAGATATCGGCTCGACTGTGTAGGGCTGGGCTGCCACGTAAAATTTGAGTTCTCTGAGAAACAGGCGTCGGCTCTCTCCGTCCAACAGATCCCAAAAGTTCGGAAAGATCACGGTCGGCTTGCCTTCCTCTTCGATTAGCGCCAGTAACTTTTTGTCCTGATCCGTCAGCTCTTCAGTGGATCGGAGAAGAAGAAATACCAGATCCGACTCCCGGAGCGCCCGCTTCGAAGCGTGAATGGAGAACACTTCGATGGGTTCTTTTCGGTTTTTGCGGCGTCGGATGCCGGCGGTATCCAAAAGCCTAAAACGCCGCCCCCCATATTCCACTTCGTGCGCCACCGCATCTCGCGTCGTCATCGCAACTGGGCTCACCTTAGATACTGCCTCCCCACAGAGACGGTTCATCAGTGTAGACTTACCGGCATTGGGACGCCCCAGAATAGATATCGTGAGCATCTCGCCCTCCGACGCACCCACTTCTGTGGGCAGCGCGTGCGAGACACACCAGTCCTTAATCTTGTCCGTGTGGAGTCTGTGAGCAGCGGAAAAAGCCAGCATTTCTTCGAAGCCCAATTCCGCGAAGTCCCAGACAATGTCCTCGTAGAGCGACTCGGCTTTGTTTACCCCCAGTAGTACCGGAATCTCCGCTCGACGAATTTCCTCAGCAAGCCACCGGTCCATGGGCAGAATCCCCGAACGCGCATCCACCAAGAAAACACAGGCATCCGCTCGGCTAAGCATGCCGCGCACAAGCCCCTCGTCCGCTTCGGAATCGATACCCTGCCCATCCACCAATTCCACTTGCTTGCCGTCCCACTCAAATTTCTCGCAGAGTTCGTCTTGGGTGGTTCCCGCCACATCCCATACGATGCTCCGTCGATACCCAAGCAGAGCGTTCATCAGACTCGATTTGCCGACATTAGGCCGGCCAGCAATGAGAATGCGGGAGAGCACCTTAGACCTCAATCTCAAGGTAGCGCTGGACCAGGCGTTCGTCTTTTCGCCAATCTTTTTCCACATCCACCTGCAGTTTCAAACAGACTTGGCGGCCGAGCAAACGCTCCACATCCTCGCGGGCAAAGCTTCCGATCTGCTTAAGCACGTCGCCTTTCTTGCCAATGAGAATCCCTTTTCGAGAATCAGAATCCGAGTGCACGCGCGCTAGAAAATGGGGGATGTCTTTACGAGTAGGGCCCTCGTAGCGCTCAATATCCACTCGCACCGAGTAAGGGATTTCCTGTCTGGTTATCTTGTAAATCTTTTCGCGAATAATCTCGGAAATCAGAAACTCCTCCGACCGATCGGTAACTTTGTCGTCCGGGTACAAAGCGTCTCCAACAGGCAAGTACTTAAAAAGTACGTCCACCACGCGCTGCACACCATCTTGTCGCCGCGCAGAGATGGGAATTAACTCTTCAAACAACCCAAGTTTGTCTATCTCCATCAATAACGGCAGAAGGGCTCGCCTATCCACTTTATCGATCTTGTTCAAAACGCAGAGGGATTGCGATTTCCCTTTCCAGTTCTGAATGATAGAGGCCATGTTACGAATGCGCTCCAGAACGTTGCTAAGAGACGCATCAAACATCCACGCCGCCACGTCACAACCCTTGGCCTGCTCGTCCGCAAGTCGGTTTAGTGAGCGGGACATCAATTTGTCTCTTTTGATGAGGCCCGGTGTGTCCACAAAGATCATCTGCCCCCGGGACTCATTCAAGATTCCTTTCACGGCTCGCAACGTGGTCTGAGGGCGGTGGGAGACAATGCTGACCTTGGTTCCGAGGGCCGCATTCAGAAAAGTTGATTTCCCCGAATTACTGGGCCCTACGATGGCGACAAAGCCCGTTCTTTTTTCAGCCTGTTTTTTCATGATTTATAGTTTCAAGATTTCAAGCGCCAAACCAGCCGCCTGCTGTTCCGCATCTTTTTTGCTTCGACCATCGCCCTGCGCTACAACTTTTTCGTTAATGATGATCTCCACTCGAAAAATTTTCTCGTGCTCAGGGCCCCAGCTATCCACGATCTGATAAATGGGGGTACAGCGGAAAATACTCTGGGTGCGTTCCTGCAAGTGGGTCTTTTTGTCCATGAGCTTGAACATAGTTTCATCCCCTTCGTGCAGGGACGAGAACCAGGGTTCATAGATCGTCATAAGGAACTCGCCTGCGACGTCGATACCACCGTCCACATAGAGCGCACCCACTAGCGCCTCCAGCGCAGCAGCCAGAATGGACCGCTTTTCGTTCCCACCGGTTCGAAGCTCGCCGCGCCCTAAGAGGAGGTGATCCCCAACGCCGAGGTCTGCCGCTATGGCAGCCAAAGTCTTTCGGCTTACAAGGCTCGAGCGCCAACGCGACAGCCGCCCTTCGCTCGCATCCGGAAAACGTTCCATTAGCGCTCTGGCCACGATCAAACCGATGACCGCATCGCCAAGGAACTCGAGACGTTCATTATTTTCTAACAGGACCGGGGAAGCGTTGTTGGCAAGCTCGTTTGCGTACGATGAGTGCGTCATCGCCTGCAAAAGGATAGACCGGCTTAAGAAGGCATAGCCTAGTAGCGTCTCAACCGCCTTAAAGTCGGATTCCAAGTGCCTAAATTGTGGATCTCCAGCCAGGAATCACCTCAGCACAACCTAATTTTGTTATGGACTCCTGGATTATCTGGTCTTGCGAAAAAGCCCGCAGCCGCATGCCGGCGGGTAAGTCAAAAGACCTGATAATTCAATAGTCGCAACCCCGGAATTTTCTACCATAGCCGCGGCGCTTAAACAAGGCCTCAACCCAATAGGTCAATTATTATAGTGTCTTGCGGCGATGCAGTCTGCGGGCCCCGGGACGCCGGCCGTTGACAGACAAAAACGGCCGCGGTTAGCTTTCAGAAGTCCGTCACGTAAAAGGGACATGGCCAGGGACCGTTGACCGGAGATACTCATTTCATGCACGTACCCCCAATGGATTGGATGGTGAAGGCGATCCGTATTCCCTCACTCACCTATGAGGGAAACGAGGAAATCGTCCGCTTTCTCACTCCATTGTTGGACGACTGCGGACTTAAGGTGCGTGAGCAGCGGATCCAAGAAGATGGGCAGACGTTCATCAACGTAATCGCTTTTAGCCACACTCCCGATAGCCCCAATCTCCTCGCGTTCCACACGCATTTGGACACCGTATCCTTTGGAGAGAAACTGGATTGGACCAAAACGGGCGGAGACCCATTTAAGCTCACGCGGGTTCGGGATCGCCTCTACGGACTGGGGAGTGCGGACGTAAAATTGGATTTCCTTTGTAAGATTTGGGCGGCAAAGCAAGCCCGACCTTGGAACCGCCCCATTGCGCTCATCGGTAGTTATGGCGAAGAGCGCGGCCTCATCGGGGCCCAAAAACTATTGGAAGCTCACCAGGTCCGGCCCCAGTACACGCTAGTGGGCGAGCCCTCGGAACTCTCCCTCGTGTTTGCCCACAAAGGGCACATGGTTTACACGCTTCGTCTGCCACTCGCCCCTAGCGCGCAAGTACCGCGAGAACGTAGCTGGAAAGGGAAGGCCGCTCACAGCTCGACTCCCCACCTAGGTATAAACGCCTTGATCAAAGGTCTTACCGATATCTTCAAACGCGGCCTAGGCATTCTCTCGCTAGACGCGGGAACCGATACCAACCGCATTCCGGATCGATGCACGGCAATGGTTGTCGAAAGCCAAACTCCGGCCACCGTTGCGCTCTTTCACCTTTTTAACTACTTCGAGGAACTCAATCACGAATTTAAGAAACGACGCGACAATCGCTTTAACCCGGCGTCGAGTACGCTGAGCCCGAACCGCGCTGAGACCCGTGACGGGGCTTTGTACTTGAGTTTCGATGTTCGGGGCCTACCAGATTTAGATCTGTACCGCCTGCAGAAAAAGATAGAGGCTCAGGTGAAAGAATGGGGATTTGGAACCGAAAATGTCTCCATTGACGCTCCTTTGAAAGGAAGGCGCGACAGCCCCTTCATGCGGCTAGCGAGTCAAAGTCTGAAAACCGCGGGGCAAAAAAAAATCGTTAAGGCAACTAAGGCATCATCGACAGAAGCGGCACTGTATCAGCAGCACGGTTCCGAAGCCATCGTCTTTGGTCCCGGCGTTTCCACTGGAAATGTGCACCGGCCCAACGAATACAATTCTCTGTCTCAGATCAAGATCGCAACACGTTTCTATAGCGAAATGATGCGCTCGCGACCGGGCTCAGAGCAGGATCATTAGTGGAAGCCAATTTCCTCATTCGAAGTGTTCGAGAAGACGATTTGGAGGACATTTTTCGCCTCAGCAAGCTCGTCTATTTCATAAACCTTCCCGCGGATCGGGAATTTCTGAAGAAAAAGATCCAGCTCTCCTTGGATTCCTTCAACGGAGACGTAGAAAACAAGTTTGAACGGGAATATATCTTTGTGCTGGAAGATCTCGAGAGGGAATCTATCGTTGGTACCTCCATGATCATCGCACGCCACGGTAGCCCCAAGTCTCCGCACATGTATTTCGATCTGAAAGAGATCAAGAAATACAGCGAGACCCTTCATACTGGCTTTATCCACAAAGTTCTGAGGTTGAAATTTGATCATGACGGGCCAACCGAAATAGGAGGCCTGGTTCTGGACCCGGAATACCGCAACCACAAGTCGCGACTGGGGCGCCAGCTGTCATTCGCTCGTTTCCTATTTGTTAAAATGAAGCGCCGCTGGTTCAAGGATCGAATCCTCTCCGAACTGATGCCTCCTCTCACGGAAAGCGGCGAAAGCATCTTGTGGGAGGCCGTAGGAAGGAAATTCACCAATCTATCGTACGAAGAGGCAGATCTGCTCTCTCAAACAAACAAGGAGTTTGTCACCTCTCTTTTTCCAAAGCGCGACATCTTTGTCTGCCTCCTCGATGGTGAAGTCCGAGATAGCATCGGCCGGGTAGGCAAAGAAACCGAGCCGGTAAAGCACATGCTAGAAAAGATTGGCTTTACCTGGAGAAAACACATCGATCCCTTTGACGGGGGCCCCCACTATTGGGCAGATACGGACAAGATCACGATTGTGCGCGACACCAAGAAAGCGCACGTTCACCATAAGGCGCTCAATGGCTCGGCGAAGGAGGCGAAGTCCGTTTCCCTTTGCGGGGTGATGGATAGCGGAGAATTCCGCTGCATGCAGACCGCGTTGGAGCTCCGAAAGGGGGGCGCCGTTCTGCCCACGACCCTCCAAAAGCTACTTAAGGTGGAAGCCAAAGACCTCGTCTATTTGATGCCCCTCTAGGCACGCCTTTTGTGACATACGCCCCGGCGCTTGACCCTCCTCCGGGAGCGATTAAGATCTAAGGGAATCAGGAGAAACGGCATGCAAGCGACACGATCTTACCGCGGCGACTACATCAAAGGCCACTTCGTCAAAGTCAATGACCCCAACGGAGAGGTCCTAAGTAAGAACCCCGGTGATCTTGATGAGCCGGTACTGAGTTTTCCTTTCAGCTACGAGCACGTCGGGGATGTAATCGACGCCGCCCGAGCAGGGTTTAAGACCTGGAAGCGGATGCCGGCATCCGATCGCTACGCGGCTCTCTCACGCTATCGTGGCTTGCTGCAGGAAAGGAAAAGCAGCCTCGCGGAAATGCTGGCTTTTGAAGGGGGCAGCCCCCTTTGGGAAGCCGAATCGGAGGTCAACGAGTCCGTCCAGCTGCTTGAGTTTTACCTCAGCCAATCTAGCGAAACGGAAGTGGAACGCAAGCTGGAGAATACAAGTGAGATGGAGAGCGTTTTTCGCTACTATCCCAAGGGGCCTATGGTCGTGATCTCCCCGTCTACCTTGCCACTATTGATCTCTCACAGCCGCTTTGTACCAGCGCTCTTGAACGGCAACTCTGTGGTATTGAAATCATCCAAATTCAATCCCGCAGTCGGCCAAATGCTCGCAGAAATTGCCAACGACGCGGGTATCCCGAGTGGAGTATTTAACGTCATACACGGAAATGCTGAGCTATCTCGCCGCCTAATTGGCCACAAAGATGTGCAGGGAGTTTTTTTTACAGGTTCTCACGAAAAAGCTCTGCGTATCCGTAAGGAGTTGTTAAACGACTACTGGAAAACGCTTGTCATCAATAGCGGCGGAAAAAATGGAATCGTTGTTTGGAAAGACGCGTGTTACGAAAAAGCGTTGAAGGAGAGTTTATACTCCGCGTACCTGACAACCGGGCAACGTTATACGTCTACACGTCGGCTCCTAATCCATGCTGACCTTTTCGATCGATTTCTAAGTGATTTCCACAGCCTTTCAAAGAAGGTTCGCGTGGACTATGGATTGCTTCCCGACCGTCACGTTTTTATGGGGCCTTTGGTGAGCGAAGCCAAAATGGAAAGTTACCTGCGTTACCAAGGCATCGCGGTGCGCGAAGGCTGCGAAGAAGTCATGCGGGGCAAACACCTCGAAAAGGAGCGGCGTGGGTACTACGTATCTCCGTCGATCCACCTCGTGAAGGACCTAAACCCCAAGAGCATTTACCAAAGAGACATGATTTTTGGACCTAACATCGCAGTTTACAAGATCCAAGATCTCGACGAAGTCGCCGAGGTGCTAAACCAGAGTCCGGACGGATTAGTGGCGTCACTCTATTCAACGTCGCGAGACACGTACGCCCGATTGTTGGGTGAAGTAGAGGTCGGCCTTTTTCACTGGAATTGCCCCACGGTGAGCCCCGTCTACCGGCTTCCCTTTGTAGGCCTTAAGAGAAGCGGAAACGGGCGCCCGATGGGAACCCAAGCCTACTTGCAATGCACCAACCCCATGAGCTCGCTAGAGCTAGGCGCGGAGAAGCCGTACCCGCACATGCCGGCCAATCTACCGAAATTATAGGGAAAAATTATTAGAATTTCGCCTTTGCTTGCCGTGGTGGCTTTTGCTACCCTGCCGCACCTATGGAACGCATACTCGCTTTGGACGTCGGTACTAAACGAACCGGCGCCGCCATTTCAGATGAGAGTAGGACCTTTTCCTTCCCACTACTGCAGTTTGAGGCCTCCGATCCACGCCGCTGGGTGGAAAACGTCGTCGCACTCATTGACGAAAACGACGTGGGTACCTTGGTGGTCGGCATGCCGCTGGACTCCAGCGGAGAACCCAGTGAAATGGGCTTGGAAATACGAAAACGCGTCGCACTGCTGCAAAAGAGCAAATCGCTTCCCATCATCGAATGGGATGAGCGCCTCACGAGTGCTCAAGCTGAGCGCTACCTGATCGAAGGTGAAGTCTCCAGGAAAAAACGCAAACAGGTTGTGGACAAAGTTGCTGCAACGATTCTTTTGCAAAGCTACCTGGATAGTTTACAATTCGATCACGCACCGTGGAACTGAGAAACTCTAAGTTAGGCCTTTTTGGAAAGATTGTCGCTTTCCTAACAGCTGTACTCTTTGTTTGCGCCCTCACCTTGGGCTACTTCGTCTTACAAGGGAACTCCGATGGCACACCCGTTGATGTGATCATTCAGCGGGGAACGCCTCTCTCCGGTGTGGTCAACACACTATACAAGAAACATGTTGTGAGCGGCCCCACGTTCTTCAAAGTTCTGCTGACCCTCACCCAAGGCAGTTCGCGCGTGCGTGCCGGCGAATTTCGCTTTCAAGAAAATATGAATCCGCTCGGTGCGTTGAGGATCTTGTACTTTTCCGATCCAGTGCTTCATCAAGTAACCATTCCCGAAGGATGGAATGTCCACCAGATAGCTGAAATTCTTGCGGCCCAAAATCTGGGCGACCCAAACAAATTTATAAAAATTGGTCTGAGCAAAGAGTTCGCCAGAAAAAGTGGCTTTACGACGCCAACCATTGAGGGCTTCCTTTTCCCCGACACGTACTCTTTTTCAAAGATTGACTCAGAAGAATACATCCTAACAGCGATGGTTAAGCGCTTTAGGCAGAAGTTTGACAAGTACAAAGATGAAGCCGCACTGAAAGGATTTACCGTCGAGCGCCTGGTCACTCTCGCCTCCATCGTAGAAAAGGAAACCGGTGCGCCAGAGGAACGGCCGCTTATTGCATCGGTATTCAAGAACCGATTAAATAAAGGCATGCGGCTGCAAAGCGATCCGACCACTATTTACGGCATCGAGAACTTTGATGGTAACCTGACTCGCAAGCACCTGGAAACCTACACACCCTACAATACCTACCGGATAAAAGGTCTGCCACCCGGTCCCATCTCGAACCCTGGAGAAGAGTCCATTGCGGCGGTTTTGCGACCGGCGAATACCGAGTACCTGTATTTCGTGTCCAAGAATAACGGCACGCACACCTTTACGAAAACCTATAAGGAGCACGCCCACCACGTGGAGGTGCTACAAAAGCGCCGAAGTGGTCGGCGCGGCAACGCTACCCAAGGACCCTGATGGCTACCCCAAAACCAGATCGCAGCCCCACGATCATGACCGAAATCGTGTTGCCTTCACATACGAATGCATTGGGTACCATTTTCGGTGGCGTCGTTATGGGATGGGTCGATATCGCAGCTGCTATCGCCGCTCAACGCTACGCCCGCTCTAACGTCGTCACCGCGTCCATCGACTATTTAAACTTTATCAATCCCATCAAGACGGGTTGGACCGTCCAAGTCACAGCCCAAGTCAGCTTTGTAGGAAGGACTTCCATGGAAGTGGAGGTTCTTGTGGACGCGGAAAAGAGCCAAACCGGAGAGCGCAAGCGCGCCACCCACGCCTATTTGACCTTCGTGGCGGTAGACGAAAAGGGTCGCCCCAAGCAAGTTCCTCCCTACGAACCAAAAACAGCGGAAGAGAAGACGCTCTACGAGGAAGCGAAAATCCGCCGTGAGCGCCGCCTGCACTGGCGTTAGCCCTTGTTGCCCTGGACAAGCCCCTGAATAAACGCCGTGATGCTCTTCATGGTCGCCCCCGGGGTGAAGATCTCTTTCACGCCAAGTGATTTGAGTTTCGCGATATCGGACTCCGGGATCACGCCACCCCCAACCACCGGAATATCGGAGGCGCCTTTTGCTTTTAATCCGTCCAAGATCTCCGGAAAGAGGCGGTTGTGGGCCCCGGAAAGAATGCTCACACAGATGACATTCACATCTTCTTGAATGGCGCTGTTGACGATCATTTCCGGCGTTTGGTGTAAGCCCGTATAAATTACTTCCATACCGGCGTCCCGTAAGGCGTGTGCCACAATTTTGGCCCCTCTATCGTGTCCATCCAAACCGGGCTTCGCCACTAAGACCCTAATTGGTTGACTCTTCACGACGCCTCCACCTTTTTGGAAATATACACACCGCTTGCTTCTTTTGGTTCAGGAATGCCTCGACAACCTCTGGGGCGACCATTGCGTCGGCTTCGAGAACCGCGCACCCAAACGCGAAATTTTCGGCTACCGTCTTGCGGATGAACTGCCGCCAAGGAAGCCCAGAATGCGCCAAACGCGGATCCTGACTCGCTCCCACCCATTCTTTAAACCACTTCAATTCAACTCTAGCCTCGTTCTCCAAAGCTGCATGAAAATTCTCTGGGATCCAAGTCGCACTCATTCTAAAGAGATTCTGCAAAAGTAACTGATCCCAGTCTCGAAGTTTTGTCACCGCATCGCGAACAATTTCTCGATCGGGCAACTCCAGCGGCTTCTCGATGAGCATAAGCGGCGCAATATTTGCCGCCCGCAAGGCGAGCATCATCCGGCGCACGCGACCCAAAGACTCGAAAGCCACCCGTAGATAGAGGATCGGCAACGATTCGGACTCCAGAACCGACACTTCCGCAAGCAGCTCTTCTTCGGACTTCAGGTTATCGACTAAGAGTTCAGGCTCACTACTGAAATCAGTAGACATAGACTCCTCGGCCCGCCTTACGTCCCAACCAACCCGCTTCCACATACTTTCTCATAAGCGGGCAGGGGCGATACTTGGGATCCCCCAAATCGCGGTGCAAAACTTCGCAAACACTCAAACAAACATCAATACCAACAAAGTCCGCCAGGGTGAGCGGGCCCATGGGGAAATTGCAGCCCAGTTTCATTGCCTCATCGATGTCTGCCGCCGTCGCCAGATTCTCCTGCAAGGCAAAGAAGGCTTCGTTGATCATCGGCATGAGAATCCGATTCACCGCAAAGCCCGCCGAGTCCTTGGCTTCGATGAACGTCTTACCCATGGTTTCAGCCACCGCCCTTACTTTCTGAAAACAGGCGTCACCCGTGGCCAGGCCCCGTATTCCCTCTACAAGCTTCATCAAGGGGACAGGATTCATAAAGTGCATGCCTGCTACGAGTTCCGGCCGTTTGGTCTGACCCGCTATTTCAGTAATGGAAATGGAAGAGGTGTTGGAACACAAAATGGCTTTGGGATCGAGTAGCGCGTCCAAATCGCGGAAGAGCTTGAACTTAATTTCGCGGTTTTCAGTCGCCGCCTCCACAACGAAATCGCAGCTCTTTAGTCCCTGCAGTTGGGTCGTGAGGTTCAGACGTTTTAGTACGTCTCCGGCCGACTCCTTAAGCATGCCCTTTTCTTCAAGCTTGGAAAGGCTTTTCTGGATTCCACCGCGAGCTTTTTCGAGCTGGGCCTCGGAGATATCAAAGAGGGTCACCGGAAATCCTGCCTGCGCGCCGACTTGCGCTATCCCAGAACCCATTGCTCCCGAACCTACAACTCCAAACCCGGCTAGCTTTGCCATGGCACCCTCTCCTAGTAAGACGTGGCGGACCACATTGATGCGTTTCCGCAAGAAGGTATCAACGGCAACAAAGGCAGTCAATTGAGGGGGATTGAGCTGTGGAACAGAGAGTCACAAAATGCAAAACACCGATTGCCGCCGGGCACTCGGTGTTTTGCAGATGTATTTGAAAGTTAGCCTACTAGCTAAATATATTAGTGGACCGTCGGACCAGGAATCGCGGTGGACGCCGGTGAAACACCAGGTACCTGGGGCGCGACGCTCTGCTGACGGGCCTGAGCAATCTGCTTGTCTAAATCTTTCACGTTCGTATCGAGACGTTTGGCTTCCCGCGACCAAGCCGTACAAGCGGCGGCCGACGTGTTCACCATACCGTTTACGGTCTGGAACGTGTTTCCAAAGTTCGTCATGATCTCAGAAGCGATGCGGATCATGCTATCCGGATCCGTCACGCCTTCGAGTTGTGCGGCCTGGCTGCGAAGGGTTGCCATTTGGCTTGCAACCTGCTGACGCGCCGAAGCTTGGCAGTCAACACCTTGCAACAACTGACGCCCTTTACGGACGAGGCTGCTGGCGAAGTTGCTAGCTGCGGTCAAGAAATTGCGATCCTGCTGTGCCGGCACCACTTGCCCACCGGGGCTCGCTGGGCCTTGCGACTCGAAAGCTGTCTGGAAGCGATCCATCGCTTCTTTCTGCTTTCCACGCAGGCTGTTCTGACCAGGCTGCTGGTCACCACCGAGAACGGTAAACTTAAACTCTTCACACTTCGCTGCCAGAGTCGAAACCGCTTGAGAGACCGGCGCTTCGGCTGCGACCACATACTTGTCAGCGGACTCTTTAAGCTGACGAGCGCTTTCGTTGATCTTGTCAGCTTTATCGTTGGCTTCTCGCTTGCCAGCGATGGAGTTAAAGAAATTGTCCAACAAAGCAAGGGACTTTTTCTTCTTTACAGCTTCCATCCACTTGATGGCTTCAGGAATGTACTTCGCAAAAGGCACCGGATTGCCATCTTTAGTGGCCTTCAATCCTTTGTCGAGCCTTTCTTCGTAGTCATCCGACTTGTCATCAGCCTTGATGGAATCCAAAATTTCTTTCTTGGCTTTCGCGATGGCTTTATCAAGAGCTTCTTCGCGCGCTTTCTTGTCTTCTTTGGCAATGCCTTTCAGCGCATCACGGGTGAATTTGCTGAAATCGCCCACCGCTTGCATGATGGTGGACCAGCCAGACAAGTGGCCTTCAACTTGGCTCTTGCCACACTCTTGGGGCAAGCTACCGGTGTCGAGGTTGTTAGCAGCGACCGGAGGCGAACTCATCGACTGAACTTTCTGTTCAATGGCTTCGTTTTCCTCTTTTGCTTTTTTGGCATCGTCGATCTCTCTTTGGCGCAAGTCGACCAAAGCTTTGTTCAATCGAGAGATGTCAGCAACACCATTAAAAAACTCAAGAGCTTGTTTCTTTTGATCTTCAGTAATTTTCAGACGGCCAATGATCTCAGCCAATTGCTTCTTGGCTTCGGCTACCGTCTTTGGCTTCTTGTCACCTTCTGAGGCCGATGACAAACCGCTGGAAAGCTGGCTTCCCAGGTCCGTCGCCGCGCTCACTCTGGAAGCCGACGGGCCTCCATAGTAGCTATCGGCGCCAAGAACGACACTGCCAGGCAGAATCATGGTTACCGCAAGGGCTGCTTCTACTACCCACTTGGCTGAACGGTTATTCACGTGCTTCATCTTCTACTCCGCAACTTTCAACACTACTTCCAAAACATCTGTGCGAGCTGTCGGCCCGCTTAGCCTCCCGTTTACCAGGAGTCTATAGTCGTTCCCCACGAACAGAGAACGTTCTCTAGGTACACTTTGCAAAGGGCACGCCAAAGTTGCACCCGACAGCCCTCTTCAAAGCGCCTCATGCAGAAGACCTGCGTGCCGAAAAACGCTGCGAGCAGTTTTAGAAATTTTTCTAAATTCAGATAGTTAGCAAAACGAGCACCAGACTGACTGGTGTTTAATGCTTAGCCAGCATTCCGCCAGAATTTGAAGACTGCGTGTGTGCAGAGACCAAAATGGGCGCTGTGATCAGAACCTATAAAGTTTTTGTCGAATAAGGTATAAGCGGCCGATGCCTATTACCGTGCCTAAAGTGAAGATCAGCGTGCGCGCGGAAACACGCGCCGCCCGCCGCTACGAGAAGCTCGTGCGCAGGAGTGCGCTTTCGGCCGTCTCCGCGCTGCCAAAAAAGGCCTGGCTACGAAAGGCTGAAGCCTACGAATTGGCGGTCACTCTCGCAAGCCCCAAACAGATCCAGCGGCTAAACAAGCAATTTCGAAAAAAAGACAAGCCGACCGATGTACTTTCTTTCCCTCTTTGGCAGGCACACCCAACGCAAGCGTCCGTGCACATGGGGGATATCTGCCTCTGCCCGTCCGTTGCGCGCACCTATGCCAAAGAGCAGGGCCACTCGCTTGAACAAGAACTAAAGGTACTGACAGTCCATGGGATCTTGCATCTCTGCGGTTACGATCATGAAGCGGATGATGCAGAAGCCCAGCGCATGTTCCGCCTACAAGAGCGCATCGTCGCGATGCTGTAACTCTATTGCCGGATAGCTTCGATGGGATCGATCTCCATCGCCTTCTTAGCCGGGTACACCGTGGAAACAAATATTAACATAGTGGCGATGCCATAAATGGCGAGTATTGATAGCGGGCGTACCTCGGTTGGAACCGTGCGATCATAATAGATATCCGGCAGCAGGTAGCTGGAAAAATAGCGAAGGTAAACAAGCGCCAAAATGGTGAGTACGGCGCCCAGAAACAATCCCATCCCCCCCAAAAAAGCACCCTGCCAGATAAAAAGACTCCGGATCTGCTTCTGAGAGGCCCCGAGCGCGCGCAACACCCCCACATTGCGCTTTTTCTGGCTTACATACATCGTGAGAGTGATGCTGATATTCATGACCGCGATGAGGACAGCGAAACTGAGAATGCTGAACATCGCATACTGTTCGAGCTTAAGAGAGTTAAAAAGAGCGGCGTTGAATTGCGCCCAACTCTCTGCCACCCAGGTGCGCGGCAAGACGGCGCTAATGCGCTCGCGCAAGATTTCGGCCGTGTCCACGTCCTCGCCCCATACTTGCCAGCCGCTAATCACTCTCCCTCTTTTGAGAAGGGTCTGCGCATCGGAAAGCGTCAGAAGCAGAGTCTGCTGGTCAAATTCGTAGTGCCCCGTATGACAAATCCCCGAAACCACAAAAGTCTGGGCGCGCGGAATAAGCCCCATCGCACCAGAAGTCTCGATGGGAGAGATGAGCTTGATCTCAGCGCCGGCATACAAACCCAGCCGCCGCGCGAGCTCACTGCCCACGAGCACCTCGGCCCGTTTGGCCTCCGGATTGGGGAGTGTGCCCTCCTGAACCTCAGACGCGCGAAGGTCTAACTCCGCTTCAGAAACCCCGAGAACTACTGCGCCGAGAGCACGCGTTTCGGACTGAAGGATCATCTCGGTCTCGAGATACGGAGTAAGGCGTTTGACACCGTCGACACCCGAGAGGGTTGCCGTCCATTTTTCGTAGTCCCGTATGACTTCCCCCCCGGCCGCAGGCTTCACCATGATGTGTGGAAAAGCTGTAAGGACCCGGGCTTTCAGCGCGGATTCAAACCCATACATCACCGATAGCAGGACAGCCATGGCCGCAACGCCGACAGCGATGGCCACCCATGCCACTAGTGTGAGTGGACTGAAAGTACCCCGATCCGTCCCCTTAAACATGAAGCGCAGGGCAATGAAGCGTTCCTTTTTCACTAATAGTCGTCCTCCAGGGGGGGCGCCTTATCCGGCGGCTCCACATATTCTCCCGCTTCAAAGTCTTGAGGTGGAGGTTCAAAGTTCGGCTGGTTAGGCGGCGGTTCGAAGTCCTCGGGAGGCGGCTCAAAATCCGGCCGGTCCATTGGCGGCGGCCCGTCCATGTCGTCGGGCTCCACAAAGTCGGGTGGCGGTGGAAGGGAATCCACATTGAACGGACTAGTGGGTGGCGGCGGTGGTGGATCGTACTCGGGTGTGTACGCGGGTTCATCATTGTAAGTGGGGGGAGGCGTGTAACTAGTATCCGGGCTTGGCACAGGGGGAGGACTCACCTCTGGCGCCGGCTTTTCGCGCAATCGGACATCCCCTTGATCCAAGGGACTCCCTACTGGAAGCTCGCTCGTGCGTCCGCCTGGTGGGACCTTAGGTGTGCGGGTCTGACGCGGTTGCGCCTGTGGGGCCGGCGCTTTAGCAGACGGCTCGGCCTTGGGGCGCGTAGCCATCTTGAAAGCAAAGAAGGCACACAACGCAAAAAAGATTAACCATACCCATTTTGGCATGGTGCCATTGTCCTGGAATTATTCGCGAAAGACAAGGCGTCGCTCCTGTCCTTCCCACAAATCTCATGCTATAAACGGGCTCTTTCAAAGCGAGGAGAGCCGCGATGAGCGAAACGCCGGACTACCATTCGAATGACGAATTTGTCACACGCTCGGCGAAGCTAAGAGAGATCCAGGAACTTGGGGTTTGCCCTTACCCGCATAAATACGAACCGAGTCACGTCGCGGCACAACTCCTTCACACCTATGGGGAAAAAGATCCCGGCGATTTCGAGGCGGCAAAAGCCGGTACGTCGCCTGCAGTGCAGATCGCAGGACGCCTTGTTTTGTTCCGGGCAATGGGGAAGAACGCCTTCGGACACGTACAAGATCATACAGGCCGTGTGCAGCTCATGTTCAATCGGGACATCAGCCATGTTGCCGGTTACGATCCCGCGCAAGCCAAAGTAAGCCAGCCCCCTTCCCACATGAAATTTATCGAGAAGCGGCTCGATTTGGGAGACTACCTTGGCGTAAAAGGCCATGTCTTTAGAACCCACACGGGTGAGCTGACCGTGCTCGCCAATGAGGTCAAGCTGCTCTCCAAGGCTTTGTTACCGTTGCCAGACAAACACGCCGGACTGGCGGACAAAGAAACGCGCTATCGCAAACGCTGGCTGGATCTCATTTCCAATCCTGAGGTCGCTGCCACCTTTAGGTTGCGCTCTAAAATACTCGGAATCGTCAGAGATTATTTTGATGCACACAATTTTGTAGAGGTCGAAACCCCCGTTCTGCAAACTCAATACGGCGGGGCCAATGCGAGGCCGTTCCTCACACACCTAAACGCTCTCGATCAGGACATGTTTCTACGTATTTCGCTCGAACTCCCTCTAAAGAAGCTCATTGTTGGCGGTATGAATCGAGTGTACGAGATTGGGCGCGTTTTTCGCAACGAGGGTGTGGACAGAACCCACAATCCTGAGTTTACGCTCGTCGAAAGCTACGCGGCCTATTGGGACTACAACGACGTCATGTCGTTTACCGAGAAACTATTTGAGAAGATCGCGCTGGAGCTCTACGGGAAAACCAGTGTCCCCTACTTAGTGGACGGAAAAGAAGTGCAGATTGAACTCAAAACCCCATGGAAGCGCCTGTCGATGAAAGAGGCCATTAAGGCTTATGGTGGGACGGATGTGGACGCGCTCAGTGAGGAGGCGTTGCGACAGCTTGTCGTAGAAAAAACGGACACGGAAAAAGAGCTCGCTGTAACAATGACCCGAGGCTCGTTAATCGCGGCTCTCTTTGAGACTGTGGAAGGCAATCTCATCCAACCGCACCACATTATCGATCACCCTATTGAAACCACACCGCTTTGCAAACCGCATCGGGATCCGAAACTAGCGGCGGAGGGGCTGGTGGAGCGCTTTGAATCTTTTATTGTTGGCAAAGAATTTAGCAATGCCTATTCGGAGCTGAACGATCCCGTCCTGCAACGAAAACTTTTGGAAGGTCAGGCCGACAAGCTTTCTAAGGGCGACGCGGAAGCCCACCCGATGGATGAGGAATTCATGGAGTCTATTTGTCAGGGCTTACCGCCAACCGGAGGCCTCGGGATTGGCATCGACAGGCTCGTCATGCTCTTCACCAACCAGCACTCCATTCGCGACGTCCTTTTCTTCCCCCTCATGCGCCGCGAATAGGTACCACGTTCCTTTTGGCACGTACTTGTGGATAACTCCGGTTGGAACGCCATTTGCTTGCTCTCTCCGCATGCCGCGAAAGCCCATTATTCGATCAGACAATCTGCCGTACCACGTTTCCGGACGTTCCAATAACAAGGAATGGTTCTATCTAGAAATGCCAGAAGTTTGGGACATCTTTAGCGAAAAACTATTGCTTGTAAGCATGGAGTACGGAGCCCAAGTGATTGCCTTCGTGCTGATGCACAACCACTACCACCTGTTGCTGACCACGCCACGGGCGAATCTGGATCGCATCATGAACTACCTGATGCGGGAGGTTTCCCGGTCTATTGGTAAGAAATCCGGTCGGATCAATCATGTGTTCGGGGGTAGATACTACTGGTCACTTATCGACAATGCGTTGTATTTCTCCCACGCTTACCGATACGTGTATCGAAATCCCGTCGAGGCCGGAATCTGCAGGAGTGTCGGAGAGTTTGCGTTTAGTACGTATAAGTATTTGGGAAACATTGACAGCCCCCCGTTCCCTCTGCACGACTACCGTCACCGATACTTCTGCACGATTCCTCACCATTTAGGCCAACGGGGGCTCTGGCTGAACCAGAACTATGAAGACGGAGAAGCGGATCTCATTAGACGAGCATTGAGGAAGCCAGTCATGCGGTTTCGGACGAGCCGTCGGGAACACGCTGTCACCATACCGCTGATACTATCCACAGGTTTGTGCCAAAAGGAACGTGGTACCTAGAAGCGGGCGTCGAAAGCGATGCCACGAATGGTGGTACCGGAAATGGCGGTGGTCTGGCCGCTTTGTTCCTGCACTAGGGCGTCGCGGGCGTCCAGTACCCAATACTGATTTTGCTTGTACGTACTGTTGGCATAAAGTGACAAGTGGGTTTGCCCGTTGTCCTGGTAGCGACTTAGAACCGGCATAACTTCTTCCCCGCCATCCTGGTAGCGAATGAGTAGTGCCTCACTGACATTACGAACATTGACCGTCACCTTCTTTAGTACAGCGAGGCAGACCTCGCGCACCGTGCTGCCATTGGTATTGGTCCCGCATGGCCCGGGAACCACCGTGTGTCCAGGCAACGTCTGGCTAGGCTTGTCCTCGACAGCAAAACTAGTGCGGCACTCCCCGCTACCGCCCGGCCCCATCACATAACCGCTACTCAAATGTTGGCCGATCTGCATCGGTGTGCGCGTCACGCTGGGATTGGATAAGTTGACACTTTCCCCGTCTATCGCCGCGTGCGTTGCGTTGCCCTGAATCGCCAGCGTCAGCCTCACCGTTTGCCCAAGCGATACGGGATTGGGGGCCGCGGTAAGTGTACAAGAAGGTGCATTTTGCGCAGGGGCACCTTTGACTTCGTAACTTGCAGAACAAGAAGCCGATCCTCCGGGCCCAATCACCGAAGCCGATTGCGTGAAGGTCCCCGCTTGAGAAGGAGTCGAAGTGAGCGTTCCCAGCGGAAAGTTCACACTTGTTTGACCAATTTTTGCACTGGTTACTTCCCCTTCAGTACGCAATTCAAAAGTAACGGATTCCCCGAGTTGAATTGAGGATGGTTGAGCCGAGAGCTGGCAAGTCGGAGGTTCCGAAATCGCCTTGAAACAATCCTTATTCACGCCGCAAATCTCGACGGAGTTCGTTCGCGCAAAATCTTCAAAAAAACTTTTCTGCTGGCTGATTTCTGTGCGTGCGTTGTAGCTAGTCACAAAATCGGTAGTCACCGTGGAGTTGATTCCGACCAAGTAGCGCTTATCGCCATCAAATACAAATGCCGGCCCCCCGGAATCTCCAGGGCAAAGCGTCGCCCCACCCGATTTTCTGGAACCAAAGCGATTACTGTCCGTAGAGATAATCACCGACTCGCCTATTCTCAACGTCCCGTCAACCCCACCATTAGGACGCGTACAGCCGTAGCCCAGTAAAGTAATCCCCATCCCAGTTGAGATACCCTTCACCCCTAAAGTGGCGTATTCAACCCCGGTAACTTCCTTGTCCACGTACCCTAAGGCCACGTCGTAAGAGACAGTCGAGTTGTTGTACTCGGGGTTTCGCGTAATCCGCGCCGAGTACTGCGTTCCGTTCACATTAAACTTTACTGTCGTCCCTGTGGTAGCGCAGTGAGAGGCGGTAACAATGGTTCGTGGGCCGACGACTGTCGCCGTACAGCCGGAACTGCTGCTCGTTATCCATACAACTTCTTTATAAGTGCCTGAATCAACTGGTTGGCCATTGATCAGCCGTTGGGTGGCGGGCGCATACGTACACAAAAAAACCATCGAAAGAATAAGCGGGCGCATATTTTCTCCGGTGATTAAGAAACGAATGGAGCTGACATTTTCAGATTACAGGAGGACTCTAAAAACACTCGGTTAGCGAGCAGTATTTCGTTAGCAAATGATCCGAACTACCAGTACCGCGTGGTGATGCTGCAATTGCCCATAACACGTGTTTGGCAACTAATTCTGTCCGTCGGCGGGTGTTTCTCCCGAGCGAGCAGCGCCTTTTCGGGTTGGCCCTGCTCTGAAAGATTATGACGCCCCACAACAACCTGCACGTTGCAGCGCCCACAGACGAAATTGGCGCTACACGATGACGCGATGGGCATGCCGGCTTGTCGCGCCGCTTCAAACAGGGTTGTGCCGCTGGGGACATTTACTTTTTTCCCAGACGGCAAAAAGGTAACAATGGGCATCGTGCCCCCTTTTCCGTTATAATTAAATGATAGAGCCTTTTCCGGCTAACCTAAAGATTTCCTTCCCGAAAAAAAGCTTATGAATCAAGAACGCAGAAAAGAAACCGCCCCCAACGCGGCCCCGGTCGACACGGATGCCATACTAGAGTGCGCGAGCACCTTAGAGCGGATTCTCAACGAGATGAGCCGCGTGGTAGTCGGACAAGAACACATGAATCGCTCGCTCGTCATCGGACTGGTAACGGGAGGCCACATCCTTCTAGAGGGACTCCCAGGTTTGGCCAAAACACTTACGGTGCGAACCCTTGCCGAAGTGCTCGACACACACTTTCAACGCATCCAATTCACCCCGGATCTTTTACCCACGGATATCATCGGCACACTCATCTACAACGAGAAAACCCAAGAATTTACGCCGAAGAAGGGCCCCATCTTCGCCAACATCATTCTCGCCGATGAGATCAACCGTGCCCCCGCTAAGGTGCAAAGCGCGTTGCTAGAAGCGATGGCGGAAAAGCAGGTTACCATTGGAGACACGACCTTTGCGCTCCCACAACCCTTTTTAGTGATGGCGACCCAAAACCCCATCGAGCAGGAGGGAACGTACAACCTTCCGGAAGCCCAGCTCGACCGCTTCATGTTTAAGGTAAAAGTGGACTACCCTTCTCGCGATGAAGAGAGGGTAATCTTGGAACTGATGTCCAGCGGCACCCCCCCAAAAACTCAAACAAAGATTTCAACAGATGACGTTCTAAAAGCGCGCAAGCTTCTTGACAAAATCTACGTAGACGAGCGCATCAAGGAATACATCCTCCGGCTTGTAGTCGCCACCCGAAAAAACCACGCGCTTGGTCCCGAAGAAGCCTCTCCGGAAGCAGTCAATGAGATCCGCCGCAACATATCGGTTGGCGGATCTCCTCGCGCGACTCTTTTTCTCAGCTGGGCCGCTCGCGCCCAAGCCCTCATGGAAAAACGCCACTTCATCACACCTGACGATGTGAAGTTCGTTGCCCGCGAGGTCCTTCGCCACCGGCTCATTCTAACGTTTGAGGCCGAAGCGAAGAACACCAACACAGACGACGTTATCGGCCGGCTCCTAGAGGCCGTTGCCGTTCCCTAATACCGGGAGCCCATTGAATATCCCTCAGGAAATTCTGGACCAAGTGGCCCAGTTGCAACTCGTCGCGCGGCGATCCGTTTCCACCCTTTTGTCCGGCGACTACCGAAGTGCGTTTCACGGTAGCGGCATGCAATTCAAGGAATTCCGGCGGTATGAACCGGGAGATGACATCCGGCACATGAGCTGGACCGTAACCGCCCGAACCAAACACCCGACCATAAAACTCTACGAAGAAGACCGCGAGCTAAACGTGCTGATCCTAATCGACGTAAGTGGCTCCTCGCTCTTCGGCTCCGTCCAAAAGAGAAAAATTGACATGTATGCGGAGTTGCTCGCCCTGCTTGGTCTAGCCGCCGTAAAATCCAAGGACAATGTGGGGATGCTGTTCTTCAATGAGACTCCTGTCCTCTATCTTCCTCCCCGCGACACTCAAAATCATGTCCTGCACGGAATGATCTCGCTTCTTCAACAACCCCTACAAGGGCGGCCGAGTGATCTCCGGCCCGCTCTACTCTACGCCCAAAATGTTTTGAAAAATCGTTCTATCGTCATTGTTCTATCCGATTTTCTAGTACCCGACTTTAGCCCAGAGTTGCGCATGCTTGCCCAGCGCCACGAACTTGTACTCCTACACTGCGTAGATGACGCCGAACGCGGCGTGGGCCTTAAAGGTGTTTACGAAGTTTGCGATCCCGAGACCGGAGATTTTTTTCTGCTCGATGCCAATTCCAAGAGCGTGCGTCAGGAGTTGCAGCAACGAGCCATAATGCACCAACATCAAATTGAGGACTTAAGCCGGAAGTGTAAATCCGATTACTTCTGCCTGAGTGTTCAGGATGACTACCTGCAAAGACTGGTTCATTTCTTTAGGCGTCGCGGTCCTGCTCGTCTCTAGTGTACGTGCCGAAGCGCCTGCGCTTCAGTACACACTGACTCCCCCGCAAGTGGAACCCGGACAGCGAGCCGTACTTGAGATCCGCCTGGATACACGTGTACTCAAAAATTTTGACAACGACGTGGACTCCATTCACGTCAACGAAACACTGCTGCAATCACAGAAAGGCCTTAGCTTACTCGCACAAGATCGCCGGATGGACGGAACGATCGCCGTTTGGACCTACGCGTTCACTGCCTATGACAATGGCGAGTACGCCCTCCCGCCGCTTGAGTTTTCCTTCCTAGGCAGCAGTTTTTCTACGGAAAACCAAGCTTTCCGTGTTGTTTCGACGCGATCCCAAGATGACAACGAGCTTCGAGAGGGTTTCGACGAAACAGAAGTACCGCGCGTTTGGCCAAAGTGGTTGCTACCCCTTCTCATTATCCTGGTGTTAACCGCCGCCTTAACTCCCATCGTGTACCGGTTGATCAAGAAGTATTTTCCAAAGAAAAAGCTAGCGATAGTAGTTGCTGAACCCACCCCTCCGCAGCCTAGGGAGAGCGATAGCGACTGGCTCCGCAGGCACCTGTTAGTCTTCAAAGAACATATGGAGTCGCACCCCGCCGATCCGCGCCTGGTGGACGAGCTCACAACGATCGTCCGTAACTACTACGGGCGCAAACTGGACTACCCCGTACGGTCCTTAACTACACTTGAGTTTACTAAGCGTTTTGGGAATTGCGATACAGGCGCCCCGGAAATGGTGACGCTTTTCAATAGATGTGACGCTGTGAAATTCGCGCAGAAAGCACACGTCCCCTATGAGATGGCTTCGTCGTGCCTAAAAACAGTGGAGCAGGCTCTTTTATGTATTTGATCACTCCAGTCGCGTTGCTGCTACTTCTAGTCCCATCGGGACTGGCACTTTTTTTCTTTTTGAAGAAACGCGCAACGAGCGGCAAGCTCATCTTGCCTTTCTCGTCCCTTGCCATTCGCCGCAGCACCACCCGCCAAGCGAAGTATGTTCACCGCGCTCTTTTTGGCACTACATTTCTTGCCCTGGTGCTTCTCGCCTTCAGCATTGCCCGCCCCGCCAAACGGCACCTTTGGGCGGAGAAGTGGGCTGAAGGTATCGACATCGTTCTGACCCTGGACGTCTCAGAAAGCATGGACGCTACTGATTTCAAACCGAATCGCATTGTCGTCGCCAAGCAAGTCATTCGAGATTTCATCGACAAGCGTGATACCGACAGGATTGGGCTTGTGACTTTCGGCGGAGAAGCGGTAACGAAATGCCCCCTTACGCGTGATTACGATTTCCTAAAGCAACAGCTGGAACAAGTCGAACTGCGGGAATTAAAACAGGGAACCGCCATCGGCATGGCCCTAACCAATGCCGTCGGCAGGCTACGCGGCTCCACGGCGAAGAGCAAAGTAATCGTTCTTATCACGGATGGAGACAGCAACGTCGGGGCTATTAACCCCATCACAGCCTCGAATTTGGCCAAAGAAGAAGGTATTCGCATTTATGCGATTGGGATTGGGAAGAACTCCCGAGTACTCGTCCCGATCTACGCCTATGACGTCATGGGAAATCGTACGCACTTACTCACCCACATTCCTTCCTATTTGAACCCTGAACTCTTGAAGGAGATTGCAGCACTTACAGGCGCCAAAGCCTACATGGCAAAAGATGAGGGATCGCTGGCAGCGGTTCTATCCGAAATCGACCAGCTGGAAAAATCCAAAGTGAAGATTACCCCAAAAAGCCGAACGGAAGAACTCTACTTTTGGATCGCATTCGTAGCGACAATTCTATTGTTTGGAGTCTATTTGCTTCAAGAACTCAGGTACTGGAGAGCATCACCACGCTATGCAACTTCAATTTCAAAACCCTGAACTATTTTGGGGGCTAGTCCCGGTAACACTGCTCGCCTGGATCATGCTCGCAAAAAAGCGACAACCCAACGCCCGCTTCTCGCTGCGCCACACGGTAGTTAGCCTGATGGCATTCACATTATGCATCTTGGCACTGGCACGGCCACAGCTGGGAAAACACATTTCGTCTCGCCAAGGTGCAGGCTCCAACGTTTTTTTGGCAATAGACATCTCCCGCAGCATGGTCGCCGAAGACATTCGGCCGTCCCGCCTTGGTTTTGTAACCAGTAGCCTCGAAGTCCTCGCCGATGCGCTAAACGAGTCCCGCGTAGCGCTGTTTCCTTTCGCCGCTGACGGCTATCTTCAAGTACCCCTCACGTCCGATCTCAGTGGCATTCTGACCATCACGCCCACGCTTAGCCCGGAGATGACAACGGATCAGGGCACCGACTTGAGCCAGTCCCTACAGACTCTACTGCGACATATTCTACAATTGGAAGAAAAGGCTAAACAGCGCGGAGAAACTTGGTTTCCCTCGCAAGTTATTGTCTTCAGTGACGGAGAAAGCCATGAGGCACTTCGGAAAGAAGTATTCGCACGGTTCAAAGCCAAGGGTATTCCCATCCACGCTGTCGGTACGGGAACTACCACCGGTAGCCCCATCCCCGTTCACTCCTTTCAATTCGAACGCTTCGGACAAACTCCGTATTTGAAGGACGGCCGCGGCAATACGGTAACAACAAAACTCAACTCGGAGCCGCTTCAGGAGATCAGCAATCTAACTGGGGGCAATTATTTTAATGCGGATCTTACTTCTATACTCGACTTGGGAGAACGCTTGCGCCAGGGCGGGCGGGTGTCCCAGGTTATTACCTCAGTAGAAGTTGCGCGCGAGTTCTATCCCATACTCCTTACTCTTGCGCTCATTCTCTTTGCAATTGAGTTTGGATTGGGACGATGGGAGTACGCGATACGGTTACTTCCGTTCCTTCTGCTTCCGAGGCTCTTGTTTGGCGCTTCGGTAAGCGAAATCACGCAGGCTTTGGAAAAAGCGACGGATCCCGGGGTCCGCGGAGCTCTCACTTATAACTTAGGTGTCGCCTACCTCAAGGAGCGGAAACTCGACAAAGCAGCCGAGTACTTTCAAGAGTCGGCGTACATGACCGAGAACCCGGAGTTGAAGAAAAAAGCTCTCTTTAATCTTGGCAATACGCTGGTCTACGCGCAGGAACCCCAAAAGGCCCTTGAGAGCTACCAGTCTGCCTACGATACCAAGTCCTCTTCCCAAAGCTTTGAGACCGAAACCAATCGCAAGCTTTCGGAAAACATGGCGCTCGTTTCAAGAATCATGCAAAGTGCCGCTCAGCAGGGGAGCAGTGACGACGAAAACAAATCCGGAAAAACACCGCAAGATTCCAAGGGCCCGAAGACGGACTATGAAAAAGAGCAGTTTTCTAATGAACGTAAGCAACGCATTTTCGACATGATGGCCCGCGAGGAGCAACAGACGATCCAACGCCTTCAACGCGACAAAAATCAAAAAGCGGACGCTTCCCCGAAGGGCAAACAATGGTAAGTCGTTTACTCATTTTGTTAACAGTCTCTCTCTCGCTCTCCTCGCTAGCCGAAGAAAGTTTTCAATTCCGCACGGAATTTTCGAAAGAGGAAGTGTACGCTGGGGAAGAGATCCGCTGCGACTTCGTCCTATACACAAACCTGAACACCGTTGAGGTTGAGGTAGCCAAATTTCCAGAATTCCGAGGTTTCTGGAAGGACAATCTTGTGCTGCGCCAGGGGAAAATTCTGGTCCCCTATTCCCGCTTCGCCACTTCTCCGTGGAACAGAATTGTTTTGGGCTCGTACCGCATCTCTGCCATGGTGGACGAAAAAAAACCCACCATCCGCCCAATGAAACTCGTACTGAAAAATCCGTTTTCTGATGAGGCCGATATCACCGTAGAAAGCGAAACCCCAAAACCACTGCGCGTGCGCACCCTCCCCCCGTTTCCCACTAAGGACGGCGAAGCCTTCGGGGGCGCCGTCGGGCAATTCACACTCTCTTTGGACACTCCGGAAATCCCGTACGAGCAAAACGAACCGGCAACGCTACGTTTTTCAATCCGGGGCCAAGGAAACTTTCAGGAAATTGCCACGGCCCAAGTTACCCTCCCTCCGAGTGTCAAAGTCCTCTCTAAACGTTCCTACACCCAGGGTTCGGCCCCGTACCAAATCCAACATCACGAGTGGGCACTTTCAGTGAATCACGACGAGGATTTGGAAATTGCTCCGATCCATTTCAATTTCTTCGATCCGGTTCAGGGCCGATACGAATTCTTACAAAGCGAACCCGGTCATTTGCGCTTTCAGGCAAAACTTGAGCCCGCACAGACTGTTGAAACCGTCCTCGAATTGCAGCCTGTCGCCGAGTGGTCCACCGCCTTCGTACTACAAGACGCGCTCTGGTTTTGGCTCGTTCAGGTTCTTCTTTTGCTAGCCGCTGTTTCCGGGCTCACGGTTTGGCGCCTGAAGGAAAAACAAACCCGGTACCGGCAAAGCGCCGCCTACAAGATGGAGCGGCTACGCCGTGAGACCGAGGCCGCCTATAGCAGCGGCGACTTCCCGCGCTTTCTCCGCCTCGGTAGCGAACTGCTCTCGCTTCACCTCAAGCAAAAAACTGACTGGAATCAAGACGGGGGAACACTCGACTCGTTGCTTCGCCATGCCGCCAAACAAACCTCCGCCGATACTATCCACCAAGCGCGCCGATTCTTCACCGCCTACGAAGCCGTCCTGTACTCTCCCGGCTCTGCTCTCACCCAACAACCCAGCGTCCTATACGAAGACTTGCAACGCGTACTCGCTGCCTAAACCTACATTTTCATTGACTTTTTGCGGCCCCGCGGTATTGTAGTGGGTCCAAAATTGGTTTGGTGGAAACTCTTAATTTTACAGGAGATTTCAGTGGCCCGAGTTACGGTGGAAGACTGTTTGGAGAAAATCCCTAACCGCTTTGAATTGATCCACATCGCGGCTAAGCGCGTGCGGCAGCTCGCTAAAGGTTCCCGCCCGCTCATCGCCCACAGCACAAATAAGCAGGCGGTGATCGCGCTTCGTGAAATTGCGGCCGGTCACGTTAGCAAAGCCGAACCGGAGACCTCCGAGGACGGGAATAACGCCGCCTAGGTGTCCTCCCGCCTCTCTGGAACTCACGGTACGGAAGGGGACTCTGGATGAAGAAGAGCTTTAAGACGACGTTAGCCCTTACTGGGGTGCTCATCGCTTTAGTGCTTTGGTATGTCATCTACGAAAAAGGCATCAAAGTTAAACGCAATGAGGCGCAGGAAAACGCCAAGCTGGTGGTTTCCATCCCGCGGGAAGAAATCCAGGAATTCGAAGTAGATCGTCTGAAAAACCTGGAGGCGCTGCTCGCCGCTAAAGAGAAGGCGACCGCCGAATACGAGACTTTTAAATTCAAGCGCATCGACAAGTCTTGGCTCATTACCTCACCCCTTAATGATGAGGCCGACGTGTCAACCATCGCGGCAGTCCTCAGCACTCTCACCACTACCAAGAACGAGCGAGAAATCGCACAAAACCCTGAGGATCTCTCCGCTTACGGCTTGGACTTCCCACGCTACAAGATCCGAGTACGTCGGAATTCCGGCGAGGATTTTTCCGAAGTCCTGATCGGCAAGGACACACCGGTCGGGTATAGCAGCTACCTTATCCCCGCCGGACAAAAGGGGGCCGTTTACCGAGTGGCGCGTTCGTTGCGCACAAGTTTTGATAAGAAACTTTCTGACTACCGCAACAAGAATCTCTTCAGCCTCACGCGGCCGGATGTCGATGAAGTCGAGCTTCGCAACAGTTACGGAAGTTTTATTTTGGCCCGTACGGACACGGACTCGTGGACCCTCGCCCGAGAGAACATTCCTGCCAGTTCGGACGAAGTAAAAAAAATGCTGGGCGCCGTTCTGGATCTGCGCGCTAAGGAGTTTGTGTCGGAAAAGGCCACGCAACTTGGAAGCTACGGGCTATCCAAACCAGCCGTGGAAGCCTTGGTGAAGAAGAAAAACACCAAGCAACCCGAA
>JAGQZV010000148.1 GCA_020435295.1 Bdellovibrionales bacterium | reverse complement strand
GCCGTGAAGGACAAGGCTTCAGACATCCACGTAGAGCCCTACGAAAAAGACATGGTTGTGCGCTTTCGCATTGACGGCGTCCTGCACGACATCGCCCGTCCGCCCAAAGGTTTGCATGCGGGCATCAGCTCCAGAATCAAGTTGATGGGGGACTTGGATATCGCCGAGAAGCGCCTGCCTCAGGACGGCCGCATCAAGATCAAGATTGCCGGCAAGGACGTCGATATCCGTCTCTCTGTATTGCCGACGGCTCACGGCGAACGCCTCGTACTACGTATTTTGGACAAGTCCAGCGTGCGACTGGATCTGTCGGACTTGGGTTTTGACGACAACACCATCTTAAGATTGAACCAACTTATTCATAAAAAGCACGGAATCATTCTCGTCACGGGCCCTACCGGTAGCGGCAAAACGACAACCCTGTATGCGGGTCTCACGCGCATCAATTCGATCGAGCGCAACATCATCACAGTAGAAGATCCCATCGAATACGATCTTAAAGGTGTTGGACAGATTCAGGTGAATCCGAAGATTGGGTTAACCTTTGCCGCGGGGTTGCGAGCCATTTTGCGCCAGGATCCCGACGTCCTGATGGTTGGTGAAATTCGTGACCGCGAAACCGCCGAAATCGCAATCCAGGCCTCACTCACTGGTCACTTGGTCTTTGCCACCATCCATACCAACGACGCCCCCGGCGCCCTGACGCGCTTGATCGATATGGGTGTGGAACCTTTTCTCGTCGCTTCCTCGCTACTCGCGGTTTTGGCGCAGCGGCTTATTCGAAAAGTCTGTCAAAATTGTCGGGAATTTTACACGCCGGAGCCGGTGGAACTTATCAACTTGGGATTGGATGCCCAGGTGTTTTCTGGGGCTCAGGTCGCTCGACCGGTGGGCTGTGCGGAATGCGCCGGAACTGGGTATACTGGCCGAATGGTTGTGTACGAACTCATGATGATCGACGATGATGTTCGCACTTTTATTATGGAGCGATCCGACGCCAGTACGATCAAGAAAGTCGCCGTGAAAGCAGGCATGGTTACCCTCAGACAAAACGCCGTACAACGCGTGTTGGAAGGGATTACCACTCCTGCTGAGCTGGTCGCCGTAACACAAGAATAGAGCGCATGCCTTTATATGAATACAAAGGAGTTTCGTCCGCGGGCAAGGACACCAAGGGCGTCATTGAAGCCGATTCGTCCAAGACGGCCCGGGCGCGCCTGAAGCAAAAAGGCGTCTACACGACCACCTTGAAGGTGAAAGCTAAGGGCGCAAAGGAAAAGAAATCTGGCCCAACGCTTTCATTTGGAAGCGGCGTGAAAATGAAAAATTTCACGCTTATGAACCGTCAATTGGCCACCTTAGTCCGCGCGCGCATACCGTTAGATGAGGCACTTTCGGCTCTTATTGATCAAACGGATGACGCAAAGCTCAAAACCATCCTCTCCCAGATCCGCTCTTCGGTGAACGAAGGGCAGTCACTCGCAAAAAGTGTCCGGGCTTTTCCGAAGCTCTTTACCCCGATGCACTGCTCGATGATCGCCGCCGGGGAGGCTAGCGGTAACCTGGATCTCGTCCTGCAACGGCTTGCTGACTTTTCCGAAGGACAGCTCGAACTCAGAAACAAGGTCTTGGGGGCGATGGCTTACCCGGCCTTTATGGGTTTGGCAGGCGTGGGAATCACCATTTTTCTTTTCGCCTTCGCAGTTCCAAAAATCACGGAAGTTTTTGCGGGGTCCAATATGACTCTGCCCGACCTGACTCGCATCATGATCGCCATCAGTGAGATCATGTCGGCACACTGGCTGACAATCGTCCTGGCGCTGATTGGCTCCTTTTCTCTGTTTCAGTGGTATATCAATACGGGTGCCGGACGCGCAAAGTGGGACGCCTTTTCGCTAAAGCTCCCCGTCTACGGAAAACTGCGCCGAATGGTCGCGATTTCGCGCTTTGCTCGAACCTTGAGCACGCTCGTCGGAAGTGGTATTCAAGTGTTGGAAGCTATCGACATTGTTAAGGATGTAGTAGGCAATACCGTGATCCGGCAGGCTCTTGTAGCCTCTCGCGAGAGCATCCGAGAAGGAAAATCGATCGCCGCACCCATGAAGGAAAGCGGCCAGTTTCCGCCGATTCTGACCCATATGATTGCGGTGGGGGAGCGGACGGGTGAATTGGAGCAGATGCTCAACGTCGTTGCCGATGCTTACGACGCGCAGGTGGACGTGGCGATCACCTCAATGACGAAGCTTTTGGAGCCCCTGATGATTTTGGTAATGGGCGGAATCATTACCCTGGTGGCCTTATCAATTTTTATGCCCATGCTTCAGTTGAACAATCTATCTGGAGTTTAAGTAAGAGGGAGACGAGATGAAACGCGAGAGAAAATGGCGAGCAAACGAAGGTTTCACACTTATCGAAATTATGATCGTGCTTGCGATCGTGGGGATGCTATTCAGCTTTGTCGGCGTGAACGTCATGAAGCGCTACAGCCAGGCCAAGGTGGATTCCGCGAAGATCCAGATCGCGGCCTATGAGCAGGCGCTCCAGGCCTACTACTTGGACAACAACATGTACCCCCACACTTCCCAGGGTTTACAGGCTTTAATAACCAAGCCGACCGTAGGCCGTATCCCGAAAAACTACGCGGACGGCGGCTACTTCAATAAGAAAGCGTTGGTCGACGATCCATTTGGTACCCCATATCGTTATGAGTGCGAGGATTATCAAAACTACGTCATCGCTTCCAATGGCCCGGACGGTGCGCCGGAGACCGAGGACGACATTCTTTCGGAAGAATAGTAGGTCGACGAGCAACGCAGGCTTTACGCTCGTCGAGATACTCATTGTCATTGCCATCATCGCGTTCATCTTGTCCCTGGGTTTACCAGCCATTGAGCGGGTGACGTCCTACAAGCTTAACTCAACTGCCCGACGGTTCGTCGGCTTGTTGAAGACCGTCCGCAACGACGCTATCCTGCTGAGCACCATCCATCGCCTGGCCGTCAACTTGGAAGACAACACCTATTGGGTAGAAGCGCAGAAAAAAAAGGCGCTGCTCGACCAAGTCCCGGAAGAAGAAAACTCCAAAGAACCCCGCCCCTCCAACTTTGCCTTGGCAGACAAGTACGCATCGGACCCCATTCCGCTTCCCGACGGCGTCGTGTTTGACGGACTGTTCAAAGAAACCGAGGGGTTGCGACGCAACGGGCTCGCCTACATCCATTTCTTTCCCAACGGATACGCCGAACCCTCCATTTTGTTTTTAAACCGTGCCTCACGCGCGGATAACGCCTATGCACTGGAGATAGTCCCACCCCTAGGGAAGGTGGAGATCTTTAGGGCCGACGTCGAGGAGTACGCGAAATGAAAGCGCCCCGCAACGTCACTAAGCACCTGGGGGCAAACTCCGCCGGCTTCACGTTCATTGAAGTGCTTGTGGCCATGCTAATCTTTGTACTCGCCGCTCTCACGGCGGTCGAACTCGTGAAGGGCGCGGTCAAAGGAACAGGCCGTACCAAAGAGGTTACGGAAGCCTCCTGGTTACTCCAAAATATCATGACAGAGCTCGAAACCAAGATCGAAACACTTGGTTTTGAAGATGGTTGCGAAAAAAAAACGGAAGCGCGCTTTTCAGCTCCTTACGAAAACTACTCATGGGTGGCGACTTGCGAAGAAATCGAGTTTCGCCTATCCGAAACGGCTGCCAAAGCGATGGCCGCCAAAGCTGCGGGTGAGGAGGACTATGATACCCGAGAGGACCAAGTGCTTAAACTCGTCCTAAATGTTGCGAGCGACTATATGACCAACTCAACTCGAGAGTTACACGCGAGCGTAAAATGGATGGAGGGCAATACACCGCGTTCCGTTTCAGCTACCACGCAAGTTATTACATTGGACCAGAAACTCCCCAGCCTCGGCATTGGTGGCTCCAGCAGTTCGGGATCGGATACCGGAGGGAGCACGCCATGAGCCAGCGAGGTTTTACGCTCCTCGAAGTACTGATTTCGCTAGCAATCTTCACCATTATTGGTGTCGCCACGGTTAAGCAAATTTCCCAAATCCAAGAAACAAAAAACATGACCGCCCGAGAGCTAGATACGTACAACGCGCTTCGCACGGCACTAGCGGTGTTGCGTAGCGACCTACAACAGGCGTTTCACGTACGGTACGATGACCTCGGCACAGACAACAAAGCTGCTGTCACGAGCAGTCAGGAAGCACCACATACGGTCTTCGACGGCCGGAAAAAAGAGCTCATTTTCACATCACTCAGCCATCGCAATTTTTACAGAGAAAAACGGGAGTGTGAACAAACCGAGATATCCTATTTTCTACTTAAGCGGGACGGCGAAGATTCCCCGAGCCTAATGAAACGGGAGTCAACAATAATAGACAGTAATCTGTATGAGGGGGGACCCATTTACACCATCTTGGACCGAGTGGCCAATCTCGAGTTTGCTTACTGGAATCCAAAAAGCGGTAAATGGGTGGATAACTGGAACTCCGATGGCGGTGAGTTCCGCGACATCTTCCCGATGGCGGTGCGTGTAAAGCTGGCACTGTTCAGAGACGGACGCCCCAACCTTGAAGTGGAAACTGAATTTAAGATAGTAAACCCAAACAATGAGGCGTATCTGCTTGAGTTTTAGGCGGCTACATAAAAAGCGCAGCGGAATGGCACTTTTAACCGTGTTGGTTGCGATGATGCTCATTAGTCTCATGCTTTTTGAGTTCCAGTACACCACTATGGTCGAGCGAAAGCTGGCCTTCAATGAACTCAACCAAGTTCAAGCCCATTACTTGGCCAAGGCGGGAGTGAGGATGGGACTATTGCGTTTGGCGCTTTACGCCCGTTTGCAAAAAGACCCCAACGTAAAGAGCGCAGCTAGTGCGGTGCCAGTCCAGACGTATCTAAATCTCGTATGGAGTTTGCCGATGCCTCCTTTTCCGCCGGAGGCCTCCTCACTAGAAGGCTTACTAAAGGCCGACAAGGATGCGGCTTTGACCTCACTGAAACAAACTCAGATTGAGGACGGTCAATACTCGTATACGATTCAAAGCGAGTCCAACAAAATTAATCTCAACTTTCTTATCGACACCCGAAAAGACAAGTCGACGCCGATTGACTTCGTAAACCCCTGTCCAGAACTCTTCTGCTACGTAGGGGGCCTGCTGGTAAATTTAATGGAGGGTTTCATTAAGGACTCCGACGATGCCTTCGAAGAATTTGGGAACCTGCGCCCGGAAGAGGTGGTCTACAACATCATGGACTGGATAAATTCCGGAGATGTTAGCTACGCTGGGGTCGACAAAGATGCCTTTTACGAGTCACAAGAACCACCGTTCCGCGCCAAGCGGAACCGATTTTATACGGTGGACGAACTCCGCCTGGTGCGTGGCATAGATGAGAACCTCTTCCGGAAGCTAAAACCGTACGTGACGGTCTACTCCTATGACGGACGGCTCAACGTTAACACCATGAGCCGAGAGGTGCTCCGCACGCTGGACTCCAATCTTCCGGAGAGCGCACTGGATGACATTATCAAGCACCGCAACGAAATTGGATCTTTTCCGGACGTCAGTTCTTTCGTGAATTACGTAGGAGGCTCGTTGGGGTATAGTGGTTTTAAGGAAAAATTCTCAAATCCCGACGAATTCTTCACGGTAGGAAGTGAGTCTTTTTTGATCGAATCCATGGGCGTTATCAAGAAAAGCGCCAGCGAAATCCAGCGCTCCATGCAGGTAGCCGTCGCCCTAGTGCACGCCAACAAAGCCGGGCAGGTGGTTGAGGGTATCGCCAACCAAGCTGACTGCGTGAGCAAAGATTCGCGCAATGAACGTTTTTGGGATATTCGTCCCGGTGGTAGATGTCTTTACCGGCCGGCAAATGAAGAGGAGTGCAAGAGCAAGATCGCCGGCACTTGGGACCAGGAAAACGGGCAAAGCTGCTGCCGCATCAAGGGCCAGTGCGTGCCGCTTCTTGGAATACCGATCGGCGGGTCCGGATCCAGCGGCTCGGGGTCCGGAAGTGGGACGCCGGCCAAGAAGCCCGAACCCAACGCACTTAAGCTATTGCACTGGGCGGAGAGCTAGGAGACGCTATGCGCACCTTAGGCATTGAATTTGGCTCGTGGAGCCTCAAAGCGGTGGAAATCGAAACGCGCTTCCGGCGCGCCGAAGTTTTGGACTTTCACGAAGTCCGTCTGCCTCTGGAAATGACCGATCCGGAACAGTGCTTTAAGGAGGCTGTTGCTAAGCTGATGGGGCGCCTCCCTCACCACCCCGAGAAGGTGGTGACGAGTCTACCCATGTCACAAACGGGATTGCGATTTTTCCACCTTCCTATCAAGCAGACAAAAAAAGTGGAGCAGATGTACCGCTTTGAGCTGGAAGATAACGTTCCATTCAAACTTGAAAATGCGATCGTTGAACACCACATTACAAAAACAAAAGACGGAAGTTTGGTGGCAGCCGCCATTGCCCCAAAGGTTCACATTCAGACGCACTTAGAATGGCTTGCGGCTGTGGGAGTGGATCCGGACTGGCTAACCTTTGAGGGGATGGGAGTTACGAATCTTTATTTGAGAAGCTTGGCGGGCTCTGGAAAGAAAAAGGCAGCCGAAACAGATGACTCGCATTGCGTACTCCTTCTAGACATAGGGCATCTAAAGACAGGTGTGGCCGTACTTAATGAAGATCGTCTCGAGTTTTACCGCAGTATCCCTTGGGGTGGGGCCCATATTTCTCATGCCATTGCAAATTCACTGGGCGTAACCATGGAGGAGGGGGAGCGGCGAAAACAACAGGACCTAAATCTAGAATTAAGTCCCGACACGCTTTCGGGCGATTTGCAGACGATGGCACATGCCGCACACCAATCTTTTGTCCCTTTCTTTACCGATATTCAACACACACTTGTCGCATTCAGGGCTCAGTCGGGAAGAAACGTGGACAAGGTGCTGCTTACCGGCGGCACGAGCGTGCTTTCGGGCCTAACGACGATGCTTTCTCATCGGTTCAAGAAGCCCGTGGAACCATTCACGGCGCTCGAAAAGGAGAGTCAAGGACACAATCTGCCGCCGACTACTTTGGCGCGCTTTGGGGAAGCCTTTGGCCGGGCGACCGTCTTTGAGCGAAAAGCCGCTTTGCTCTTTAATTTTCGCAAAGGAGACATGGCCAAAAAGACCTCACTCACTGAGGTCAGCACCGTACTGAAGGATCCCAATGTCGTTCGGCTGTTGCGATTTGCGGGGGCACTCGCGCTGATTCTCTTTCTACATGTAACCATCGCCTCGAATCTTGCAAAAGAGGAGGCGGCTGCAGCTGATAAGGAGTTGGGCAAGGTTTTTTCGCAAACGTTCAGAAATATCCCAAAGAAGCTTCGATTGTCGCTCACTCAAAGCCCCCAAGCGCTGCGCAATTATATCAAGCAAAGAAATAAAGAGTTTGATCAAAAGCTTAAGATGTTTTCTGCAGAACGGACTCCGATGATCGAGATTGTGAATGCGGTTAGCCAGGCTTTTCCAAAGACTGTGCAGGTGGACGTGAATACTCTTACGTTAGACGATCGCTCCTTTGTTGTTGAGGGCGTGCTGCACGGGGGCGAGCTTGCAATGGTTACTGAAAACCTCAAGAAAATTCCGGCATTTAAGAATGTAAGCCTGAACCAAGAAGGCAAGCGCTTCACGTACCGCGGTGAGATAGAAGGAAGGTAGAGCATGTCGGTATCGTCCAAAATAAAAGACTGGCTGCGCGAAAACGCACCCATGCTGACCAAGATTTACGACAACAAGTATGTCGAAATGCTCTATGATCGCTATGCCAGCCTCCCGGCTAACCAGCAAAAACAGGTAACGATGGCGGGCTTGGGCGGCGCTATCCTTATTATTGTGGGCTATCTCGTTTCGTCTTACTTGAGCCTATGGTCCTATTCCCGAGAGATCCGCAACGCTCAAGAAATGATTTCGCTTCTACAAGAGTACCAGCGCGAAAGTAGCAACCGTGGTGGTCAAATGGAACTTCTTGAGCGAAGCAGTCGTCTTTCCCAGCAGGGTGCGTTCAAACAGCATCTACTCACACAAGGCCGACTAGCCAAGATCTCTCCACGGATGCTGCAAGTTGAGGAGACAGAGGAGGCGCAATCGGACGGCAAGGGGAAGCAAGAAATTCGCATTAAGCAAGCAAAGGTCACCATCCAGCGCGCAAACCTCCACCAACTGAAGAGTTTTTTGGAAAATGTGGAGTTCGACCGGTACAACACCAGCATCTCCTCACTTACTATTAAGAACGACCAACAGATCCGCGGGTACATGAACGTAGAAATTGGTATCGTCGCCTATCTCTTTCAGCCAGGGGAGGGGGCGTGAACAAACCCTCGCCCAAAACAGTCCTCATTTGTCTTGGATTGTTTCTCTTTTTTATTCTAATTCAGTTCCCCTTCAAGAACTTCCGCGGGAAAATATTCGAACAGATCTATCGTGGCTCAGGCATTCTCATGACCGCAGACGATATGGGGCTATCCTTTTTTGGGTGGCCCGGTATTTCTTTTACGAACTTGAATGTTGATATCCAGAGCGCAGGGTTTAGGATAGGCGCGAAGGACGCGGTAGTAAGGATCGGACTTGGGCAACTCTGGCCGCCCGCACTCTCGTACTCCGGATCTTTGGATGATCTGAATACAGGCGGGGATCTTTGGTTTCGTTTTGTGGACGGAGGCGGCCACTACCGTGTCAGTGCCGAACTGACCAAGTTCGACAGCAAAGCGATCACATTTTACCAAACGCCTCCACCCATTTTGGGCCCGATATCCGGTGATATTGATCTCGGATTG
>JAGQZV010000147.1 GCA_020435295.1 Bdellovibrionales bacterium | reverse complement strand
CGTGGTGACGCGAATATTCTACCCGCTCGGCTGTCTATTACACGCGCGGCGGGTGGAGCCGCTAGCCTTACTGCGGGCGATTGCGTGCCGCTCAGTCTAAATCTCTCCAATACTTCGGGGGATCCGGCTTCTCCGAAGTCTGCTATGGACGTTTTGTTAGTAGTCGTGCAAGGGACGCAAGAAACTGGCGACTCCTTTTACACGCACGAAGGCTGTTCAGCGCTCAACCGCGCGCCCCGCGTTGCCGGCCGTTCGTTGGTTGTTTTCGGATCAGGAGTCAGTCAGCTTACGGTGTACTTGCGCCACACCCAATCCGGGAACATCAAGATACGCTCGTACGTTCCGAGTGTGCAGAGCGGTGATTACTTGGTTGCCGTTTCCCCGACGTCTGCTACTGCATTTACCTTTACCGGGCCCGCTTTTTTACCAACCGGTTCTTGCGGGCAGTACCTTGTTTCCCGTACGGATCGGTACTTAAACACGGTTCCTGGTTCGCAAAGCATTCCACTAAGTTCAAATTCTGGGGGATTTTTCTCCAACTCTAACTGTTCTGTTTCCACAAGCAGCGTGTTGCTAAATAGCTCTGGAACCGGAACGACGTACTTTTTAAATGACGCAGCAGCGGAAAATGATCTTACTGCTTCTGCGAGTTCGGTGTTTGTTGTGACTACCCAGGCGGGTTTGCCGTCTAGACTTGCCATCGAAGGGGCGACTCAGCTGGGTCGAGATCTTTGCGGCCGCTATGAAATAGGTCTGCAGGAGGGGCCTAACCCTACGGTGAGCAGCGAGAATACATTGGTGACACCGTCAGGGGGGAGCTTTTACTCCAACCCAAGTTGCACTGTTCCGATCTCGTCCGCGCTGTTGCAAGCGCAAACCGAAAAAGTCCCCGTTTTTTACAAAGCTGCTGGGACGACCGCCACATTGGGGGCGAGTGCGTCGGGTCTAGCGGGTGATACCGAAAACGTGGCTATCACAAGCGCGGGAGCATTGGATCTTGCGTTCAACAGCACTGGCAGAATCCTTGCCAATGGGACGAGTGCCGTGGCAGCCGGAGTTGCGGCGTCAGGCAATAGCTACTTTGTGGCTGGGACGAGCCAATCAACCACTGACTCAGACTTTGTAGTCGCCAAGTTTATTTTTAATGATTCTGGTGCCTCGTACTCGTTGGCGTGGTTGCAGACAATCGATGTGGGATCCACGCGCGATGTGGCCCATGGCGTAGCGGTGGATTCGAGTGGAAACGTTGTTGTCGTAGGGACCACCGTCGAATCTGGGCGGGATCACGTCGCAGTGGTGCGTTTACTTGGGGGAAACGGGGCTCTGGATGACGATTTTGCCGGCGGAATTGTAAAAACGTCAGTCGGCGCAGTTGGGGATGCGGCCCATGCGGTGGCAATACAACCCAATGGTCAGATCTTGGTCGTTGGTGCCAGCCGACGCGTGAGCGGTGACGGAGAAGTCAGCGACATGCTTGCCGTTCGTTACAGTGCGGTCGGGGCACTTCTGGGAGACTCCGTTTTTGACTTTAATGGCGCGCGCGGCAGCGCGGAAGGCGACGACGCGGCCTACGCGGTTCAAGCCGTTTCAAATTCCCTGGCTTACGTTTCCGGTTACGGACGGGCGGGCAGGTATCTAAACATGGCGTACGCGAGCTTGGATGCGAATCTTTCGCCGGGCGCCAAAACTCTTGTAGATTTTGGCGAGAACCACCACGATGTGGCCAACTCAATTTTGGTTTCCGGAAGCGACGTCTACTTAGGAGGTTATACCCGTCAAGGAAACCAGAACTTGTTTGCGCTAGCTCGTCTCGCTACGTCGGGAGCGGTACAAAATCAGCGCACACTGGCCTTTGAGGGCGAAAACAACGGTGTGGTACGGGCGTTAGCTCGGCAAGACGACGGCAAGATAATTGCGATCGGCTATGCGGGGGAGCTGGGATTTGGGAACGCGTTTGCGGTCGCTCGATTCTCCTCCACGCTTGCCCCGGATCTTGCGTTTGGAACGAACGGGCGACTGAAGCTCCACCTCGGGGACGGCGCGGACGAGGCGGTTGGCGGGGTGTTAGTGGGCAGCGCAAGCAACCGCCGCCTGATTGTCGCCGGTAGCAGCGCGCTGCCGGCCTCTGGGAATCCCAAAGCGCTTGCCGCAACTCGTTTCAATGTCGCCGACTAGGAACAAGATCTCTCCATAATTGTAACTAATTGAAATAATAGAAGTATGGTTCTGGCCCGCTGGAATCTTGTGTGATGACGCGGTACAATAGTAGTAGAGGAGGAAGCGGTGAGATTCATTCTCTACTTTCTTACGCTCGCCATTCTCTGCGCACCCCGCTGGGTAAATGCGACGGAACGTAGTCCCAAGGCCGTCGATAGCGCCACACCTTTGAATAAGATTAGCTTAAGGGCGCTACTGCCTAAGAACGATCCGAAAGCGGCCAAACGTCGCGCCTTAGCCGATCCACCCCGTGAGTGGACGGAAAAGGACGAGCGCGAACCGCGACGGGTTTATGACGCCGATTTTTTCCGCCGTGCGCAGACTCGCTACATCTACGGCGAGTAGGGCGACTATTCTTTTACTTCTGGCACCGGGGGCAGAGGGAGAGGTTCTTCCTCGACCACCTTTGGTTTTGGTTTGCGCGACTCTTTGAGAAGCTCCAGGGCTTCTTTTAGGTCCTCGGTGCTATCAATTTCGCCCCTTAAAATTAGAGCCGTCGCTTCTCGAAGCACAGACTGCCGCTGGTAGATCTCCTTTGCCCAGTGCGGATCCTTTTGCATTGTCTGAAATAGCCGCCACAACGCCAGATCCACCGAACCGGCGGGGGAGTCTGTTGCTGTTTGGCGCCCCAAGACCTCCTTGAAATCCAAGTTCAGTGATTCCGATGCCTGGGACTCGGCCAGCTCTTGCGCTAGTTGGAGCACCTCGGTCATTTCTTTGCCCGAAGCGCCAAGGCCACTTAAGTATTCTTTGTCACGTCCAAGCAGCTGCGCCATGTCCGTCACATAGGCACGCAAGCGTTCTGTTCGGTCGCTAATCACAAAGCTGTCAACAAGTTTCCTCATGGTGTCCCTGTCTATTGCCTCCACTCTCCCCTTATCCTCTACGAGGAAAGCGAGTTCCATTGTGAGTTCGTGAGCTTTTGACGTTCGTTTGGTATCTGTCTGAGGGAGAATGCGTTCGAGAAGGGCGTACAAAAGGCAATAGGAGCGGTTCTCCATAGGGTTTTCCCCTTGATCCGCTACCCGGCCTTTGTCGAGGGAGTTCCACTTGTTCTCAGCGATCACAATCCGCCGTCCGTTGTATTGAATGACGTGGGCGAAATGAAAGCCATCCTCCACTGCTTTCAGGGAATTGACCGGCAGCATTTCAACTCGTAGATCTGATTTGGGATCTGTCTCTCTACTCAGCCGCGCGTACAAATCCGGATGCGTTTTTTGGAAATGTGATAGCAAACGGCGGAAGTGCGGTAACTCCCGGACGAGTTGGCTGATGGGAATGCCTTGCTTCAGCTCCGGGCGTTGTTCAATGCGCTCAACGAGTGCGGGTCCCTGAAACTCGATCACTTTTTCCGGAGTTTTTTCTACTTCTTTTTCCCGCTTGTCATACACGTAGCGAATGTGGCGCTTAAATTTCTGAGTGAGCTCATCGTGTTCCGGCAGTGTGAAATAGGTGGATCTCCCTTGCTCTGGATAAAAGAAACGCAGAGACATAACCTTTTTATTGAAGATCAAGTCCCCTGTTTCACTGACCTCGAATTCCTTGACGGTATGGCCTTCCATCACGGCTTTTACCATGTCGAGCAATTCTTCTTCGTCGGCTTTGGTGGTGATGAGCTCGCGATCCAGCAGTATGCCAAAATATACTTTTTTAGTGAGATAGGTATCAAATGCTTCCAGATGGGGGCTGTTTACCAACGCACTAAACTGCTCATAGAGTTGAGTGCGCATGCCCGCGAGTAGCTCTCCGTTCAGATTAGAGCCATTGATGCGAAACCAAACGCTGTAGCGGCTCCCGTTGTAGGTAACACTGCCATCTTTTTCGACACTGATTCCTTCGAGCGGTAAGTCCTTGTATTTAACAGCTCGGAAAAGCACGGTTTGCAGGGCTCGTTCCACGTGCCCGGCGAATCGGTCGTCCTGCCGGGTACCGCTGACCACTACCTGGTAAATCCTGTTTTGAGGACCAGAAATGTCCAGTTTTACGGTTTCGTCCTGCTGCTCTTTCCATTTGTCCAGGAGCGACTCGTGGAGCGCCGGGGCGCGTACGGCCGTCTTGGGCACCGGAAGGGCCTTCTCCTGGGCTTGAAGTGGGCCGCTTAAGTATAGGCCCCCGAATATAAAGAGAGTCGAAAACGAGGCCAGAAAGGCCCTAGATAAGCTCTGCATTTATTAACCCCTGTCTGTATTCGCCAAAAACTGCGAAAAAGCTAACGACGACAAAGGTTTAGGTTCAGAACATGTTGACGACTAGTTTCTGAGCCGATGTACTGCAAACTTAATCTTTCCGGTCAAAACTTGCAATTCAAATAGTGTGAGGAGGCCACGCCACGGGTGACTCTCTGTTGTGTGCCGTGGATTCTCCTCACACTTAGTTCCCTCTAACTAGGAAGGAAACTGTCTACAGTCGTGGGTCTTCCACGAGTTCGCAGACTCTGTACTTACAACGGCACTTTTCGAGAGCTTTCTCGACAGCCCGTCGCGCACAGTAGTCGTACGCAATGAAGATTTCACAACGACCCCTGGGATCGCCGTGCACTACGGCTTTCTTTTGGCCGTAGCTAGCTGTGGCATCGCACTGCTCATCAGCGGAAGCATCGATCGAGGTGACCGCGTCCAGCTGACAGGCGAGTACATCTGCGCTGCTCTCTGTAACATCAGCGAAACTGGCGCTGGTGATGAAAAGAGCGACTAACATTGATAATGCATAACGCATTTGACTCCTCCTTTTTTGCATTAGCTAAGGTGATTGGGAATAACCGCGTTCGTTACGCAAGGCATTTGCTGCGATTACTCGCAAGACATGTGGGTACTTAATAGTCTCTTGTCGTCGACAGAGTAAGGTCCCCAACACATCCGAACGAACCCGCTCGATCCTGGACTGGTGCTACTCACAGGAGGACTAAAACAGAGTCGGCCTCCGATAGTCACTCTTCTTTAGGTCCTTTTCAGCGTCCTGGATCATTGTGTCGTTTTTTCCAATCAACCGTTACGCTGATAGTCGAAGTTATGGCGCTTCTTGTCAATTCGGCAACAGAGGAGGAGGGGGGTTTTTGTGGCGCTTCTAGTCGATATGACCAAAAGCGCCACAACATACGTTGATACATATCGCCATATATAGGACAAATACTTCCTACTTGGCGGAGACTTGCGCGGCTTGTTGGATCGCCGCTTTGATACGTCCTACATCGTTCCAGTCTTCGGCGGAAAGAAAGGAGACTACTCGTCGATAGGTTCCGCTTTCTGGATTCTTGTAGTTGATGAAGACAACCCCTGGTTTCCCTCTTAGTACAGAGAATGCCGGATGCATGATGAGCAACGACGTGGTTTTGTCTGCGTTTGTCAGCGCGTAGTTTTCGGGAAGGTAACCCAAGGCATTGTCCTTGAGTGCCGCGACCACCGAGGCGGAGGGGCGGAAGGGTTTACTTTCGCTGTAAAAGATAAGGGCAAGTACTTTGCTTTTTGCAGTATCTCCATCAGCTTTGGCTTCGGCGGAGGCAGAACTTAACCGCTCGTGACGGCGTTTGACGAATTCCGTTTGCGCCCAGCTGCGCGAATGCTCGGCAAAAAGTTCAGAAGCACCCAGCAAATTCACCGCAGCTTCACGAACGGCTTCTTCATCATCATTACTGAAAACCGAGTAGTCCATTCCAAATTGATCAACGGTGAGGTAGTTCGGCTGCAGTTGTTCAAAGACCTGATCTAACGTTGAGTAAATTTGAGCTGCATCCTCGCTGTCTCGCAGATCTTCGAGCTTTTGCAATACGCCATTGGCAAGGCGGCGCACGCGGTCGCTGCTGAGCCGGGATCGGCTAAGGTACTGGGCGGCCCGCCACATGATTGCAACATCGGCGTAAAGCGTATCTCGGTCGTGAACGACAGGCTTTTGATTCTTGCCTTCAAAAAAGGCGTACACATCCTCTAGGCGTTTCTCGACCTGGTGGTACAAGGGGTTGGCGTCGCCTGGCTCCAATGCCTGTATGGAAGCCTCTGAGAGGCGTAGCCGCGTCTCGAAGCGCGCGACTTCATCTAAGATGCTTTTTCGCCTAGCCTCTTCAAGCGTAGTTACGTCTTGAAGCGAATCCCTAGCCTCGAACAGCCCGTCGCGAAGAATCGAAAACCGGCCCGCGATATGAAGGTAGGGGGCGAGTTCCCGGTTTTGCTGCTTGAGTGTGACGGGGCACTGTTCACAGTACACTTCAACCATGGTGAGCTGCAGGTTTCCAATGGCATTGGTGAGAGCCTGCAGCCTTTTTTCTAAGTCGCGAACATCTTCCGCCCGCTTATCCTCGACGGGAGCAGTTTTTTCTTTGGGTGCGGGAGCGGGCGCCACGGTACGCGGTTGCGTCGGTGGCTTTCGTGACTCCCTTTCCTGCGCAGGGACGGGCGCTGAACAGATCATTACAGTCGCGAGTAGACTCGCGTAGACTTTGGCCTTCATGTTTTCCTCCTAAAAAACTTACTTACCCGCTGGCACCCGCGCCAAGTTCGGGAATAGTGGTTTAGGCTGGCACGTCGCCGCGTCCAGAATATACACGTTTTCATCTGGAGGGGTTTCTACTGATAGATCGGCTCCCGGCTTAATTTTAAGCTCGTAGATGTCCAGATCTTCTCGTGCTTTCAGCCAGAAGGTTACCGGCTTGTCTGTCTGTTCGTTGAAGTCCCCCGGTAAGCGTCCCACGATTCGCAATTGTGTGGCTTCGTTTTCAGCCTCTTTCTTTTCCTCATTCCCAGCCGTCGGGCTAGTCACTTTGACTGATTTGCAGGCGTTAACAGCTTCAAATTCGCTGTTCTTGGGAAGCAAGCAGCTCAGATCCGCGGCCTTTATTCGCTTTGTGACCACTTGGTCAATAAAACAGCGAGCAGGAATTTCAAAATCATACGTCCCGTTCTTGTGGTTGAAGACTGGGACTTCGATGAGAAATAGAACCTCTTTCCCCTCCACGTCCTTTTTCACCCAAAGAAAGCCCGGTCCGTCTCCGCGCAGTCGGTGCTTGATGAGAAAGACCTCCTCTATTTTTCCTTCATCGGTGGCGTCTTTTTGGTCGCTTTCCCCGAGATTGGAGTTCTCTATTTTTATCTCAAGCGGAAGCTTAAGGTAATGCTTGTTGTACAACTGGGCTGGCACCAGCTCCTCGACTTCCTGGGTGTCGTCGCCTTCCTTTTTGGCCTTTTTGTAAAGGGAATTGCGCACCGCCTGGATAGCTTCCGGGTCACCCCATTCGATTAATGCACTCGATAGAATTGGATTGGAAATTTTGGACAATTCCAATTGCTGGTTATTCAGAACCAAATTGCCATCTGTTACTGAGAATTGTTGTACTTCAGAGGGTTTTGGAGCCTCCGTCGCATTTTCGTCTTTTTTAACCGCGCCCTCAAGCAAGCTTGTGGGCAAAAGGTACCATTCGTTCGTTTTCTTCTCGCCCTTGGGAAAGAGTTGCTGGGAACTCGTTCCTGGCAAGAAGAAGAGGTCGCCTTCGGGAAGTCCTACTTTTAGCTCCCTTAATTTCTGAACGACTTTTTCGGAGTTGATGGAAAAAGTCTCCTTTTCTCTGTCGTAATCGAATCGGATAAAGGCTTTTTCAGCAGTGTTGACCTTGTTCTGATCCAGGATCAGGAACTTCATCGTCGTGTCGATCTTATTGGTGCTGACATTAGCGTTTTCAAAATAATTGATCGCCTGAGTGGTTTTTCCCATGTGAACATTGTTCACTTTCCAGAGATCGGCGTTTGTAATAAGAATTTCCGACGGGCGTGAATCCCAACGGGACGGCGTAGACGTCATCGACGCAAGCAAAAAGAAAAGTGCGGTAGCCTTCATGGCTTAATCCTCCTAGTTAGCGCGAACAATTAACCCTTCTCCTCAGGAACTAACTTCTCATCCGGGACCTTAGCTTTTGGCTGTGGTGCCGCCGGGGGACTGTCCGGAACTTTGTCGGCGAGAGTCTTGACCGACATGTCTTTGGGGAATGGGCTTTGATTCCCATACCAGCGGATCCAACGGTTGTCGGAGTCCGTCACGAGGAGTCCGGGTTCATCCCCGTAATTCACAAACTGAAAACCCGCAATCTGGGCGATGAAGCGGGAGAGATGGGGTATTTTGTAAACTTTCTTGTCTTCGAAGGAGTAATAGAAGACGAATTGTTGGCCGCTGCTGGTCCCTTTTTCACTTCCTAGCATGCCATTGGGAGTAAGAGCGAGGAAGCGTGGGTGCCGGATGGCGAAGTCCGATTCATCCACTTCAGTCCAGCTGGGTGTGAGTCGCTCGGGCTGCCCAATTTCTTTGTTTACTCTGAGATTTTTCCCATCCCATCCTAAGAATAGAAGCTGGCCCATTTTGAGTCGTGTCCCATCGAGTGCGAGAATCAATTCGTTCGAGCGAGGGATTAGAAAATCGGCTACGGGTTCGGACCGAATTGGAACCTCAATTACAGGTTCTGTGGAATCCCATGGGGATTTTAAGTTTAAAATGTCTAAAAAGGTTTCGCGTTTGTCGCCGTCTCCAACTTCTGCGAGGACAAAAAGCTCTTCCTGATTGATCAGTGATGTTCGCTGGGCCCGCGTGTCGCGTGACCGCTTGAGGTCGTCCATTTTGACTGCAAATCGAACTTGGTGGGCAGCCTGGCCCCGCTCGCCAATGACTTCGGGGTAGTTGTTGCGGCTGATAGTTGTCGAACCACTGTCTGCTGCAAGGATTTTGTCGATTCGCAGTTCCGGGGACGGCTTCTCTTTTACT
>JAGQZV010000146.1 GCA_020435295.1 Bdellovibrionales bacterium | reverse complement strand
CCGCACCAGCAACCTACGTATGCAAGTGCCCAAAGCGCGTATCAGGACGTAGCCATTCGAACTGGGGGCGACTACTATCCCTGGAACTGCAATGCCGACATGGGAAGTTACTTGCGCGATTTTGCCCAGAAGGTGAAACGTCGCGCGTATATTCACGCCAATAAACGTTTCCAATTGAGCAAAAAGCCGCTCGATCCCACGAAGATCACGGTAAAACTCGGATCCGTCGTACTAAGTGGGAACTCCGGGACTTCGAGTGATCAGTGGCGTTATGATTCCTTCTCCAACGAAGTGCTAATTTTCTGGCACAACATTGATACAGGAAACATCCCGCCGGGAACTCAGTTGACTATTGAATATCAGGGGACGCTTTAAGAAATAAACTGCGAGTCTGTTTGCGCAGGAGTACTTCGCTGAACCAAATAAAGAATCCGAGCACGGTGAGCTGGTTTGCGAGCCAAGAGAGCTCCCAAAATCCCGATCGCATATCGAGATAGCTCTGCGCGATCTCGATACATACTGTCAGAATGCGAACTCCGGACAGTGCAGAAAGTAGACCGTAGGAAAGCTTGCTGTGCTGCCGGCAAAAAAAAGCTGAGATGAAATAAAGTGCCCACCAAAAGTCCCACACCGGATGAACGTCCGCATTTCCGGAAAATGCCGAGAAAACAATTGGCACCAGGATCTTGATACTCAGGCTGTAGAGGCCAAGAACAACAAAGCTCAGGCTCCAATTGGCCACACGTTCGGGCCATGTATCGTCCGTGCAAGTTTTAGCGTAGTAACAAAGGTAGGCCATAAAAGCCGCTATGGTTAAAGCAATGCGCCACGTGTAGAACCAGCCTCCCAGGGACAGATAACTCCACACCGTTACCGTCGAATTCAATACATCGTTGAGAAAGAAGAATGGTATGGCAATAGATACCCAGACAAACATGGAAAAGACCCAAGTTTTTTGAAAAGCCTCGTATAGCAAAAACCCCATAGTCACACTAAGCGCCACTACCAACAAAAGCTCGTGCACATCCGCAAGCTGCTTCATCCCGTCGAGGAAATACGCAAAACCGACAAGTGGAGGCATTAAGAACGCCAGCGTTAGTAGAACACGCACCACGCGCATCCCGTTGCCCCGCCATCTTGGAGATAACTGTGGGTAAACAAAGTGCACGACAGGAGAAACAAGCACTACGTGCACCAAAAACACCGAAAATCCCAGGTTGATCCAAAGTGAAGCGGGCACAGGATTGGATGCAAAGTTTACCAATCCGAATACCCAACCGATCGGAAGGTAGAGGTAGAGTGCCCCCCACCCCAAAACCATCAGAAGTACTGGTGAGCTTTTATTCGTCTTCATGAGGCCCTCACGCTGCTGCAGTTAAGAGTATAGCAAAACGGCCGTATTCTTCGCGTCTACAGTCCCACGACGCAAAATGTCTAGTGGGACCAACAATCTACGTCACCCACTCGAAAACACCTTAAGTTTCAGTGCCCACTTATGGAATGCCGCTTGCTTTGCCCTGACGTGGAGTGGTGTGTGCGGTTGTGGTTTGGAATTTCACTGACTGTTATCTTGGCCCTTGGCGTACCGGCCCAGGCCGGCGACGAAGCAGCTCAAAAGCGCTTGCTGACGTGCCGCGATGCGCACGACTACATTGCGACCGAGTACGGACCTGTTAGCCCAACGCTTTTCAAAGGACGGTTCCAAGACTACAAGCCCACGACGGTGCAAGAAAACTCAGACTTCATACGTGTCACCATTCAGGATCCGACAGGACGCCACCTTTACTTTCACGTTGAAAACTCCGTCTTGAAGCCTCTAAACGACATCTATCTTGAGGACCGCGAACTTTCCCAGGCGCTTACGAACCACTACAAGAGCCTCTTTTTCAAAAACTTAACTGCTGAAACCGCCTTGCATAAGGCTTTGATTGCACAATTCTCCGACTACAAAACCGTTCGACTGGCGTTTAGCGAAGACACCCCGGAACACCGTGAGGCACTGAAACGAGTATACGAAAAAACCGCGAAGCAATATGAAGCGGCACTCGAAGGTTACCTTGCGTTGCACGAACGCCTAACCGGAGCGGATCACCCGCTCGTTGAAAAAACAAAACTTTGGCACCAGGCCGGAATCGGACGGCATGCGGACGAAGCTGGCTGGAGCTCACGCTACGCAAGAAAGGAAGCAGGCGACAGCAAGGTGCCTACTATCGTCGATTTTAGGGATCCAAACACCGTTGAGGCCTTCCAAAACTCGTACGCTAACACGGAAAGTCGCCGGCGAGCTCTGCAGAACGAACTGGAAACCTATCCCGGCATCATGGTGCCAATAGCGGCCACGTCGGGCACGCGAGTGTTGTCTAGGGCTGCGCTCGAAATCCTAAGGCGCGTGCACCCGGTAAACGCCTCACAAGACGCGCCAATGGTAATCGCTCGGTTCAAAGAGCGCTTCGGAGTTAGCCTTACGACCAAGCAAGCACTCATGCTTATCGAATACACACACTCTATCGATCGCTTTGTGCCCAATATTAACGTTGTAAGCCACGATCCAATGAGTCTAGGAGAAGCTGAATTCGGCTACGCGGCTATCGATCTAGCCGGCCAAAATGTGCGCAACCTAGATGCGGCAGCACGCGCGCTTGTGCAAGCGTACGACGGGAAGCCGAAAGAAGCCACCGCCGAATCCATCATCGCCTACAGCGAATACATTTTAGCTAAGCTAAGAAGAGGACAGGATGAGGCTTCGGCTGAGTTTGAAACCATCCAGAAAGAAGTACGTGAAGCCGTGCGAAAACTTGGCGTACGTGGCGATGAAACCTTTTCCCCTGCTAACGGAGTACGCACCAGCGGAGATGACGTTGTTTTTGCGCCTGACGGCAAACCACTTAGCCGAGAAAGCGAGGCGCACTTGCTTGACCTCTTGGCCGCTACGGGGCACCCGAGTCACTTTCGAGTGACCTTCGGACGAAGTACGTATGCCGGAAACGTGCACGGCGTAGCCGTTCGAGAACACGATCGGGCCACACACGTGGTCCTCGGTGACAGTATTGAAAAAAGTCTACGTAAGGCGCTGGAAACTAAGATCTCCTACTTGGAATTGGAGAATATTGTGATTGGAGTTGAAATGATCCCGCATCTTACCAATGAAACAGAGGTTCGCATCCTCGTAGGGGGCAAAACATCGCCTGATCTGCTCGAGCATATGCGCGCGCTCACCCCCTCAGTTCTCAAAGAAGCCAGTAAGGACAGTGCCAGCCGCTTGAGTCTGGTTGGTATTCAATCAACCTCACAGATCCTAGGGCCCCCCTAAAATCGCGCTCTCACGGGGTGACGGATTGCGCCAGCCTCAGCGCACAGGCCGCCTCGTTCATCACATGGGGGGAAACGTCACCGGTAGAGAGGCGCTGCAAAGCCTCTTCAAAGAGCGACCTTTGATCCGCCGACATGTCTGCATGCAAAACCGACAAGCTTAGCACCAGGGCAAGCCGTACTTCCGCATCCAGATCTTCGCCCATTTTTTGAACGACTAACTCAAACAAGCTCGTCGGCAAACGCTTGAACACGACGAGATCCTTCGCGGCCGCCTCACGGACGCTGGTATCCGGGTCAAATTTTAGCACCTTCGCCATCAGCTCATTTCTATCCAGCGTGGCACTGTGAGAAAAGAGCCAGGTCAGTACCCTCGCACGCTCTTTGCCCGCATGGGGATCCAACGAGGCCAAATCCTCCGTCTGCACCTCGTCCTGGCTTAGCGGTGGATAACACCCAAGCGCAACGCTCATTAGTTCAGATTGGAACCCTTCGGGGACCTGTCTTTGCGCCTCAACCTGAGCGAGATAGTCCGCCGCATTTTCTGCGGTGAGTATGCCGCGTTCGTAGGGCGGAACGCCGTGCGCTCGCAGAGCCACTGCAACAACGAGAAAAATGAGGAGTTTTGAGAACCGCATAGGAAGCGGCATCCTATAAAATCGCAACCCACCGCGTCAAGGCGCGCATTGGCGCTGCGCAGGAATCACAACTTCTGAAATTGAAACGTCCTAACGGAAGAAGACAACATAAAACCCGGCGCCGGCGGGCTTTTTCGATCCTTCACATTTTTCTCGTGGCTTTAATAATCCTTAAAAAACGGGGATTCGGCGACATAGCAAACACTCAACAGGGTGTGGATATGTATTGCAAGTAGTTGTATTTATTTGCTTTAAATAGAAATCCGTTCCAGCCCTCCCCGATCGCGCCATTCCGGTGAATGCCGCACGTCAATTCCTTTAAGTTCAATACCTTATGCGTGTGGATGGGCCCTGTGGGAAATTTCAAACTTCTCTTCTAAACCCCACTTTGCGTTGGCGCGTACCGGCTGCCTATAACGTCAGTTTTAGCTTTTATGTCTCAGCTAGATTGGAACGCCACGCTTAATACGATTCGGGAAACGCTGCCGCAAGCTCAGTTTCAGAACTGGGTGAAGCCGCTGCGCCTGATCCGGTGCGACAACCACTCGGTGGTCGTAGGCGTACCCAACCGTTTTCACCAAGAATGGGTAAAAAACAATTACTCTGAGGCTCTCTCCGAAGCCATTCGGCACCAGACGGGCTCCCGCCTACAGCTCGAATTTGAGATCGTACTAAAAGAAGAAAACCAAAGCGCCTCCGAAAGCGCGCTTCCCTCCAGTAAGGAGGAACCAGAAGCCCACGCTACGCGCCCTAGTTTGCGCGTAGTAGAAGGCTTGGGGCTAAGTGAGGGGGTCGGCCTGCCCCTGGAGGCGCCTGCACCCGCAGCGCCTGCTATACCGGAAAAACCCAACCTCCCGGTTTTTAATGACGCACTGATCGAACTGGACTTCAATACGGTAGCTATCCAATGCTCGCGGTTATTTTCCCTTGGTCAGGGAATGCCTATTAACCCGCTCGTTGTGTACGCCGGTGTGGGGATGGGTAAGACCCACCTATTGGCGCAAATCGGCTGGGAATTTCACCGCGCCAATCCGCAAAAAACTGTCCGCTATGTCACGGCAGAATCCTTCACCAACGAAATGGTGCAGAGTTACAAAACCAACCAAATTTACGCCTTCAAAAAGAAGTACGCAGAGCACACAGATGTTCTACTCTTCGACGACATCCAGGGGCTCTCCAAACGGTTAAAAACCCAAGAAGAGTTGCTCCACATCTTTAATGAGATCATCGTACGCGGCGGCAAAGTCTGTTTTGCCACGGCCACGGCGCCCCACGCGCTTGAAAACTTCATCGATCCTCTAAAGTCTCGCATTTTGTCGGGAGTCATTGCTGAGATTTCTCCTCCTTCTTATGAATCCCGCGTCCAATTGCTTCACATGCGCTGCGCCCAGGAACAGATCCAGATGCAGCCGGAAATACTGCGCTCGCTGGCGGCTCAGGGGCAGCGGGACGTACGTGAGATTCTAGGCTCGCTGATCCGCCTACACTTACAGGCTCAGCTGGAGAACCGCCCGGTAGACCAGGAGTTTCTCGCCAAGAAAAATTGGTCTCGCGAGGTTCGCAAAGAAGCCATCACCATGGAGGAAATCATTACCATGGTAGAGCACAATTTCGGTGTGAGCCGCGAGGACCTCACCAGCAAAAGCCGCCGCGGGGTAATCGTGTGGGCCAGACAGGTTGCCATGTACCTGGCGAGGCAGCATACTCAGCTCTCCCTGGAAGGGATTGGGAAGGTGTTTGGCCGGGATCATGCGACCGTTTGCCATGCCTTTCAAAAGGTAAAAGACATCGCTGCCGACCACCCGACGCGTCGGTATGAAGTCGAATACCTTGAAAAAAAGATCTCTTCCCGTTCACCGGAGGAGTAGCGGATGTATCAAATTGTGTTGTCTGTGCACGTCATTGCCATCATTAGCTGGATGGCGGGAATCCTGTATCTGCTGAGGCTCTTGGTCTACCACCGCATGGAAACCGAAAAAGTTGTGAAAGATAGGTTCGAGTTGATGGAATACCGGCTCTACCGCTACATCACGAACCCGGCCATGATCGTCGCGTTGATTTTTGGCATTTGGATGCTCGTCCTTAACTCCTTTCTTCTCTCCCAACCGTGGATGCATGTAAAGCTCACCGCGGCGGTCCTGCTTATTGGTGTCACCCATTACGCCAAGGCAATGATGAAGAAGTTCAAGCGCGGAGAAATGCCAAAAACCGAAAAATACTTTCGCGTACTCAATGAAATACCAACTCTCTTAATGATCATCATTGTAATCATGGTAATTGTCCGCCCCTTCTAGAGCGACGAATCCCCAAGAGGTTAGAGTGGATTTCGAGTTAAATGTCAGAGAAAGTCGCCCAGATGTAGCAACCGACTGGCGCCAAAATGTGCCGACGGTATCTAAGCTTAACCGTCTCATTCGGGGCCACATTGAAAATAGTTTCTTCGACGTCTTTGTCCGCGGCGAAATCTCTAACCTCAGACGCCCTAGTTCTGGGCACGGTTATTTCGTTCTTAAGGATCAATCGTCCCAGCTGCGATCGGTTATCTTCCGCCCCTTTCTTTCCAGGCTTAAGTTTGATTTGGAAGACGGCATGGAAGTTATTCTGCACGGAAAGGTTACCGTCTATGAAGCGCGGGGCGATTACCAGATCATCTGTGACGCCGTGGAGCCGGTGGGCGTCGGAGCACTACAGCTGGCCTTCGAACAACTCAAAAGCAAGCTCGAAAAAGAGGGGCTCTTTGAAGCGGCTCGAAAGAAGGCGCTGCCCTACTTGCCCCACCGAATCGGCATCCTTACGTCGCCAACGGGCGCGGCTATCCGCGACATGTTACACGTACTGGAGAGGCGATTCCCCAATATAGAAGTTCTTTTGTTCCCCGTGGCGGTACAAGGAGAGCGGGCCGCGTCTGAAATCGTCGAAGCGTTGAGAGTGGCACAATACTGGTGCGAAAGTCGACCGGATCGAAAGCTCGACTTGCTCATCGTAGGACGAGGCGGTGGTTCCATCGAGGATCTGTGGCCGTTTAACGAAGAGATTGTCGCACGGGCGATGGCCCAATGCCCAGTTCCCATTATCTCGGCGGTCGGCCATGAAATTGATTTTACGATCTCCGATTTTGTGGCCGATCGGCGCGCCCCCACACCATCCGCCGCAGCGGAAATCGCCGTTCCGGAATATAGAGAACTGCAAACAAAGATCCTCGCCCTCCAAAGGCAACTTGGCTATCTAGTTCGGAGAAGACTTGAGGACTGCCGTTTGCGCGTCGATCACTTGCGGGAACGCTTGACCGATCCCAGACAAGCGCTCGGCGAGCAAAAACGTCTGCTGCTTGATAAGCAGCGCCAGATGCTACAGCTGATGGCGTATCAACTTCAAATGCGACGGGCACGCTTTCAAGCGACAAGCCAACTGCTCCACTCCCTTTCCCCGCTTGGAGTTCTATCGCGAGGCTACTCGCTAACGTCCTTGGAGCCGGGCAAAACTCTACTGCGGCGCGTTGCCTCTGTGCGGCCCGGCGATACTTTGCGTACCCGCGTCGCTGATGGTGAGGTGCTGTCCCAAGTACTTTCTAAAACCCCGTTCCCGAGCTAAAATAGTAAAAGAGGTTTCTTCCTCTCTTCACGCTCTCCCATTCCGGCTTTCACCAAGTATGATTAGCGAAGAACACAAACTAGCCGCCACATTACCGTCCTCTCATGTTTCTAGCCTCAAGCGCATTGAGTCGGGATACTGGTGGTACGTCGGTCGAGTGCGTTGGGCCACCCGTCTCATCTCACCGTGGGCTAAACAACAGCCCCGACCCCTTCTATACGCTGACCTTGGTTGTGGAACCGGTGGGTTTGCCGCGTCTGTTCATAGCAAGTTTGATTTTGATCGTGTCGCGCTCGTGGACGGAGATCCGGCCATGCTCGCCGAAGCCCCACAACAAAGCCCCTTTGAGTCCTATCATCGAAATCTGCAAGCCCCGTTTGGGCTTCCGTTCCAGCCACAGCTGATTTCCTGCATGGATGTAATCGAACACCTGGAAGATGATAGAAGCTTTGTAAAAGCAATTGCGGCCATGCTCCCGCGGGGCGGTAAACTCATTGCGTCTGTCCCGGCTCACCAGTGGTTATTTTCAGAGTGGGACCGAGTGTTGGGACATTATCGTCGGTATGACAAGACAACTCTTAAGAAAGTCTTCGAAGAGGCAGGGCTAAGAATTGAAACAGCTGCCTACATGTGGAGCGCTCTTGTACCCTTAGGGCTTTTACGAAAGCGGCAGTTTAAAAAAGGCGCCCAGGCCGAATTCCCCAAAGTCTCTGCGCCGGTCAATTTCGCCTTAACTCTGTATTCAGATCTGGAGTGGCGGGCGTCCCAAGCTATACCGACTCCCTTTGGCACCTCTTTGATAGTGAGCGCAAAAAAGCCATGAACGCTAAGAAGCCCCATATTGAAGTTATTCTGCCCATCTACAACGAGGTCAAAAACCTTGTTCCTTTGATCGCTCAACTCGATCAAGTGAAAAAAAAGTTAGACCCGCAAGCCTCCCTTAGTCTGCTCTTCATAAACGACGGCTCTACGGATGGCAGCAACGAATTGCTACACCGTCTCTATCGAGAACGAAACGATGTACGGGTCGTCAATTTGGTCCACAATTTCGGACACGGTGCCGCGCTCACGTGCGGACTCAATTACTTTTCTGGAGACGCTGCCATCTTGATGGACGCGGATCAACAAGACGATCCGTTTGCCATTCTCCAACTATTTGAAACTTGGAAAAAGGGACACAAAACGGTCGTAGCGGCCCGCGGAGAACGCACCGAGCGCGGCAAAGCACTCTTTCAACTTTTCTACTTCATCTTACACAAACTTTCGCCCACGCTCCCTCCGGTCAAGTTTGGCACCTTTTCTATTCTCGACAGAAGTGTTGTTAGACGATTTCTAAAGCTTCGCGAACGCAACCGCTATTTTCCAGGCCTCATCGCTTTTGCATCCGACAAAATCACAAGCGTAGTGGTGGATCGTAA
>JAGQZV010000145.1 GCA_020435295.1 Bdellovibrionales bacterium | reverse complement strand
CACGGACAACGACCCCGTTTGTGCCACCCGCGACTTCGAGATTACAGATCTCCGAGGGGACGAACTCAAGTTCCACTTCCTTAACGACTTCGGGTCCGTCCGTACCTTGTCTGGCTGTTACGCGCAGACGAATTTTCAGATAGACATTGCTTGTGCTGGTAAGCGTGATTTCGTCAAGGTCTTCAACCGTGTTAACGCTACCGTTGCTATCGAGAAGTTCGTACGTGTAGTTTATCGTTCCGCCAAACTCGCCGTTGTCTTCCATCTTGAGCTCGATCTTGGCGTCCGCCGCGCCGAGTTCAGCAAAACGCTTTCCGGTGATTTCAAAATCGGGTTGTCGTACAGGAAGAGCGGCAATTTCACAGCTCGCCCAGCTGTCCGGAGTGGATACATAGAGTGTTGGCCTTTTAACCCCGCGGCTCGTGTATTTGTAATCGAACGCGGCGGTCGCGGTGGCGCCTGCCGGTTTGGTTAATACATAACCCAAGTTGTTGGCGCGGTAGAGGTCTGGAACGAACTCGTAGCTTACAAGATCGCCAGATGTCGTGCCGTACGCCTGGAAGTGAAACTGAATGTCTTCGTTAACAACAGGCGAATAGTTGTCGTTTGCGATGGTGATATCGCAACCGGCGCCCTGTTGGACCACCACGTCGAGTGGGCAGGTGGCTGACAAACCGGAGGAATCGTAAACCGTAATATATTCCCGTTTGACTCCCGCGGATCGGTAACGTCCGGAAAGAACCGTGCTTGGATTAAAAGATTGAGCGCCGCTCGGGGAGGCAACGTAATAAGGGGTGGCACCGCCTTGGGCTTGGAGCGTTACGTTGAAAAATTGATCCACATTGACCGTTGAAGAATCGGGCGTTGCGGTGCAGGACAAGCCGAGATTTGCCGCTTGGGTATCGATGTTTCCGGTACAGACACCATTAGTGCAGCGAACGAAGCCTTCGTCGTCAATGCGCGAACAGCTCGCTAGCGCGACAACGATAAGAAGAAAAAGGGTGAACCGAAGATTCTTATGCCGAATCATGTCGAACTCCTAGATGATTCCTAGTCTCAAAACCAAAGGGCGCAGCAAACGTGAAGTACGTACTGAGAAGAACTGCAAGCTTTGGGCCAGGGTGTAGACAAGGGGTCTACGGCTTCAGGGTAATATTGGAATATTAAGTACTTAGCCGTGATTTCCAGGCAGCGGGTGACGGCCCCGTTGAGGTATTCAGAGCGTCTACGGCGTTGACAGCCCTTCAGTTGGTAAACGGGTACACCGGCGGCCGCGTGGTACAATAACTGCGTTGGCGATGTGGCTAAATATATGCGGAATCCCCATTCAAATCCGCGGGGAGTGGACCGACATCCGCTCTGCACTCAGGCACGACTTCGCGCCGTTCTGCTCCGGTCCGCACGTGTGCACGGGCACAAACGCGCTTAGAATAGAAATGAATCGTTCGCCCTCCCGCCGGGGCTGGACGCAAATTCTACGCGCGCCCCGTTCCACCTTGTATCTGGCACCGCCTGGAGAACGCCGGGTTTGTTTTTTCGATACCGTTGCCGTCCGTTACCAGTACTCAGAACACCGTGCGCAGATCTGGTCAATGGAGAGCGACGCCGCTTTTGAAGCCCTTTACTACGTCATTTTGTCCTATGTAGGTGAGCGTCTCGATGAGTTGGGATGGCACCGTTTGCACGGCTTTGGCTTTGCGGCAAAGCGGCGAGCGGTGGTGATGGCCTCTTCAGGGACCGGGAAGAGTACGTTGGCATGGCGGCTTTTGCGGGAGCCCGGATTTTCGTTTTATTCCGATGATACGCCACTCATTAGCCGTCGCGGAGAAATTGCGGCCTTTCCACAGAGAATCGCGCTTGAAAAAGTGCCGGAAGGGGCCGGGGGGCGCGCCTTTAAACGGGCGCGGAATAAGACAAAATACGTGATGGGGTTTGAAGCCTTTTCTGACCGCATAGCGAAAAAGGGGGCGCTACAGGATTTGTATTGGCTTCGCAAATCTTACTCCTCCCATGGTATTCAGAAAGCGCCGCGCTACCAGTTTGTCATCCCCCTTCTTAAGTGGCTCGTGTTGGGCTACGAAACACCTCAGATCTGGGAATTGTATCTTCGTCTTTCGCCATCAGATATCGTGAGAAAAATTCGAATACTTCGCAGCCGTCTGTGGGCGGCCCATCGTTTGCTCTGGGATGCGGAGCACTTTACGATGGATCGAGATTCAAAGCGTCGGACCGCAGAATCCCTGCTAAAACACGCCACAGCCTGATGGGGTGGCTACGGACCCGAGTGCGTATGCGTATGCATTTGGCCTATCGTGATGGGTTTTGGCTCTGACTTTTTCAGCGGTTCATTTTCCGCCCACAGGCGGCTTGCGTGCAACCACCAGTAGTCCAGTCCTGTCAGTGTTTTGAATCCCCTCAGATCCAGTGGCGCGGGATCCTCGCCGCCAAATGTTTGCGGATCGTACATTTCGCTGCCCGCCTCTGATTTGTGGAAGAAGAGTTCTATGTTTGCCATCCAATGCGGCATTGGAAGTCCGTGCGCCGACAAGGCGCGCATGGACCAGTATTGTTGTGCCTTCACACTGGCATTCACCGTCTGCTGGAAGAAAGACCAACTTAGCAGCAGCACCACAAAGAAGCGCAATTGAGTGGAAAGGTTTAGTTGCCACTCTGTCGTTGGAATGAGTAAGGCGAACAGTGGCAATACAACTATCAGGTATCTCGGTCCCAACGCTGCCCCCCCAGTAGGGCTAAACCACCGGGCGTAGAGAATAGTTTGGAGGGCAATGGCAAACAGTACCACCGCCGTCTTTAGCGTAAGACGCTTGTGGAACGCTTCGCGCACCGTTAAGGCGATCGGTAGAATTACTACCGGACAGTGGGGCAACAGACCAGTATCCCACGCCAACCACTGTTCAAAGATGCCGCGTGGTAGCGGTGTCGTCCAGACTGGAGATGCCAACGTTAATACTTCGGGACCGTAACCGTTGTTAAATGGCGTTCCGTAGTAGACCAGTCCGATGAGGGATTGGGTGAAACCTCCGATCAACGGACAGATTAGAAATAGGAGCCGGTTGCGAGCATTTGCTTTGGCCAAGTACAGTGCCAGAAAGGGAAGCATAGGAAGCACCAAAGCCATTTTGGTTAGAAAACCCAAGCTTGCGAGTAACCCTATCCAAAAACCGTCCGCCAGTTTTGTTTTTTCGGGGTGGAATACAGTGACGGCAAGTGCAACGAGCAAGAGTGCTTGGAGTGGCTCTCTGTGGACGGTTTTGGCGTAAGGGAACAGCAGTGTACCAAGCCCGAGCACGAGGCAAATAAAAGTAGCTTGAGAAGATTGGTGGCCGCTCCACCGCAGGTGCATGTACACGAAGAGAAGAATGGCCAACGTTAGAAACGAGTTCACAAAACTAATCAGAAACTCCGAGAATAGGCGTTCGGGAATGGGAAGCACAACGCTAAGGCATTTGCTAAGTACGACGTAGGGGAGATACACGATAGGGAGCACCCAACCCATTTTGGAGATTTCACCGGACGGGGTCTCACGGTACAGCATGGGATCGGGTTGCTGGGGGTGCGTTGCAAGGGTGCCGTTGTGCAAAATTGCATACGCGGTTTCTATGGAGGCATCTGCGTCGATAGTATCTACATGGCCGCCCGCGGTAACTAGATATATCGCCAAAACAAAAAGAAAGGCGGTTCTGGCGCGGATATGGGTCATGCGATGCGCCACAATTATAACATGCGCTTGCCCCCAGCCTGCAAGGAGCGCCATTTAATCCTTTTCCGCTTTCTATGGTAAGATGTTGAAGTTGGGCGGCACAAGAATGCCGGCTGATGTCGGTGGTGGGCTGGGTCCTCAGTCCGTCGTTAGCAATTTTTTGTGAACAGTATGGAACTCATCAGCTTGGGTGGGAGTGGATGGCCACTGGTCTCCGATGGGGCCGTCTTACGCGTGTCGTCGATGGCGGACTACCGCTTTGGGGATCTGATTGTTTTCTGCGGGGCGAGAGTCCAGATTTGCCACCGTGTCATTGGAAAAAAACGTAGCGCCGGCATGACGTGGTATCTAACCAAAGGGGATGCAAACGTGGAAGCCGACGGGTGGGTCCCCAACTATCGGGTACTGGGTTGCGTCGTGGCAGTGGGCAGCCGGTCTACGTCAGTTTGCTCCCAGCGTGCACTGGCTTTGCTGATGGCAGTTCTTTCCGCGGTGCAATGGCGCGTATTCGAGTGGCTGTTCCGCTCCAGCGTTGGGGTTAGATTGAGAAACCTTCGGGAAAGATTTTGGCCTCGGCCAGTTTTGGTCGGAACGTATCGGTATGTCTCTGCGCCCTGGCTTTTGATGCAACCACATCGTTAAGAGAGCAACAGTCATGGAATCACTTCGAAAAGCGGTTGGTCGGGTAGTATTCAATCATATGGTGACGCCGCCGGAACGGGAAAACTCACATATGGTTTTCCACGGCGGGGACTACGGCCACGGGTATTTATACGAAGAAATTTTTTGTCGCGACGACAAGGACCTGGATTTTGCCGTGCAGTTGGTGAAGGCTCCAGGCGCCGTCCTAGATCTGGCTGGTGGGGCGGGTAGGTTCTCATTGCGCCTACTGGAACATGGGCGGGACGTCGCGCTAGTGGATAAATCGGTGACGATGCTAGAGATAGCTCGACGAAGAAAAAAGGCCTTGGATCACGAACTCAGTCATAAGTTCAAAATATACCCCCAGGACATTTCTCACATGCAGATCGGGCGGGAGTTTATCGCGATATTTTCTATTAACAATGGCCTGGAGCACCTTCCGGATGAGCACTCTATCTTGCAGGCTCTCATAAGATCCGCAAATCATCTGAATCCGAACGGCGAAATGTACGTCGATGTGCATTACCCAGTTTATTGGGAGCAGACGGAGCATTGGAAGGCAAATAAGTGGGAGTATAGTCAAGACTTTGTGCTGAAAGACGAGCGCTATAGAGTGTGGGGGCGTACGCGGGGCACAGAAAACGAGAATGAGGTGGTTTGGGAACACGCCATCACGCGAAACCTTTTTGACTATACATTCCTTAAAACACGCCTGCTGATCTTGCCGCTTCAGAAGTGGCACAAGCTGTTTACTACGGCAGGATTTAAAGTCACCGATATATGGGGGAGTTGGGACGGAAAGCGGATGGATCCCTCTCTGCCCAAGATGATATTCCAGCTAAAACGAATCTAGGGGCAGAGAAAGGTGATCTCGTCCAGAGTTTTCTCACCTTCGCGCAGGAAGGTGGGCTTAGCCAGACGGCCATGCAGTGCGGGGCCGGAATCGCCGGCGTCGCTAACTTCCAGAATCTTTTTCTCCAGAAGAAACTTGCAGAAGTTTTTCAAGTATTGCGGATCTTCTTGCTCTTCTCCATCCCCCAACGACTCTAGTGAGCGCGGTTGCTGAAAATAGTCTAGAAACTCCTTTGTGTCGGCGGTGAAGTAGTAGAAACGGCCGGTTTCAAGCTGAATAACAACCAGCTCGTCTGAAACGTTTCGGTAAACGGTCGAATTAGGGATGATCAGTGTATCCATCTTGGCGCTTTAATCCGTTACTTAGACTGTACTTCTAAAGCCTTCCAGTGACAAGCCATCGCCTCCTTTGAGCGTAGCTAATTGGGCCTTAGCCCGGGAAAGCCGCAGGCTTAGTTCTGCCGGCTCTGCGTATACCACCATGCCGAGGAGATTGGGTACTTCCATCCACGCGCGTTCCCGCCGCGCGGCCTCTTGTCGAGCGGGGTGCGTATGCCTCCATCCGCAGTACCCCTGCTCGATAACGGCAGCAAGCGCTGAGGGTAGCAGGAGCAAAGGTGAGGCATGGCCCTCTGCGCGAAGATACTGTACGTGGCTGCGGGCGAGTGCGTCGCCCCCTATGTCAACGCAAGCCAGCAGGGGGACCGAGGAGGCACGCACGCGAGCGTGTGGGGCTAGCAGTTTTGCCTGGCAGTGATCGAGCAGCAGGGACTCCTCGGGCGGAACACGTCGTGGCGTAATCGGCGAATCTAGAATAGGGACGTGCGCCAAGGCTTTTTCTAGAAATGCGGCCATGAGCGAGGCGGCGTCGCCCGGAGGGAGTGTAGCATTGCGATCGGAGTGAAGCGTTGCAAATGCCTTTCGCATCTCTCGCAAGAAAAGCGTAGTGTGAAACGAGTTTTGTCCAAACTGAATGGCCAGTCGCAACCGTTCTACTGCGAGAGCGTAAAACTGAAGCGCTAAACCTAATTGGGAAAGTGTAGAAGAAAAACAATCGTGATAGCCGAGATACCAGCCGAGTGCGGTGTTTTGAGCGAGAAAGGGCGCCATAAAATCTTGCGGAAAAACCAAAACTTCGCCAGGCAATCGGTAGCGGTGCTTCAATTTTTGATACTTTTCCCTGGCATTGAGAAGTGCCTCAAGTTGTTCGTCCGGATCGATTGAAACGAGCGTGAAGACGAAGTCTAAGTCTGAGATTCCAGGAAGCGTTCTTCCGTCAAAGCTAGGCCGGCAATTGACTACCAACCCGGGCGCTCTAAGAGTTTCTAGACATTTTCTCGTCACGTGCCGGTAGGCCCACTGCCCAAGTGTTCGGATCGGCTCCACCTGGCCCAAGAGCGCGATCGCGGTGCGGAGCTTTTCACGGGGTCTGCTTGGTGCGAATTGCGGGGAAGGGGATGCCATATTCCTCGTTAATCAAGAATAGCTCCGCAACAGTTCGCTTGTGTGGGACGATTTTGCCGTTTTGAACGCTCACGGAGAGGTTATTGTCATGCAATCGGTAGAACAATACCGATCTATCGACATACGGGATTTCCGTACGTTTGAGTAGGCGGTAAAAATACTCCCGGTCATGTGCACGCAAAAGGCTTTCGTCCAGCAGGCCGACGTCTTGAATCAGGGGGGCGCGAAAAAGACAGAGCGCGAGCGGACTCAAAGGAACCCAGCCCCCAGCTACAAAATGCTTGTACGTTAAGCGATCCGGAACTTCAAATAGACGCCTTTTCAAAACCATGCGGTAACTGTTCTGGCTCTGCTTGCGTTCATCGATGATCCCTGCCACAGCGCCCATTACCGCTTGTTCGAGGGGGTGGTCTTCTAGCCACCGCCGGCGCCAATTTAAGCTATTGGGAACCAGTACGTCATCTTGATCGAGGAACGCCAGATACGCACCCGTGGCGGCTCTAATGCCTGAGTTCATTGCGGCTGCGGGGCCCTTGTTCCGCTCGTGCCGAATAAGTCGAACCGCTTTCTCTCGCCATACCGGCAACGGGTGTGCGGACCCGTCATCCACCACAAGAACTTCTAGATCCACACTCTCCCGCAGCAAGGTGTGGACTGAATCAAGCAAAAAAGAATCCGGGTTGTATACCGGAATAATGACGCTGATTTTAGTTTTGCTCATTGTGAAGGCCTCTTTAGATTAAAGAGGCGCGCTACGCGCTGCAAGCCGCTACGCAGGATAGCAACTTTCTTGCGGTATGGAGAAAATGAGCTTCTGTATGCTGGATGGTGTGGAATTGTTGCACGGCCTTGCGCCCTCGTAGACCCATTTGTGTGCGTAGGGTCTTGGAATCGAGCAGCCGCAGCAGGCAGCGCCCAAGCGCTGCGGTGTCCCCGACAGGATAGGTTAGCCCACTGCGGGTGTTTTGAATGAGCGATTCGCAGCCGACGGGGCTTGCAGCGATGACCGGGAGTTGGCGCGCCATAGCTTCAAGTACTGCGCACCCCATCGCTTCGTTTTGTGCTGGAGAAACAAACACGTCCGCAACCGATAGAAAGTCCGGTACCGCCTCAGGAAGTGCCGTCACGAATCGCACGCGGTCTTCTAACTGCAGCGATACAATTTGCTGGTGCAGTTGCTCCCACACGAGTGCATCGGACGCTGATGTCCAACCAAGCAAGAGCAACGCTGCATCTGGAAGTAGGCGTTCGATAGATTTGATGGCCCTCAGCAGATCGTGGTGCCTTTTGTGCGAGCGCAGTCGGGCGGCGTAGGCGATTATCGGCTGCGATTCAGAAAAACCCAAAGCTTGCCGTAGTCCTGTCCCGTGAGAAGCGGGCCCAAACAAGTTTGTGTCCACGGCGCAGGGGAGTGTCGAAACGGGAACTCCCGGTACCTCTCGTTGTACAGCCGCGCAAAGCCAGTCGGACGGGACAAAAATGTGGTCCATCAAGCCGGGCAGCAATTCCCGCCAAAGCGCGAAGTGAGGAAGCAGCGCCGGTCGGTAACCGCAAAACCATACGACAGGAATGGAACGCTTCTTAGCCAGACGAGCCACCCGTGCCAAAGAACCTCGCACGGTTAAGACGAGATCCGGGCGTTGGTCGTCGAGCAGCAAGTCTGATACGTCTAGGTTGAAATGGGTTTGGTTGTGGCGGCCGAAGAGTTCCAGAACGGGCCCGCGCGGGCACACTAAGTCTATGGTGTGTCCAGCAGCTTGCAAAGCTTTGCCGAGCAGCGACAGTTGCAGTTCGTAGCCCCCGATGTGTTCACTGTCGATGTGGAAGAGAATTTTCACGGTCATGTTTCCAAAGGCTGTCTTGTAAGGCTATCATAGTTCTACCGTTCCCACTTTTTAAGGGTTGCGTCATATATGATCCTTGGCCAAGCAGGGCTTACAAGTGTGATGACTTGTACGGCAGACATGGTAGGCACCCTGCCACACACCATAGAGTCCGTTTTTGCTCAATCCGATCCGGAATTTGAACTCCTTGTGCTGGATGACGGCTCCACGGATGGAACCTGGGAATACCTGCAGCGAGTAGTGGACACGCGACTAAGAGCGTTTAGATTCAAGCGGCGCCGTGGCTTAACGGCCGCCCGCAATTTTTTGCTAGCACAGTGCCGAGGTGAGTTTGTATCCATTGCGGACGCTGACGACTATTTGGCACCCACGAAACTTGAACGCCACAAGGAGATATTGCAGAGACAGCCTCAGGTTGGCATGGTGTGGGGCAGGGCACTGTTGCAACGTGAGAATGCGTGCGGTATTGGGGCTTGGACTTTGCTACCTCCGCTGCATTATAAAACGGGTTGGGATATTACGGTGGATTACCAGGC
>JAGQZV010000144.1 GCA_020435295.1 Bdellovibrionales bacterium | reverse complement strand
ACCAGATTGTGCGCCTCGTGTGAGCCCCCCAGCGAAAAGGCCCGCAAATGATGAAGTTCCACCCAACGCTTGGCCGCGCAGCGCTTGCCGTCTGGCTCTCGATGGCGGCAGCGTCCCTCGTCTCGGGCGTGCACCGTTCTGCGAACCGCCGCGGGTATGTGGCGGGACTTCGTGACGGGTACGGGCCGTGGAGTGGGAATACTTGGTTGGCGGGATGAGAGCTTCTGTGTTCTTAGCTGTCGCGCGACAGTTTGGCGGTGCTCTTTGGCCACAGGATCATTTTTCACGAGATAGAACCCTATTGTCTCCTCTAGAGTCTCCTCGAGCGTTACGGCTCGCCGTCGCTTTTTGGCGAGCAGATCCTGGGCTCTTTTTAGTTTGCCCTCCAATTCTACGGATAAGCCGCAACGAAGCTCCGTACGTCCTTTACCCTTTGGGCGAATGCGTTCGGGAATGCGGAGACCGGGCTGCGCGTCGGCCACTTGTCGTTCAATTTCCTTTTGGGGTAAGGCAATGGCCTTTGGGATCCACTCCGCTTGATTCGCCTTTGTGAGGACTGGGACTATTTTTCTGGCCTTTGAAACGCTTATTTTGCCCTTGAGAATTTGGGTTTTTAGTTCCGGAACTTCGTTCGCTTTGCGCGCCACATTGATGAAATTGAAGGCTTGGCTCTCGGAGAGTTTTAGCGCGCTTACGATGTAGGTGAAAAGGCTCGAATACCCGAGATCCCTGAAGAGTTTTTGGGCGTCGATCTGTTGGATGAGATCCAAAAGTTCACCTTCCAGTTTTCGATATTTTGCCGCGCATTCGAGGGCGCGAGTGTGAAGCAGGAATTGTTTCTGTCGAGCAATAGGTATTGGAATCATGCTTGCCTCCGTTACTCCGACGGTAGTTAGGGAGGCGATCCTCGTCAATAGACTGTGGGGAGCGCGCTAGAAACATGCGGACTGTCGCGCGACAGGGCGGATGGGGCGCGCCTGTATTCTCCCCACTTCAAATTTGAATACACTTTGGGGGGGTGTCAGAAAGATATTTGGTGTTTGTATTCTAGAATAATTCAGCCCCACGTTTGTCGACCTGCCGGAGTTGCTGAGGTTTTTGTGTTCAAGTCTTATACACCCGCCTGCGTTGCCCCCGTCTGCCCGGAGTCAGGGGATAAAAGGCCTTAAAACCCGTGCCTGAAAACCCGGTTTGGCTTTTGCATTTTACTTCAGTAGGGAACCCCCGATAGCGGGGGCCAGATGGAGGTTAAGTATTTGATTTTAAAGGGTAAAAATAGAGCCACGCTAGTGCCTGTGCTCGCCCTTTTTGTGCTGAACTCCTGGACAGCGGCGAGAGCCGCGGAGCTGTCCCTCAGCCAAATTGACCCGAAGAACCCTGCACACATTGCTGCTTTGCGGACTGCCTTGGGAACGAGCCTCGGGCACGCTTACATGGAAGATCAGCCCAGCAACGTCGCTCTTTATCTGAAAGCGGCACACGATCTCGAAGAGAAGCTATACGGAATTTTATCGCAGCAATCCGACAATAACGATCCGGTGATTATCGACGATACCGTTACACGGGCTATCCAAGCGAAGGTGGCCGAAAATCCCGAGTATTACAGCGAAGAGCAGCTAAAAAAGATTAACGAAAGTATTAGTAAACTTAGCAAAGAGGGCATCGCCCGCCACGTGTTTGCCTCCTGTAACGGCGAGGGAGAACCCAAAAAAGACACGACGGGCTTTGTCGCCCGCGTAGCTCAGGGCGGGCGCGCGCTGGTGGATCCGCAGCATAGTGGGAGCGCACCTCTCAACGCGGATTCTAAACCCTGCAGTGAAATTACCAGCGCATCACCTCCCCAGGCGTTTACAAAGATTCAGGTCACCGATCCTTCACCCACCTCGCCGACCACGCCGCCTGTGACCCAACCGCCCGCCACCAAGCCTGGCGACGAGAAGAAAGAAGACCCGAGCAAGATTACCGCAAAGAGTGATGTCGATGATAACAAGAACACCAAACCGCTTGAGGACGAACTCAAACGCCGGCTAGAAGATCTAGACAAACAACGCGCCCTGGATCGTCTGCGGGATGCAGAAGATCAGAAGCGCCTTCAGGACCAACTCGCCAAAGGGCAAGGTGGAAATGAGGGCGGCGGCAGTGCGGGTGGCGGGGGAGAGAGCGCCGGAGGAGCCGGCGGAGGCGGCGAGTCTGCAGGCGGATCCTCTTCAGGAGGCTCCGGTAAAGGGGATTCTAATCGGGACCGAGGCCGCGGATTAAGAGATCTTCTCAACAAAGAAAATGACAAGCGCGACAGTAACCTAGCGAATTTGGTGAATCGGCTTGGGAACAGCGACAAAGAGAGTGATCGCAGCGGCAAAAATGAACGCAATGGCTCGGGATCGGAAAAAGAAGCAAAGAACCTTTTTGATTTTACGTCCAGCGAAAAGTCCAAGGACAAAAAAGAAGACGAAGATCTTCTTAAAAAGAGCCAGCAGCCGTTGCCAGATACTGGGGATGCGGCACCGCCGGTGGCGACCAAGCCTCCCATCGAGCGAAAGCCCATTTCAAAAGCCATTGAGAATTTTGCATCGGCTCTGGGAGCCGGCCTTTCGGGTGCGGCAAGCGCTGCTGCTGGCGGCCTGTCGTCGTTAGCGAGTGGGCTTTCCAATTTTGGGAACCCTTCCTCCGGTACTGGGGCCGGAGGCGCCATTGGTGCCTTCCCCGTACTGGGCAGCGCCGGAGGCATTGGTGGGGGTGGTGGCGGGAAATACACCATCCCGAACGTCAGCCCTGGCTTTGGAAGTGGGCCCGGTGGCGGGGGCGATACTTCCATAGAAGATGAAGGTCCCCCAGAGGGAGCTTATGCCGATAGTGAAGGCTTAGAAGTTTTTGCCGCCCGTGCGGGCAGTGGTCCCAGTGCGTATAGTGGGGCCTATCTTGGAGAAATTGGCAGTGGCTCCTTATCGAGCCCTTGGTTGCTCAACGCCATTTCGCGCAGCCTAGGTGGCGGAAACATTTGCAGCCTTAAAAAGCCACCGGCGATTTGTCAGAACGTGAAGGTTCAGGAGCTGAAAGGTTTCCAAATCCACGGTATCGACCCGGACAGTGTCAATTAAATTTAGCTAGAGAGTAAGACGACTATGAAAACACAACAGGAAAAAACGACGATGAACAAAATCGCAGTACTCGTATTCTCTTTGTTCTTGTACATGCCGACCGCGCATGCCGAGTTTAACACGGATATTAACGGCACCAATGCCTTTGATGATCTTACGCTGGAACCTAACGGTATCCCCGCCCCCACGGTAGAAAACAGCAGTGTGAATGGTTCGGAAGGCGCCGTACTGCAGAACACCGTTTTTAATCAGACGCTAAGGGCGGACAACCCAAATATTAAGAATGTAGACGTTTCAGATAAATACGGGCAGGCCGGTGCAGCGGGTTCAGCGCTTGCTGGAAAAATCGCCGCCATTGTAACGGGATCTGCGCTTTTGGCCGCGGGTATTCCAAAAGTAGCGAGCATTGTTCCGTCAGAAGTGGCGGCCGGTTATGCTTTGATTGCCAAATCGGCTCTCGAGTTCGCGCAGGCGGCGGCCAGTGGTGGGGCCGAGTCGGGAAACCGTTCTATCGAAAACACGAAGCTTCGGTTTAACGACGACAATCCCGAGGCGTTGGCAGTGACAGCAGGCGACTCGGTGGCCAATGCGAAGGCCAAAACGGCGCAAGACATCGCCAGCAAGATCGATTCGCCAGAACTTAACCAATTGCTCGCCTCCCGCGGTATCAATAGTGAAGACTTCATCAACCAGCTTGCGAGCGGCCAGTTGACGAGCGCCGAGGATGTGGCACGGGCGTTAGGGGACAATACAAATTTCAGCGAGGAGGACCTATTTAAAGCGGATCAGCTGGCCTCTTCAAAGGCGGCGGAAGAAATGGATAGCCTTCGCATCCAAGTTAACGAGGATAATGAGGAGGCCGATAGCTCAAGCGTGTTTGGAGGAGCGAGCGGGCTTGCGGGTGGCTTTGGAAACGCAGGCACCTTGGAGCAGGGAACGCTTGCAAACGTGGCGGGTGTCGGACACGGCACGCAAGCACTAGGAGCCTCGGCCGGAAATACGGGGGGCGCAGCGGGGCCCGGTGGGCTTTCAATGGGCAACCTGCTGGGGCGTTTTGCAAAGCAAGGCAAAGACGCGCTCAGTGCGCTTGGAAATTTGACGATCGATCAACTAAACCGATTGGGTTTGGTAAAGTTGCGTAACGGGATGAACATTTTTCAAAAGGCGGGCCGCAGCTACCGGTCCTTTGGACGTTGGCGGGATCAGGAGACATCAAAGCTCCCGCGCGTGGCGCGCCATCCATAAACTCTTTTTTGAATCCTTCCGATCACCAAGCGCATGCGTGCGCATTGGGTATTCTTGCTTTTTATTCTTTTACCCACCTTCGGGGGTGCGAAAGAATGGCTGGTGACTCTGCGGCCAGGCGACGTCCCGGCGCTCCTAGCCAAGCGCTATGGTCTTAGCTTCCGGCGGAGCTTTGGAAAATTGCGGCGCTACGCGCTCTACGAAGGCGAACTCCAGCAGCTGCCCCGCGCGATCCGCGTTCAGCCGAATTATAGATACGCTCCCCAATCTGCCGATCCCATGTTGCACGCGTCGTGGGCGCTCGCAAATCTCGGACAACCTGATGGCGATGGGCAGTTGGGCGTACCCGGCAAGGATATTGGGGGGAGTTGGGACGGGGGGGGGCAGCGCCCCGTGGTGGCTGTACTCGATTCTGGCGTCGACAGAAATCACCCCGAGTTTGATGGGCAACTTTGGGAAAATGTAGCTGACGCGCCAGGCAACGGCCTGGACGACGATGGCAATGGCTACATAGACGATCGCTTTGGATGGAATTTTGTCGATAACACTCCCAATATTGACGACGACAACAATCATGGGACTCTGGTAACTGGGATTCTTGCGGCGCGGGCGAACAACGGTGAAGGTAGCCGAGGGGTGCTGGGATCTGCTTCTGTGCTAATCGCCAAATGTACGGACAAGTACGGAATCGGTACCACTGCAACGGCGATAGAAGCGATTGAGTACGCTGTCGCTCAGGGCGCTCGGGTTCTGAACGCCAGTTGGGGGACTCACGCCTTTGATCCGGCGCTGTATGAAACAGTCCGTTGGGCGGGCGAGCAGGGCGCTTTACTTGTAGCCGCCGCCGGCAACCAGGGCTGGGATCATGACTTTTCGGAAACCCGCACCTACCCAGCAGCGTTTGACCTGGACAACGTTGTAGCCGTAGCCGCTTACGATAACCGGGATGCGCTTTGGGAAAAGTCGGACTACGGAGCGCACTCCGTGCATTTGGGGGCTCCAGGGGTCTCCATTTTTGGACCTATTCGCGGCGGTTATGGCTATGGCACGGGCACTTCGTTTGCCGCTCCCCACGTTGCGGGCGTGCTTGGGGCCTTGCTGGCGCTCGGCGGGATGGGAAAAAACGTACTCGATCTCAAAGATCGCCTTTTGCTCAGTACCGAAGTTATTCGTTACTATGAAAAAAACCGCTTGCTATCCGCTGGACGCCTACACCTTGGCAACGCACTGGCTGGACGTACGCCAGAGCGCCCCGACGGGCCTTCGGACTGGAAAACGCTTACTACATTGCTGGAGACACCGCACCCGTATCCGGCGCTATACAAGAAAAGCTATCATCTAACACGATTTGGAGCCGAGAGGTTGCGGGTGCATTTCGCCCAACTTACAACGGAACGGGAATTTGATCGCGTTGCACTACGAGATGGGGCCGGAGAGGTCGTGACTGTCTATACGGGTTCGTACACCGGGTGGAGCGCTGACGTATTGGGTGGGGAAATGTGGCTCGACTTTGAAGCGGATGCCGTGACGGAGGACTTTGGTTTTGTCGTCGACGCCTATGCCTACAGTGACGCCCCAACCGTGTGGGCGCAAAAAAAAAGCTCCCCTGAGTGGGGAGCTTTTTGGATGCCTGTTGAACTTCTAAGGCGAATGCGCTTTGATGCGTTCAACCCTAGTTTTCAAACAAAAACGGGTTGGCTTCGTGTTCGCTCCGATCGGTGATCGCTGGTCGGTCGGACTCCGCACCGGCGACCAACTTGGCCGCGTGATCGGTGACGTGCAAGCTCGCAGACACTACCAGGGCTGCGAGTATGCTCACGATGGCGGTCTCTAGAGAATTCAGACTAAACTGTTCTCGGATCGCATAGAAGCCGAGTACCGTTGCCCAGACGTAAAGCGCCGCCGAGAGAACAATAAACCAAGGCTGGCTGAAAGATAGATTTTGGACGCTCGCCGCAGCTAAGAAGACTGTGAAAACAATGGCGAGCCGGCGTAGCAGGACTCGCTTGCTGCCTTTTTCTCCAATGACGTTTCCAACGAACCAGACGAGTTCGGTGACTAAGAAAACACCGGCGAACATGAGGCTCAAGCGTAGAGCGCTAAGTAGCCAAATCGCAGCGTCCAGCCCGACCCCTAGCGTGACTTGCATCCATTCCAAGCTTTGCAAGTACAACCCACTAGTGCTTTGGGTTCGCGTTTCCGCCAAACAAAAAACGCCTAGGAAAAAGAGAATGAACCAATGGGATCTGGACCACTGGAGCTGGTTAAAAAATACACTTGGTTGGGTAAAAAGTCGGATCAACCTTCGCACGCGCTACCTCCACATCAACGTGTTGCCACTCTCGCTCTCGTCGGGCCCACCACAGGGCCCGGTAGCTTAACTATGCAAGGGGATGCCAATCTATGGAGGGGGCGGCCACGCACGGTCGGGCCTTGCCAGTGACAATTCTTGTCGATCTTTTGGCCATCTGGCGCCAAAGTTCCGCCCTTTTAGGGTGTAGACAATCCGTCTATCCGTAAACAAGGGCCGCGGCAGGGGAGGCCGATTTCTCTAATAATTTCAAGGGGCCAGGGGGTTTGTGAGTTGGTATTCAGCTTGCACACACTTAATAGCAGGGGACATTTAGGGGTATGACTACTTTGAACACTCATCATAAGGGGCATCGCCGAGTAACCGTAGTAGGCTTGGCGCTCGTGCTCTCCCTATTCACAGCTTGTACAGACAAGCGCCCACGCGAAATTATCGAAGAACCCCAAGTCATTTCACAGCCGCTTCCGGTTGTAGAGGCCGTCGCTGATATCCAGTTCGACGGTGGGGTGACCGAAGTTCATAAAATGACGGTCGATAATGGCTCCCTCTATTTGACGGGTAAGCCTTTTGCTTTTTCCCGCTGGAACTTAAGCGCGGATCCCGAAAGCCCCACGGTGGTTTTTGCGGCCAGCGATAATATCAACAATGAATTTGCACCTCCGGACCGCTTTGGCCCGTGGCTGCCCGATTTGTACGCCTCCGGTGCTTTGGCGGTCCAAGGCAGCCGCGCCTACATGAGCGGGACGGCAGGCATGAGTGTTGTTGATTTCTCCGACACGCACCACCCAGTGGAAGTTTCACGCTACCCGGCTTGGCAAAACGATGAACCGACTTCGGATGGTCGCTTTGTTTACAAAGCTATGCTGAAGCAGCCGGAGAAAAATCGCATCTTCGGGTTTCGCCAACAGGATTACATTTATGCGCTCAGCACTGCAGGCTTTCCCAATATGAGTTTATTGGGAAATGTGTCTTATCCTGGGGGCCAGGCGTGTTGCGCAAGTAGTATCGCACGATTTGCTGGTAAGATCTTTCTGGCGCTCGGAACCAGTATGCAAATCTATGAATTTACGTCCACTGGCAGCTTGCACTATTTGGGGACGGTGAACAATTTAAACGTTGTCAACGTGTACGCAACGTCGCGCTATTTGTATCTGCACCACCGTCCAATCTCTTCCGGTACTTCTACGTACCCTACTGGAATATACGTTTACGATCAGTCACTGGGATATGTGACTAGTCTTCCCATTGATCCGAATGAGTTTGCGGTTCATGATCTGGACACACACGTTTACGTCAACGACAATGACGTCAGTGTGCGTGTCTATCGAGTCCTGTGGAACAACATCCAATAGGTTCCAAAAGGTGCCTATCTACTTTTGGAACTTCTCTCACACAAGTAAAAGTTTTCTAGCCGCTTTTGTTGAAGTCGAACTGTTTTGCTTCGGCTAAAGGCGAAACTGTACCTTCTGAGCGCGTTTTGTACGAGCTTTTCCAACTCCATAGGGGTAGCTAGATTTAGCCACATCCATTGGCCTTCACGAGATGGAGGTACATTTTTCCAGATCTCCGGCTCTGGAGTTTCAATAGGTAGAGGCGATGTGCGAAGTGAGCTGAATTTATAATCTTCTACTAACTTTGCCAGTTGTGCTCGTACTGGGTTTCGTAAAATGTATTTGTATACATAGGCTACGGCGGCAGGGTCCGGAAGCCAGGACCATTTGTAGCGGGAGCCGAAGACATGATTGGTCCTTCCGGAAGCTCTTTGGACGCCTCGGCTGATCTCCGTAAGCACATAGCGCATGAATACGCCGATATTTGAGTTGGGAGTAGTAGCCATAAGATGAAAGTGGTTTGGCATGAGGACAAAAGCGTGGATGTGCACCCCATACTCGGTGGCGCCCTTTTTTAGAAACCGGGTGCAGATGTTCCAGCACTGTTCCATGGGAACATAGAATGACTCTCGATTGTTCGAACGGGACATGACGTGGTATGGCCACGTAGCGTCTAGAAGTGTGTTTCGTCGGGGCATATGGATGGTTTCAGCACGAACTGTGCCAGATACTTGCGCAGTAAAACCGAAAGGGGGAGACCGGAAATCCTCCAGGGGTTCCAAAAGTAGATAGGCACCTTTTGGAACCCAACATCCAATAACTAGCGTTTCTTTTTCTGCGACCGACGTTTTTTTGGAAGAATCTTTGGAATCGCGTCGGCTACGGCACGGCTTTGGTTTTCAGCTTGGGGGATATACAGTGGCGCCGCGGCATCGGATCCCAGCGCATCCACCTGAATTCTAACCTTCTTGGCCAGCCTGAGGGCGAGATCCGCATTCCAAAATACCCCGAAGTCTGTGACGTCAACCGAAAACCGTGCGGAGACT
>JAGQZV010000143.1 GCA_020435295.1 Bdellovibrionales bacterium | reverse complement strand
AAAGTCGTCTTCCCATGATCCACGTGCCCAATTGTCCCTACGTTCACGTGCGGCTTGGTGCGCTCGAATTTCTCCTTGGACATTACTTTCCTCCTGAGGCTTTAGAGATGAGCTCGTTGGCGACGTTAGTTGGCACCGGCTCATAGTGGTTGAATTCCATTGTGTAAGTAGCACGGCCCTGACTGAGCGAACGCAGTTGGGTCGCATAACCGAACATCTCTCCCAGCGGGACTTCACAATCAATGATTTGAAGGCCCTGATCCGGATTCATCTGCAAAATCTTGCCGCGGCGGGAGTTCAAGTCCCCGATCACGTCGCCCATGTAATCTTCAGGTACCGTGACTTCGCATTTCATGATGGGTTCGAGGATGATGGGCTTGGCTTTTTTGGCGCCGTCTTTAAAGCCCATGGAACCGGCAATCTTAAACGCAATTTCGCTGGAATCGACGTCGTGGTACGAGCCGTCGAAGACGGCGACCTTCAAGTCCACCGCCGGATAGCCCGCCTGGATACCGTTGGTCATGGCTTCCTGAATACCTTTGTCGATGGCAGGAATGAACTCCTTCGGTATCGAACCGCCAACCACTTCGTTCAGGAATTCGTAACCTTTACCGCGTTCCTGTGGCATCAAGCGCAACCAGACGTGGCCGTACTGACCGCGACCACCGGTTTGTTTGATGTACTTGGATTCGACTTCCACTTCCTTGCTGATCGTTTCCTTGTAGGCCACCTGAGGTTTGCCGACGTTGGCCTCCACTTTAAACTCACGCAGCAAACGGTCGACGATGATTTCCAGATGCAACTCGCCCATACCGGCGATGATGGTCTGGTTGGTCTCTTCGTCCACGCGTAGCTGAAAACTCGGATCTTCGATGGCGAGCTTCTGAAGGCTTGCGGAAAGTTTTTCTTGATCGGCCTTAGATTTGGGCTCGATGGCGATGGAAATCACCGGCTCTGGGAAGTGCATGCTTTCGAGAGAAATCGGGTGATCCTCATCGCAGAGCGTGTCACCCGTGCGGGTGTCTCTCAAACCGACGCAGGCGGCGATATCGCCCGCTTTCACTTGCTTAATTTCTTGTTGCTTGTTCGCGTGCATTTGGAGCAAGCGCCCCAAGCGCTCCTTTTTCCCGCGGCGGGAGTTGGTCACATAAGAACCAGAATTCAGCATGCCGGAATATACGCGGATGTAAGTGAGCTGTCCGACGTAAGGATCGGTTACAATCTTAAAGGCCAAAGCGCTGAAAGGTTCATCGTTGCTGGCTTTACGGGTGAGCTTCTTTTCCTCATCGGAAGGATCCACACCCTGAATATCCGGTACTTCCAAGGGAGAGGGGAGGTACAGAACAACAGCGTCGAGCAGTGGTTGAACACCCTTGTTCTTGAACGCCGAACCACCAAATGTTGGAACGATCTTGCCCGCGATGCAGGCCTTGCGAGCCGCGGCGCGGATTTCGTCGTTAGTGATTTCCTGGCCTTCCAGGTACTTGTTCAAAAGCGCTTCATCTTCCTCAGCGACGGAGTCAATAAGCTTTTCACGAAGCTCGGCCATGTGCTCCTTCATGTCTTCGGGAACTTCGGCGGTCGTGTAAGCCGCACCTAAGTCGTCGCCCGTCCAGATAACGGCCTTTTGTTCAATAATATCCACCACGCCCTGAAGCTGGTCTTCGGCACCGATGGGGTAGTTGAACATCACCGGTTTGCCCTTGAGCTTGTCGACGATAGTCTGAACCGCGCGTTCGTAGTTGGCACCGATACGGTCCATCTTATTGATAAAAGCGATGCGGGGAACTTTGTAACGGTCTGCCTGGCGCCAAACCGTTTCCGACTGAGGTTGGACGCCCGCGACGCCATCAAAAAGAACTACGGCACCGTCCAGGACGCGCAAGCTGCGTTCGACTTCGATGGTGAAGTCCACGTGTCCGGGAGTGTCAATAATGTTGATGCGGCAATCTTGCCAGTGGCAGGTGGTCGCAGCAGAGGTAATCGTAATGCCGCGCTCCTGTTCCTGAACCATGTGATCCATGGTGGCTTCACCGTCATGTACCTCACCGATTTTGTGAGACACTCCGGTATAGAAAAGAATACGCTCGGTGCAAGTCGTCTTACCGGCATCGATGTGCGCACAGATGCCGATGTTACGCAGTTTATCGAGAGATGTAATTTTCGGGTTGGTTGCCATGTTGCCCTACCAGCGATAGTGAGCGAAGGCCTTATTGGACTCCGCCATGCGATGCGTATCTTCGCGCTTCTTTACTGCCTCACCGCGGTTTTCCGCGGCATCAAAAAGTTCCTGTGCCACCTTCTCCGTCATGGAATTTCCACGGCGGGCTTTTGCGTAATCTAGAATCCAACGGAAGGCGAGGGAGTTACGACGCTCCGGGCGTACTTCTACCGGCACCTGATAGTTGGAACCGCCTACGCGACGGGACTTCACTTCTACAGAAGGACGGACATTGCTGAGCGCCTTCTTGAAAACCTTGATGGGATCGTCCTTTGTCTTCTGGTGGATGATCTCAAAAGCACCATAGACAATGCGTTCTGCGGTGCTGCGCTTGCCTTGACGCAAAACCGAATTAATGAAACGCGTAACGATGCGCTCATTATATTTGCTGTCCGGTTGGACTTCTTCTCTTCTATCGCTTCCTCGACGTGCCATTCCTACTTGCCCTTCTTCGTTCCGTATTTAGAACGGCTCTTTTTGCGTTTGTCGACGCCAGTTGTGTCCAGAGAGCCACGGACAATGTGATAACGAACGCCGGGAAGATCTTTCACACGGCCACCGCGTACCAACACCACCGAGTGTTCCTGCAAGTTGTGACCCTCGCCAGGAATGTAAGAGGTGATTTCGTATTTGTTGGTTAAGCGCACACGAGCCACTTTGCGAAGCGCCGAGTTCGGCTTTTTTGGCGTACTTGTGTACACGCGCACGCACACTCCGCGGCGTTGCGGGCAAGCCTGCAACGCAGGTGCCTTGTTCTTGACTCGAATTTTTTGGCGCCCTTTGCGCACTAGCTGATTTATCGTCGGCATTTCGCTCCCTCAGAGCCGTCAAAACATTAAACTAAGGACCTGTAACAAAAGGGGTTTTTAAAGTCAAACTCGTTTTGACCCACAGAGACGATTTCCCTGTTTCCGATTGCTCAGTTCCTCAGTGCCAATCCACCTGACTTGGTTTTTTGGTCACCGCGTCGTTAAGGGGAGCGAGTCTAACTCAGGGGCCCCCAATGGAAAAGCGAAAATATTAGGTAGTTATGCAGGTTTTTAGCGTTGTTGCCCGCCCGCAGAGAGCTACTTGGCGCGGCTTGGCAGGCCTTTGGCAAGAAGAGCCCCCAAGCCGGGGAGATCGAAGTCCAGGGTTTGCTGTTTTGTGACAGTCGAAAGGGCAAAATGGCTTCCGGAGACGTGCGAAAGTTGCAGGGGGGTCCCTGAACGAGCGGCGCAGCTGAGGCGGTAGAGTAAAATATCCGGAAAATAGCTTCGTACAGGCTCCACGGAACCGGCAAAACAGCTGTCCTGCGGGAAGTGGGATGCGATCTGGTAAAGAGCGTCCGCTTGAGCTGCCTCGCGGGCCCCGTCTGCGGCCCAAAGGGCTTGGCGGCGAAGGTGCCCGTAGAGAACGCTATTTAGCACAAGTAGACTTACGAACGGGACGAGCCAGCGCTTGCGCCGTGGCAGCGAGGCGCCAATCTGTTCCAAGCCCCAGGCCGCAAAGGGCGTGAGGCAGAATAGGCCCATGTAGCGGTACCATTTGGCCCATTGCGCGTAGCCAATCAGTCTTGCAACCTCGCGGAAAATTGTGAGGGAGGCCGCGAGAGCGACGAGATAATACCCCATTCCGGAAAGTACCCACCAGCGTCGCGCTCCCGAATGGTCCGGCGGCACCGAGCTTGCCGTCAGGCGGAAAAAACCGGTCAGGGCGGCAAGCCCACCTCCGACAAACAGAACCTGCTGCACCCAGCTGCGTGGCTGCGCGATGGCCTGAGGGATGAGCCATTCCCAGCAGTAGGTTCCCAGCACGTGCAAGAAGAGCCACGGCGCGAGTAGGGCACGCCCCAACAGGCCTGGGTTACTCGAATTCGTTTGAACAAGCGTTGGGTTGCGAATCAAGAAATCCAAAGCATTCCCCGCAACACACAGAGCGATTGGGACAAGGCAAAGGGTCAAGGCTTGGCGGCGCGAAACGGGTGCAGTTTTGGGATCTAGCCACGCACGCAGAAAGAGATGCCCGCCGAGGAGCAGTGCCGCTACGGCAGCGTTTTCATGAAATAGGCTCGCTAGGTAGAAAAGTAGCACCGGCGCTCCACAGGACTTGCCGTTGCTAAAAGCCAAACGGGATACGCCCCACCCATAGAACAAAAGACTGAAGATGTAGGGCGCGACATGCCGGTTTCCAAACATGTAAGACGTATCAAAATGAGTGGCAAAGAAGAGAACGGCGGTTGCAGAGACGAGGGTGCCCGCGAACTGGTGGCAAAGTGAAAACAGCAAAAGGCACGCTGAAAGATGAAGCGCATAGCTAAAGAGTCCAGAGACAAAAAAATTTGGCCGGAAGAAGATATCTACCGCCGCTAAGAATCCCGTGAGCCCAGGTCTGAAGAGGAAGTAATCCCCCGGGTTTTTGGCGCGTGTGCGGTTGTAGGAAAGCAAACGCGTGAAGAAGTCCCAGTCGTTGTCGACTAGGGTGCGCTCGAAGAGCAAGGCTTCATGATCGGCAATCAGTGTGGATCCGACTCCGTAGCGCATCGGGCTGAACGTATAAAACACTGAGGCGAAAAGGACGATTCCTAGCCCCAAGTGTAGGAGCCAAATTTTACTAGCTTTCGAAGTAGGGCGATCCATAAATGCCAGAAGCTAAGAACCTCATCGTGGGGTGTCAAGACGCGGGCCCCGCGAGTGTTTTCAAAAGTGGGGGCCAGCAAAAAGAGAATAGGCACCTATTGTCACTCATGTTAGTGTTCGCGACATGGCGGAAGCACCTAATACTAAAGAAAAAGTTGTGGTCCGGTTCCCTCCGTCCCCGACGGGCTTTTTGCACGTGGGAGGGGCGAGAACGGCTTTGTTTAATTGGCTCTTCGCGCGTCACCATGGGGGGCAGTTCTTACTTCGGTTGGAGGACACGGATCGGGAGCGTTCTGAAGATCGTTTTGTGGAGGACATTCTGGAGTCTCTGCGCTGGCTTGGACTGAAGTGGGATGGCGAGCCTGTGTTCCAGTCCCGTCGGATCGAGCGGCATAAAGAAGTCGCCGCGCAGTTAGTGGAGAAAGGTTTCGCGTACAAGTGCGATTGCACCCCGGAGGCGTTGGATGCATACCGCAAGGAGTGCCAACAGAAGAAGCTTCCATACCGGTATCCCGGCATTTGTCGCGATAAGAAGGAGGTAAGAGCGCCTTACGTTTTGCGCATTCGGGTTCCGGATGACGGAGAAACGCGCTTTGCCGACATGATCCGCGGGGAGATTACCATCCCCAACAAAGATATAGAGGACTGGGTCTTGGTTCGGTCGGATGGGAACCCCACGTACAACTTCGTTGTGGTAGTGGACGATCATGATATGGGTGTGACGCACATACTGCGGGGAGAGGATCACATCAACAATACTCCTAAACAGGCGATGCTCTACGAGGCACTGGGGTATGCGTTACCGAAGTTTGCCCACCTTCCCATGATCTTGGGCAGTGATAGGACCAAGCTAAGTAAACGCCACGGTGCGGCGTCGACGTTGGAATACCGGAAAATGGGTTATTTGCCTGAGGCAATGGTGAACTTCCTTGTGCGACTTGGGTGGAGCTTTGGCGACGAGGAGGTGTTTACAGTCGACAAGCTCAAATCGGTTTTTTCCGTGGAGCACATTGGCAAGGCGAACGCAATTTTCAATACGGAGAAATTGGACTGGCTGAACGGCATCTACTTGAGAGAAAAGCCAAGTCAGGAACTTTCTGACTATATGCAGCAGTATTTCAAGGAAGAGTTAACTTTTGCCAAGAGTGTGCCGGCAGCTTCTTTCGTTGAGGGAGTAAAGATCATTCAGGGTAAAGTGAAAAACATCCCTGAGCTGATCGAGCAACTCTATTGTTTGTTCGGCGAAGATCCGGACTACGATCTTACTGCTTTGAAAGACGCCGAGAAAGCCCCTGCTAAGCAAGCTATCTCGGATGTTTCTGCCCTATTGGATGCATCCGATTTTAGCATCGAGGATTTGGAAAAACGTATCCGCGGCTACGCCGACGACAAAGGGGAGAAGTTTGGGAAGATTGCAAAAGCGGTACGATTCTCTCTGACGGGGGGCAAAATCAGCCCGGGACTATTTGAGATGATATCGGTGCAGGGCAAAGAAACGGTCCAGAGGCGGATGGGCCGCGCATTGAAGGCGTTGGGATAATGCAGTACCAGCGAGCGAAGCGGCTGCTCATCCGAGATGAAATTCATGGCGACATGACTTTCGATACAGTCTTGGAGCGGGCAATCGATCACGAGTATGTGCAACGGTTGCGCGGGATCAAGCAGCTGGGGCTAGCCGAGTATATTTTTCCGTGTGCCACCCACACCCGTTTTCAACATTCTCTCGGCTCCGCGTACTTGGCCGGGAGATACTTTAAGAGCTTTACGGAACAGTGGCTTTCTTCTCCTGTAACCGTGGCGGAGCCCTGTGAGGGGACGACACTACACACAGAGAGGACCTACCGCTGCATCCGATCTGTTGTGGAGAGTTCGAGCTCGCGTAAGTTTTGGTACCAGGTCATCAGTCTTGCCGGGCTCTTGCACGATGTGGGGCACGGTCCGTGGAGCCATACCTTCGAGCATTTATCACTGGAACAGGATTTTGCCGCCGATGTGGCGGCGGCCCCTGCGCCATTGCGCGTGTACCTGGAGCGGCGCGAGCCGCCGTTCATGCACGAAGATATTTCTGTCCTTTATATGCAGCGCATTTTGGCGGATCTAGAGAAAGAGGGCACGGTTCCCGAAGCGAGTTTATTCGTGCTTCCTGTGGCGGCGCTCGTGAACCGCAAAGTCTGCGCTGGAGAGTACGCGGCGCCGTACTTCGTTGAGCTAGAGAGCGTGTTAGCCAAGCACCATATCGAGGGAGGAGCGGACTTTCAGCGCCTTCTGTCGCCGCTTATTTCTGGGCCTTTTGATGTGGATCGGATGGATTACATTCAGCGCGATGGCCGCAATTCTGGAGTTTCGATCGGTGCCATCGAGTGGCGGCGTATTGTGAGTAAGCTGGTCCCTTGTTTGGCGGATCACCAAGGGGACAATGAGCCGTCCGATGTGGTGCTTTTTTCAAGCATCAAGAACCAGCACGTGCTAGACGATTTTATTTTTAGTTTGTTTCAGATGTATACCCAAGTCTACTTGCATCCCAAGATTGTCGGTCTCGAAGAACTCATAAAGCAGCAGCTAGATAGCTCAACCAAATCGCGTCAGGGGTTCAAAGTTGATTTGAAAACACACGCGAGTTTATCTGATGAAAAGCTACGGGAGCTTTTTGTGAAAGATTTTGGCCTGACCGGTATTGGGGATGTCCTCACTCGAAAAGCGCACGTCAAGATGGACATTGCGAGTTACCCGCCGGGTGCGGGATTGGATGCCGAACTGCAGTCCAATGGGTTTCGTTCGGTGTCGCTCTCAGATCGGCCCATGATGAAAGACAGCGTCGGCGTGTTTTTATACAGTCGTTTCCAACCGCGCGGCGAGGATAAACCCGCCATGCACCACTTCAGCAACTGGTTGCGGGTATCCCCGATCGCGCGCCACTTTGTGAGCGTAAATTACTCGCCTAACTTTTGGATCCGCAGCGAATAGGTACCACGTTCCTATCGACACACACCTGGGGATTGTTTTGAAGATGCGATTATCCACAGTCTTGTGCCAAAAGGAACGTGGTACATTTTTTGTCGCCCTGTTTTCTGAATGAACACGCTGCTGCCAGAGTGGTGGGTATTTTGTGCCTGGGTCTGCACGGCACCGGTCTTGCTTTCTTAGCTCCTGGGACGGAGGCAGGTAGGAGCGGAGCGGTGATTTGGCGTGGGTATGTACTTTTGGCGTTGATGCTGGTTGGGTTTTCACTCTTCGGTGAAGAGTTCCAAGAATACAGACCCGGTGGCATTAGAAGCGAACGGGCGTCTATAGCTCCCGTTTTCGGCCGCGTTTTCCGGACAGCCCCATTGGGCGCTACATACAGCGTGCGCAACGAATTTGTTGCGGGCGCCGCGTTAAACCTCCCCGCAGGGCAGTATTTTTCCGTGGAAATGCAAGGGTTGTATGGTCTCAATACCGCCAGTGCGGCCGGCTTTTCGTATGGTTTCAGCGAATATTCGGGCGGTTTGACGTTCAAACTTGGATTTAACGTAGGGGCCTTGCGTCCCTATATTGGGTTGGGCGGACAGTTCGCTTACTACGACAATCTCTACTACTCTTCGGCGGCGCCCGATACGTGGTTGGGGCTGGCTCACGGGATGGCGGGGCTGGATATCGAACTGTCTCGTAATCTTATCCTAGGTTTGCGAGCCACGGGCGCGGTCCCGGTTTTTAATCGAAACAACAGTTACAGCTATGGCAGCTTCTCGGTCGTCCCGAGCTATAGCGCGAACCCTGTTGAAAACGTCAGCTTGCTTCTTTCAGCTCGTCTGTGGTTGGTGCTTTAGGAAGCGACCCTTTTGGGGGTTCCAACAGGCGCTCGAGTACAGTTTCAAACGCTTCGGCGATTTCGTGGTTGGCTGCGAGCGGATCTTCTTGTCGTACGATCCGTAGTACGTCTTGATAAAAGGCGTCGACTCTCAGTTCACTGTCGCGAAACAATCCTCCCAAGAGGCGTCTTGGCTCGCGCAACAGAGTTTGATCGCGATCGGTTAGGATGGCTTGCATTAGATCGGGATAGTTTTCCCTCAGTTTAATAAGTGCCAGGGCTACGACTTCAGCCGCTTTTGTCAGTCGAAGCTCCTGCTTACTTTCCAAGTACGAAAGCAGGTTTTCGGTTGCCCAGCGAATTTTTTCGGTGAAGTTGGTGTCGGCATCGGACTGGAAGGTTCTGCCTGCTTGCTGGGTAGAGGCCATCGACGCATTTGCAATAAAGTACAAGTCTTGAAGGCGAGGCTTTGCGCTATTCGTAACTTCCGATACAAACTCCTTCATCTTGAAAGATCGGTTTCGGAGACTGGAGCCAAGCACTTCCATCA
>JAGQZV010000142.1 GCA_020435295.1 Bdellovibrionales bacterium | reverse complement strand
GGACGGCGCGCAGGCGATCCACCATCTCGATGTGGATGTGCAGGAACTCGGCGCGGATTTTTACGCCTTTTCCGGGCACAAAATGTACGGCCCCACTGGGGTTGGGGTACTCTACGGGCGTCGGGAGCTGCTTGAAAACATGGTGCCCTATCAGGGCGGCGGAGAGATGATCCGTTCTGTAACTTTTTCGGGAACGACTTACAATACAGTGCCGCACAAATTTGAGGCTGGGACTCCACATATTGCCGGAGTCGTGGGACTTGGGGCGGCCATTGATTTTCTTTCGGCACTGGGGTTGAAGAGCATTCGGGCGCACGAGCAAACCCTACTTGATTACGGTACCACAGTGCTTAAGCAGATTAGCGGTATCCAACTCATTGGAACCGCCCGCAAAAAATCCAGTGTGCTGTCGTTCGTAATGGAGGGGATACACCCGCATGATATCGGAACGATTTTAGACCAGCGCGGCGTGGCGGTACGCACGGGGCACCATTGCGCGCAGCCAGTGATGGACTTTTACAAGATTCCTGCGACGACGCGAGCTTCTCTTGCAGTGTACAACACGAAAGAGGATCTCGATGCACTAGCGACGGCACTTGAGGCTGTCAAAGGAGTGTTTAGCTGATGTCTGAACTGAGAGAGTTGTACCAACAGGTCATCATCGATCACTCCAAGCGCCCGCGGAATTTTGGAGCGCTTGAGGGGGCCAACAGGAATGCTGATGGCCACAACCCACTTTGCGGCGACAAAGTACATATTCATGTTCTGACAGAGGGCGATCGGGTAAAGGATATTCGCTTTGAGGGATCGGGGTGCGCGATCTCGACAGCCTCTGCGTCTATGATGACCGAGGTGGTAAAAGGCAAAACCGTTGCCGAGGTCGAAAAGCTTTTTAAGAACTTTCACGCGCTGGTGACGGCAGAGGTGGGCGCAGACGAAACGGTGCTCGGCAAGCTGGCGGTCTTTTCGGGTGTGTGTGAATTTCCTATGCGTGTAAAATGTGCCACGTTGGCGTGGCATACGCTGCACGGAGCTTTGGAGGGCGGCTCGCAGTCGGTCGTCTCTACGGAGTAGGTGATGTACGGATACGGAAGAGAACAAATTGCGCTTACGCGGGATGTAGAGGCGTTGCAGGTGCCCAGCGGTTCCAAAGTGACGCTTAAAGCAGGTTCGGTTGTAACGCTCACCCAGGCTCTGGGCGGGAATTTTACGGTGATAGCAGCCGACGGAAACATGGCCCGAATTGACGGGGAAAATGCGGACGCGCTGGGGAAAGAAAAAGTTGTGGCGCCGCAGTTGCATCCCAAAGACGTTTCGCGGGAGACTGTGGAGAAGGCCGTTTGGGAACAACTCAAAACCTGCTACGATCCAGAGATTCCAGTAGACATAGTGGAGCTTGGGCTTGTCTACCAGTGTGACGTTACGCCGTCTGTTCTCGATGATAAGATTTTTAGCGTCTATATTCAGATGACTTTGACCGCACCGGGTTGCGGCATGGGCGATGTGATAGCGGCTGAGGCGCGCACAAAAGTGGAACGTATTCCTGGAGTGAGAGAAGTTGAGGTGGAACTCACTTTTGAGCCGCCCTGGAGTCGGGAGATGATGAGCGAAGCGGCCCGATTGCAGCTCGGCATGCTTTAGAAGGAATGCGTTAAGAGAAAGGAAGTAGAGTGACTTTCGGAAAAACCGCATGGGGCATTATAGGGTTGGCACTGGGGCTAGTGGGAGGGTATTTCGTCGGCCACACCAGCCTACCGTCGCCGTCGTCCAGAGAGGTGCTGTCTGATTTTGGAAACGCCTCCTGTTCTCCCGGAGAAACAACGGCGCTACCAAAACCGCCGTCCACCATCGATGCGGTCCCCAGTGGACCAAACCCTGTTGGCAAAGATCCTCGAAGCGAGCTCAAGAAGTCGCCTATTGAGAGAAAGTCTTTGGAAGCCTCTGCCGAGCTTCTTAATAACGAAACCGAAATTGAAAACTTTCTTAAGGGCGTGAGGTATCAGAATTTTTTCGATGCTATAAAAGGCTCGCGTCCGCTCGATCCGACAGCGGAACTAGAAGTTCTCAACGGTCGCTTTCATGGGGAGGTGGCCATCAAATCTCAGGATCCTTGGGAGATGTTTGTGGAGGCGTACCTGCGTGGGGATGGGGACGCGGTGAAAGGAAAAGTTGCCATTCAACTTGCCAAGGATGGGAAGGTGTTTAGCAACCTTTCGGGGGATGGGAACATCAGGGCCTACCGACGAGCAGGTGACCAGTCCCAGGCCTTTATCGTTGAAGCGTCTCAGGAACATTACTTTCAAATGTACTATCTGCCACAGATGGACGCGTTCGTCGGGAATTATTACGAACAGACAAGGCCGGGGGTCTTGGTACCAAAAGGTACGGTACGTCTCAACCGCGGCTAGATCGGGTCCCCGCGCGTAGCCCTAGAAAAAATACCGCTCCAAATAGGAATTCCGCACCGAAAAGCATCGGCACGGCGATGGCAAGCCCGGCAGCGTTTCCCCAGTTTTGAACAAACAAGGCGGCCGCTGACAGCGTTGCCCACGCCAAGCCGTTTAGGACGGCAAAAAGCACAGGAGTCTGCCTTGGGATACGGGGTTTGATTGCCGTACGCGATAGAGCGAGCGCCCCCACAAGGGCGAGCAGGGAGCCAACGAGTATGGCCCCCCACGCCGATCGGGAAACGAGCCCGAAAAACGCCCACGTCGTTAGAACTACCATCAGCAGATTAGTACAGGCCAGAGCCATCAGGGCTGCCACAGCTTACTCCTTTAACCAGACGAAAGTATGAGGAACGAAGAAAGGACCCGGGTGTATACGTTAACAGGCTTGCCTCCGATTCCCAGCAGAAATACCGCAGAAATCGAGTGTTGCAACGTACCTGTCCTTCAAATTCAATTCGGACATCGGGGTGATTGGCTTGGGTGCCGCCGACCGTTTCCGCCCCCCAAACTGTTCTTTGAGCTAGAGCCCCGAAAAACTCGTAATCGATGCGACGTGGACTCACAAAGTGGCCTTGTCTACTAAGTTCCGCCATCCCTGTTGAAACTCCTTCATTATTGTCTTCCTCCGCGAGCAATTGTACTGCGATAAGGAAGAGACTGTAGATGAACTCGTTACAGTTTACTGTGTCCCAACTAGTCGCGGAAGAAAACGGATTGCCTGGGCGCTTTGGGTACGTGCGCATGCGAACGATTTCGACAACTTTTTGTTGAACACGCGGGGCTTGCGGACCTACGTACCGGATAATCGCCCCTTTGGCGGCGTTGTCGCAGGAAAAGAAACTGAGTATCGGAATGGTTTCGTAGCCGTTACTTTCTACGTGGTGGACTTCCCAACCGTTGAGTGCCACGCCGGCGTGATTGTAATTTTCCCCTATGATTCCGGAAAGGGCATTGTATTGAAAGCCCACTGCGTTGATTACGCCGTCGCGTAGCAAGATATCCCCACCCTGAATATTTCCCATCGGTCCCCCTTACCACTCCCGAAGGTTGAGGGAGCAAGGCTTGTGCCACGCTCAGAAGAAATAGGCGCGCGCTGACGGGGGCGATTCTCAGAAACGGGCACTAACTGTCTCAGAAATGAGTCGATCAGTTGGAGCTAAGATGGCGTTCGATAACGTCTACAAATGCCTGCGGCGGCTGGGCGCCCTTGATGGGAACGCCGTTAACAAGAAAGGCAGGGGTGCCAGTAAATCCAAAGCGGTTGGCTTCGGCAATATCCGAGTCAATCTTGGCTTTAACTGACTTAGAGTTGAGATCTTTTTTGACTTGTGCGAGATCGGCGCCAATGTCGGTGACAACCTTCTCTAGAAATTTTTCTCCGCCGCTTTTCAGGGCGTCTTGAGCCTCGAAAACGCGGTCGTGAAATTCGCCTGCCTTGTCTTTACTCTGCAGTGCGACGGCTTCGTAATACTGCGCCGACAGCATGGCGTAGCGGTGGAAGGAGAGCGGCAGATGCTTGACCGTGAAACGCACTTTGGAACCGAAATTAGTCCGAAGTACTTTCATGGTTTCCGCACCCCGAGAGCAGAACGGGCATTCAAAGTCCGTGTATTCGACGATGGTGATTTTTGCACTTGCTGGCCCCCGAAAAACTTGGTTTTCCGCAAGTTGTGGTTTCAAAGGATTCTTAAAATACTGGTCCTGCTGTTCCCTTAGGGCTAGTTGACGGCGCCTTTCGAACTCCTGCCGTGCCTTAATCTGCTCCATGATGTCGGGAGTCTTGTTAAGAGCAGTGTCCTTGTTGCCCGCCGTGCAAGCAGCAAAAAAGAAGAGGGGGAACAGGAGTAAGTTTTTCATGGGATCCTCGGAAGTATGGTGGATTTAAATATGGTACCGGGAAGGGGGCAACTTAGGCAAGTCGAGCTCCTGTGTGGGAGAGTTCCTACTTCGTTCTGTTTTTGCTAAAATGTGATATAGTGCTTTCTTTGAGTGAGTATTGGGATCACCGCGTAACACAATGAAACCTCCCTCTGAAGACGCTGTAGCGTTTCTCAGTGATACCGAGGATTCCGGTCCCGAGCCGGACCCCTTGCATGCCTTAACAGGGGCGAGCGCATGACGCCCTTGATCTACGCGCTAATTATTTTGTTTTGCTTGGTAGCCTCGGCTTTCTTTTCAGGAAGCGAAACAGCATTGCTTCGTTTGCGTGCGGATGACGTAGATAGCGATGCCAAGGCAGGAGGGGGCCCTGCCGCCGCCGCGGCCAAAGGGCTGCTGCATTCGACCTCCCGACTCCTAGTGACTATCCTTTTAGGAAATAACGTCGTCAATATTTTGGGATCGGCTTGCGCTTCTGCGTTGGCGATACATTATTTCGGTGAGGGAGTGGGCTTGATCGTGGCCACCGTCAGCATGACCCTCGTGGTACTGTTGTTTGGTGAAGTTCTACCTAAAGCGATAGCCGCTGGAAACCCTAAGCGTGTGGCTTATGTCGTTTCGTTGCCGCTATACCTCATGCACAAGAGTCTGTTTCTTGTTCACATTATCTTCGATAAACTTGTGGATCCAATCGTTAAGCGCGTTGCTGGATTGGATTCCAGCAAGATGGACTCTTCTGAGGAAGTGTTGCGGATCGCTCGTCGCCTGCGGGACCAAGGTGCGGAAGGAACACCAGCCTCTATTATCGCCGCTACGGCTGGTGCAGCGGAGATGACGGTTTCGGAGATCATGATCCCCCGTACGGAAATCGTCGCCTTTTCTGTCAATACGCCGGCGCCAGAACTACTCGATCAAATGGTGGAAGAGGGACATACTCGCGCACCCATCTATGAGGATTCTTTGGATAGTGTGCTTGGTATCATCCATATCAAAGATCTTATCCATTTGGTTCGATCCAAGAAAACCGACATCCGAAAGGCGCTCAAGCCCGTATTGAGGGTTCCTGAGCGCAAGCCTATATTGCGGCTACTCGAAGACATGCAGCACGCCTTTGCGCACATGGCTCTGGTAAAAGACGAGTTTGGCGTGACCTTGGGAGTGGTAACCCAAGAAGATATTTTGGAAGAAATCGTTGGCGAAATTCGCGATGAGTTCGATAAAGAGGAATTGGAAACCATCCAAAAAGTTTCGGACGGTAGCTTTGAGGTATTGGGTCGGGTGCTCGTCATTGACTTCAACCGAGAGACGGGTCTGAACTTGGAAGCGGAAAAAGGGGACACACTGAGTGGGCTTGTATTTAACAAGCTGGGCAGAGCCCCTCGCCAAGGCGATGAAGTCGAGACTGGGAATTATGTGTTGCGGGTTGTCCGTATGGCAGGTAGTCGTATCGCTTGGGTCCGTGTCATAAGAAACGTTGCGGCGGAAAGTGCCCGCGCGGATGAGGCCTAATAGAGTAAAGCATGGCTAAGAAGTACTGGCTGATGAAAACCGAGCCCACCACCTTTTCTTACGATGACCTAGAAAAAGCGCCTAAAAAAACCACTTCCTGGGAAGGTGTGCGCAATTATCAGGCTCGCAATCTCATGCGGGACGAGATGAAGCTTGGGGATGCGGTTATCATTTACCACAGCAGCACCGACGAACCGGCAGCGGTAGGGATGGGCGAAATCGTAAAAGTGGCCTATCCGGATCCCAACGCCATGGATCCTAAGCACAAGTATTTCGACCCGAAGAGCAAGGCCCGCGGAACCAACCCTTGGCTGATGGTGGACGTCAAAGCGGCGGGCAAGTTCAAGGCCCCTGTGACCCGGGACCGCATGCGCCAGTCCCCAGCACTCGGCAAGGCCTTGGTACTGTCAGAAAGGGTCGCGACTATCCGTACAGCCGCTTACGCCTGCCGAATATAAAACCATAGTAAAATTGGGATCCTAAGCTCTAGCCGGTTGCAGTTATCTTCATTCGTGTTACAACATTCGTCGTCGTCTAAGGCGGTACGATGGATGCAATTACATACCGATCCGGGCAAGCGTATTGCGAAGCCCTCCCCCTACGGGAGCTAGCAGAAAAATATGGGACACCTTTGTATGTCTACTCAGGGGCCGCCTTAGATGCTAGGTGCGACGCTCTCAAAGCCGCCTTTGCTGGGCACCCGACGTTGCCTTGTTACGCTGTAAAGGCCAATACCAATTTGTCGCTATTAAAGCGAATTGCCGGTCACGGTTTTGGTGCCGATGTCGTGTCGGTCGGGGAGCTGGAAAAAGCGCTGCTTGCCGGTATTCCAGCAAGCCAAATCGTTTATTCCGGGGTAGGAAAGCTGCGATCCGAAATTGAGCGCGCCCTGGATGTCGGAATTCTTTCTTTCAATGTCGAATCTGTCGGCGAGCTAACGCTAATTTCGGAAGTGGCGCAAAAAAAGCAAAAGCGCGCACCTGTTACGTTGCGGATCAATCCCAACGTCGATGCGAAAACCAACCCGTACATCGCCACTGGCTTATACAGCACGAAGTTCGGCATAGCGGAAAATGAAATGACTTGGTTCTTAGAAATTGCTTCTAATAACCGCTGGCTCGACCTAGTAGGCCTTTCTTGCCACATTGGCAGTCAAATCACTGATCTGAATCCGTTTCGGGAAGTTGCCGAGCGTATGGCTACGTTATCGCGCGAAATCCAAGCAAAGGGATTTGCGTTGCGACTACTCGATCTTGGGGGAGGTTTGGGCATTCGCTACCATAACGAGAACCTGCCTGGGTTTGAGGACTACGCCCGCACACTCATCCCGGCAGCGCAAGCCGCCGGTGTGCGCCTGCTCATCGAGCCAGGCCGTTCAGTTGTCGGAAACACAGGCGTGTTGCTTTCTCAGGTTTTGTATGTGAAGCGGACTCCGGCGAAGACTTTTGTGATCGTTGATGCCGCTATGAACGATCTTCTCCGACCCAGTATTTACCGCTCCTACCACCAAATCCGAGCGGTAAAAGGTGACGGGGTCTCTCGAATGGAAAACGTCGACGTCGTGGGCCCGATCTGCGAAACGGGGGATTTTCTGGGGCTGGATCGTACGCTTCCGGAGCTAAAGCCCGGGGACCACGTCTTTGTGGAGGGTGCAGGCGCGTACGGCTTTGCCATGGCGTCGAATTACAACACGCGCCCGCGTGCCTGTGAGATCCTGGTGGACAAAGACCACGCTCGCGTTGTGCGCAAGAGGGAGACTCTAGAGCAGCTGTTAGCTCCAGAGCTCGTCGACTGATGTATTCCCGTTCAGACAAGAACCAACCGATAGTGCAAAAGTACGGGGGCACCTCCGTCGGTACGGTGGAGCGCATTCGGGCGATCGCGGCCCGCGTAGCTCGGCAAAGGGCGGCCGGGTGGCGAAAGATTGCGGTGGTCGTCAGTGCGATGGCGGGCGAGACCAACCGCTTTGTGGAGTTGGTCGGCATGGTAAACCCGGACGCCGCCGCCAAGCACTACGACTTGGCGGTAGCTGCTGGTGAACAGGTAAGCACGGCTCTCATGGCTGCGGCCCTTGAGCGAGAGGGCGTACCGGCAGAGGCGTTCTTGGCTTACCAGATTGGCCTGCGCGCCGAGGGCCTGCACGCCAAGGCAAGGATCCGGTCCATTGAAACAGCCAGGCTGGAAGCTTGTTGGGCCGCGGGTGGGGTTCCGGTGGTGGCGGGTTTCCAAGGTGTCGGCGAGCAGAACGAGCTGATGACACTGGGGCGGGGAGGCAGCGATATCTCCGCGGTGGCGCTGGCCGTCGCATTGAAGGCTTCGTTTTGTGAGATCAATACGGACGTAGAAGGGGTCTTTACGGCGGATCCCCGCTTTGTGCCTGGGGCCAGGCTGGTAGAGGTCTTGGACTATGACAGCGCACTGGAGATGGCCGCTCTGGGGAGCAAGGTGCTCCACAGCCGCTGTGTGGAGCTGGGCGCCAAGTACGCTATGCCTATTGTGGTACGCAATAGCTTTGATGTAGAAGAGGCGAGGAGGACGCAGATCATGAGTTTCACGGAATCTCAGGCGCTGGAAGCGCCCGTGGTGACGGGGGTCAGTCTGGATAGAAATGTCTGCAAGTTTACGCTGACCGGTTTGCGCAGAGGCTCTAGCGTTCTTTCGACCATCTTTGAGCGTGTGGCTGAGGCCGGCGCAAACGTCGACATTATTATTCAAAATGAGATTTCGGAATCCGATTCGATGCGGCTGGGCTTTACTGTGGGTAATGCCGACGACAAATTGGCAGTGCAGGCCTTGGAGACATTGCAAGCCGAACCTCCATTTGACGGAATGGAGTTTTCTAGACAAGAGGATTTGGCCAAGGTTTCGGTGGTGGGCTTAGGCATGAAAAGCTACGCTGGGGTCGCCAGCCGAGCGTTCGCAGCTTTGGCGGGGGCAGGGATTGAAATCCTGATGACGTCTACTTCGGAAATCAAGATTTCCTGTGTGGTGCCGGCGGAACGGGCCGACGAGGCAGCGCGTGCTTGGCACAATACGTTCTTTGCAAACTAATTCTTCAGTGGCGGATTTTGAGGCTTCACTTCCTAGCTTGCGCTAGTTCTCAACAAAGTCGATTAGGCTATCTTCTTCGAAACCCTGGTAGGCTCGGTTATCTTTGATAATAAGCGGGCGCTTAATAAGGTTAGGATCCTTGAGCATGAGACGAATCGCTTCGTTCTTGGTCGTACGACGTTTGCCCAAATGATTGCTGCGATAGGTAGTGCTGCGCTGATTCAGACTAGAATAGATATTTTCAGCTCGGATAACTTTTTCCAGCAGACTCCGAGGAGGCGGTTCGTGAACAATATCTTTTAACTGGTACTCAACACCTTGCTTGTCCAAAAAGGCGATCGCTTTCTTGCACTGCTGACAACTTTTCTTAGCGTAAACAAC